>JBNKKA010000188.1:0-8376 GCA_050291585.1 Desulfobacteraceae bacterium
CCCAATGTCGTTACCAGCCTGCAATTTGAACGACTCCTGTCCGCCTCTGGGCCAACGTTGGGTCATGTGCAACGGCCGTCCGATGGGACCGCGCCGCGCCGTATCGCCTTCATCCAATGTGTGGGCAGCCGCGACGAGCGCCTGGGCCACCTGTGGTGCTCCCAGGTCTGCTGTCCCTATGCCCTGCGGTCGGCTCTGGCCGCCAAGCATCAAAACCCGGACCTGGACGTGACTATTTTTTACATGGATATCCAGAACACCACCAACAACTTCCCCACCTTTTACGAACAGTGCAAAGCGGGTTTCCGCTTTGTGCGCAACATCCCCGTGGATATGTACGAGGCCGAAGAGGGCCGCGTACGCACGCGCTTCATGGCCGAAGGCGGTGATGGGGCTGTGGACGAGGAGTTCGATCTGGTGGTTCTCTCGGTGGGCATCATGCCGGGAACGGACAACCCCGCCCTGGCAGAAACCCTCGGCCTCGATCTCAACGGCGACGGCTTTTTCCAAAGCAAGGACAAACTCAATGCCGCCCAAAGCAAGACGGCGGGCATCTTTCTGGCAGGCACCGCTAGCGGTCCCCGAACCATTTCGGGTTCGATGGCGCAAGCCGGGCAATCGGCCTGCGACGTGATTAAATATTTAGGGGGGGCCTAATGAGCACACAAGCAATCGCAATGGAAAAGATCGAATTGGCCACTGATGTGCTGGTGCTGGGCGCCGGATTGACCGGTCTCAAGGCCGCCGTGGAGATCGCCGCCCAGGGTTACAAGGTTTTGCTGGCCGAAGAGACCGCCGACATGGGCCTCAGCCGTGAGATCCGCCCCCTGGCCGGCTACTCGGCCGAGGAACAGTCCCAGTTGGAGGCGCTCCTGGAAGTCGCAGAAAAGCATGCCCTGATCGAAGTTCTCGGCGACACCGCTTTCAACGGCGCCGCCGGGATCCCCGGGGACTTCCGCATCTGGCTCTACCAGGCCGACGAATTGCTCGAACGCAAGGTGGGCGCCATCGTGGTGGCTTCGGAATTGTGCCTGGAACCGCTGGCGGAGGGCTATGGCCTCAGCCTTGGCGAGGGCGTCATCTCACAGAGCCAGCTTGAAGATATGCTCGCCGACACCCCGGACGCCCTAAAGGGCAAAACCGTGGCCTTCGGTGTGGGATTTGCCCAGACGGGCAACCCCCTCACCATGGAGCGGGTCTTCCGCAGCGCCATCGCCCTGGAAGAGATCGACGCGTGCACGGCCTACATCTTCGCCGGTGATCTCAAGGTAGCGGCCAATGGTCTCGAGCGCGTCTACCTGGAGGGCCGCGACAAGGGCGCCATCTATGTCAAACTCGACACCGCCCCGGAGTTCAAAGCCGAAAATGGGGCTTGCAGGGTCACTTACTTCGACCAGGTCATTCGTCAGCAAGTGGAGCTGTCCCCCGACCTCATCGTCGTGGAAGAGGCGATCCAGGCCGAGGCCCTCAACGCCGACCTGGCCGAGTTGCTGCAGATCGACGTGGGGCCGGCCGGCTTCCTGCAGACCGAAAACGTCCACCGTTACCCGGTGGGCTCCAACCGCGAGGGGATCTACGTTATCGGCGGTACCCGCGCCCCCCAGGGCCTGGATCTGGCCTTTGTGGACGCCCAGGCCGTGGCCCTGGCGGTGAAAGCCCTGCTGGGGGACGGCAGCCTGGATGCCCCCGAAGGCAAGGCCGTCGTGGATAGCGGCAAGTGCACCTTCTGCCTGACCTGCTACCGCTGCTGCCCCCATGGGGCGATCTATTGGGATGCCGACAACAAGCCCATCGTCAGTGCGGTGGCCTGTCAGGCCTGCGGCATCTGCGCCTCGGAATGCCCCATGGACGCCATTCAGGTGGGTGAGTTTGCCGATGCTGTCATGCAGGAACAGATCAAAACCGCCGTGACCGCACCCGCCGACGCTCCCAAAATAGTGGCCTTCTGCTGTCAGAATTCGGCCGTGGAAGCCGGAGAGATGGCGGCCCAGTTCAAGATGACACTGCCCCAGGGACTCAAGGTGGTCCAGGTCCCCTGCGCCGGCAAGGTGGACATCGACTATATCCTCAGCGCCTTTGCCGAAGGTGCCGATGGGGTCGTGGTGATGGCCTGCCATACGAACAATTGCAAATCCGAGCGTGGCAACACCTATGCCAGCTGGCGGGTGGCCGATGCCCAGAGCAAGCTGACCGTCGTGGGTTTGGCACCCGAGCGCCTCGCCTTCGCCACCCTTGCCGCCAATATGGGCAGTGATTTCGCGACCATCGTCAATACCATGGAGAAGACCCTGAAGGAGATGGGGTAAAAAATAGTTGCCGGGAGGCGGCCGCCTCCCGGCAGGTATCCACCTCAGCCTGCGCCTTTATCGTACAAACCAAGCATCGATTTTAGGCTTGTATTTTGTGTGAGATGACGTATGTAAAGGCGTTGAGAGTATTAGAAGGGTGGAGACTAAATCAACGGAGGGCTATGCGTTTATGGCTGAAGAGGCAATCAAACTAGGCGGTAAGAAACAGAGCACCTTCATCGACAAGGTCAAGGATCTGCTCCCCGAAGGGGGCAATCTCAACCTATGTCTGACCTGTGGGGCGTGCTCCTCGGGGTGCCCTGCCACCGGGCTCGAGGGAATGGACCCGCGCAAGTTCCTGCGTATGGCCGCCCTGGGCATGGACGAAGAGATCAAGAGCACCAAATGGGTTTGGATGTGCAGCATGTGTACGCGCTGCATGTATGTCTGCCCCATGAAGATCAACATCCCCCAACTGGTCTTTTACGCCCGCCAGACCTGGCCGCGGGAAGAGCGCCCCAAGGGCATCATCGGCTCCTGCGACATGGCCCTGCGCAACGACACCTGCAGCGCCATGGGTGCAACCGAAGAGGATTTCCAGTTCGTGGTCGAGGATGTGCTCGAAGAGTACCAGGAAGCGCAGCCTGAATTCGCCGAGATGAAGGCCCCGGTCAACAAAATGGAGGCCGAATTCTTCTTGAACCAGAACAGTCGTGAGCCGGTCACCGAGCCCGATGAGATGGTGCCCCTGTGGAAGATTCTGCACAGCGTGGGCGCCGATTGGACTTACGGTACCAAAGGCTGGGCGGCTGAAAACTACTGCATGTTCGCGGCGGACGATGAGAACTGGGAACACATCGTGCGCACAAAAGTCAAGGCCGTGGAGGACTTGAAAGCCAAGGTCTGGCTCAATACGGAGTGAGGGCACGAACTATTCGCGGTCCGGTTCGGACTGCAAAAATTCAAGATCGACTCCAACTTCGAGATCAAATCGATCATTCAATACTACGCCCAGTGGATTCGTGAGGGTAAGCTCAAGGTGAGCTCCGACTGGAACAAGGAGCGTAAGGTCAGCTTCACCGTCCAGGATCCCTGCCAGCTCGTTCGAAAGACCTTCGGCGACCCGGTGGCCGAGGACCTGCGCTACGTGGTCAAGGCCGTGGTGGGTGAGGAGAACTTCATCGACATGACGCCCAACCGCTCCAACAACTTCTGTTGCGGCGGCGGCGGCGGTTTCCTCCAGTCCGGCTACCCTGATGAGCGCCGCAAATACGGGGAACTCAAGGCCAACCAGATCCTGGCCACCAAGGCGGACTACTGCATCACCCCCTGCCACAACTGCCACGCCCAGGTCCATGACCTGAGTGAGCAGCGTCACCATCCCTGGCAGACCGTTCACCTGTGGACCTTGATCTGCCTGAGCATGGGCATCCTCGGCCCCAACGAACGCACCTACCTCGGTGAGGATCTCAAGGATGTGGATGTCTTCCACCCTGAATCTGAAATGTAGGCCATACACTCGGCGCATTTGAAAACAGCAAAGCCCCGTCGCATTATGCATCACCCGCGACGGGGCTTTTTCTTTTTAAAGCTGGGAGCTGGGGCGCGATAAAGATTGACATCCACCACTAAAGCCAGTAGAGATTATAGGCAAATGCTCGGTCTGAAGACCGGCTGAAAAAGAATTTCAATAAGCGTATTTAAAGCCACGAAGGCTCTGCGTCGTATGGACTACGACCCAAAGCTGCGTGGCTTTTTTGTTTACGGGAGTTGGGAATACTGTGCCCATATCAATCTGCGTGATCGACGGACAGGGCGGCGGCATCGGTGCCACCCTCATCAAATACCTCAAGGCCGCTTTCGGTGAATCGGTGGACATCATCGCCCTGGGAACCAACGCCATCGCCACCGCGCAAATGCTCAAAGCCGGGGCCAACAGAGGCGCATCCGGTGAAAATGCAGTCTGTAATTCGGTGGCCAAGGCGGATGTCATTGTTGGCGCCGTGGCCATCACCTGGGCAAATGCCATGCTGGGCGAACTGACACCCAAAACGGCGGCTGCGGTAACTTCCAGTCCGGCACTGAAAATCCTGCTACCCCTTTTTCAGGAGAATGCTGAGATCGTCGGTCTGGCCAAGGCCCCATTACCCCATCTTGTGGAGGCGGCTGTCGCCAAACTCAAGGAGGTCTTCAACCATGTGTGAAGCCAATGCTTATTTCGTTAAAAACGGTGATCTTGAACTGATCATGGAGTCCGTTGATCAGCTAACGCCCGAGGGCGACAACACCTGGCACCTGGTGGGTATTTTCGGTGATCAGAAATATATCCACGGGCGCCTCCAAGGGATGCAGTTGGTCGACCATAAGATCTTTTTTGAGACGTTGGTCTCAGCGCCGACTTGAGGCGTCGGCCTTCCCTCCCTCGGACGCTAGCCCGGTCGCCCGCAAGGACCCAGTCCCATGGCGCAGGGCTAAAGCGATGGGCAACAAGGGCGCCCTGTGAACCGGACCAGGTGCGGAAATGTCCTGAAGGCTGGAGGCAAGGCGGAGCCGGCGGCCGGAATTCCCGGCGGCTGTCACTCCTTTGCCAAGAAATGGCAGTGGGCCTTGCCGAACCGCTGTTCACAGAGGATCTGCTCGTCTTTTTCGCGCAGGTGCTCCTTGTCGCCGATGATGGTGTGTTTGTCCAAGGCGGGTGAGTATTTGCTATTGGGCACCCTGCGCCCCAGGGCCTCGGCCATGGCGCGGATATGGTGGGGTGCCGCGCCGCAGCACGATCCGATAAAGTTGATCCCAATCTCCCGAGCGGCGGTTGCATACTCGGCCATCTCGAAGCGGGTCAACACAAAGGGGTCCAGGGCGAGTGGAAAGGCGTTTTGACCATCCCACTCCTGAATCTGAAAATAGGGCTTTTCGCTGGAACAGCGGAAGGCCACGGGCTGGGTGGCCACAAAGCAGGAGACCGCCTCGCGCACGCGCTGAGCCAGGGGCAGCATGCGCTGGGGATCCCGAAAGCAGTTGATCCCCACTATCTCTGCTCCCTGGTCCGCGAGTGTTTTAAAGGCCGTCTCCAGAGCGACGCCGTCCAGGGTCCGGTCACCGCGCTTGAAACCCAGGGTGATCATGGCCGGCAGATTCACCGCCTTGATGGCCTCCAGGGCGATCTTGGCCTCCCCCAGGTACTCGATGGTTTCGGCGATGAAAAAATCGGTGCCGTTCTGGAGCTGATACTGGATCTGATCATCGAACTGGCGCCGGGTTTCCGCCTGACTCGAGGGGTCGTCCGGATCATAGACCCAGGTGTTGCAGAGATTGCCGGCCACCAAACAGCCGTATGCGTCGGCCACTTGCCGTGCAATGCGCACCGCATTGGTGTTGATCTCTTCGAGCTTGCCCGCGGCCCCCACGTCTTTGAGCTTTTCCTCATGGGCGTAGTAGGTGACAGCCTGCAGCACCTGGGCGCCGGCGCGCGCAAAATCGGTCTGCAGTTGCAGGACGGCCTCCGGGTGTTCGATCACCACCTGGGGCGTAAAGGGTCCCGCGCTAACGTAGCCCCGGCGCTCGAGCTCGAAAATCACGCCGCCGTCGCCCAGGACGACATCCTGGGCCAATTTGTCTAAAATCATATTCGTCTCCTTGGCGTCCGGGTTCAAGGGTTGTACAGGTCTTAAGATCCCGATGCCTTCAACATAAAGCAGGCGTCTGGATTTGTAAAAGCTACCGACCGCAAGGAAGACTTAGGTCCATGAAGATCTTGCCTGCCGGGATGAAAGGAAAAAACGATGTCGATGGTCAAAACCGCTATCGCCGGTTATTGGGACTGGCGCAGCCGGAGCTATCTGAACCAGCAGAGGCCCGAGGTGGATACCCAATGGCAATCGCTCCTTGAGGGTCTGCTGCCACCTGGTGGCGGCCGAAGCGCCCTTGACGTGGGCACCGGCCGGGGACATTTCGCCACTTACCTGGCCCACATGGGATACCGCGTCAACGCTGTCGATCTGTCGTCCCGGATGGTGTCCGAAGCGCGTTCGGCTGCCCAAGCCAAAGGTCTCAGCATCGATTTTCAGCAACAGGATGCGGAAGCCCTGAGCTTTGACGACCACCGTTTTGACGTGGTCGTCTCACGCAATCTGTTGTGGACCCTACCCGATCCTCAACGCGCCCTCAGCGACTGGCGGCGGGTCCTCAAACCCGGCGGCCGTCTGCTGGTGTCTGACGGCTTCTGGCGAAACCGCAGCTGGCGGGAACTACCGGAGCTGATAGGGGAGCTTCCGCGGACCCTGTCCAGCATCCGCGCCCGGATCACCTTACGTTTTTTCCTGGCCTACACCGGAATCCGCGGCCGTCTGCCCTACTACAAGGGGATAGAGGCCGGAAAAGTGGCGACCCTGCTCGAAGCCACGGGCTTCAGCACCATCACCTACCACAAGACCGGGTGGAACCCCTATTCGGGAGCACGGCGGGGCAGCGCTTCGCCGACCTATTTCATTCTGACGGCCCTGGCCTGAAACTCGACCGAACCGCAAGCGAACCTGACAGAGGAGTTCAAACGATGAATAAAAAATGGATATGGCTGTTCATTCTTGGATGGGTCTGGATCGGCACCTACACGCCGGCCGCCATGGCCCAAGAGGATCCCGATACCCTTGAGATCGCATCGGTCTGGGTGCTCAAGAGCGAGGTTCCCGACCCGGGAGCCAATTGGAATGGATGGTACACCAATCTTTACGGACTGACGGAAACCCTATTCATCCTGGATGACGATCAGGCCCTGAAGCCCCATCTGGCTGAATCGGCCCACAACCTGGCACCCACCCGCTGGGAGGTGGTCCTTAGAGAGAACATCCGTTTCCAGGATGGCAGCCCCCTGACGGCCGAGGCGGTCAAGCGCAGTTTTGAGCGCATCGTCAACTCCGACAGCCCGGTCTTCAACAAACGGTTGGAAACCCTGTTGGACCTGGCATCCATAAGCGTCAGCGGTCCTCGGCGCCTGGTTTTCACCACCCGCAAGCCCAACGCCGCGTTTCTCTATGACCTGACCTCGCCCGGTACGGGAATCATCAGCCTGAAGAGCGGGCCCAAGACCTTTTACGGCACCGGCCCCTTTGAAATCGAGAGTTACACCGCCAAAGAAGAGATCCGCTTGAAGCGCTTCGACGACTACTGGCAGGGGACGCCCAAGCTCAAAAAGGTTCACATCACAGCCATCCTGGACAGCAGTGCGCGTATGCTGGCCTTTGAATCCGGCCAAGTGGATGTGGCCACCAATTTCCCGGAAAACGACGCCCTGCGACTCCAGAAACAGGGCGATATCAACATCCTCACGCGCCCCACCAACCGCTTGTGTTTCTTCATGGTGCGCGTGGCTGACGGCCCCCTGGCCGATCCCAGAATCCGCCAGGCCATCAATCTGGCCATCAACCGCCAGGAGATTGTGGATGTGGTCCTGGCCGGTATCGGTGGTAAGGTGAGCGGATCTTTGTTCCCGGATGTGCTGCCCTGGAACAATGCCGACCTTGCGCCGGTACCCCATGATCCTGGAAAAGCCCGGGCGCTTCTGAAAGCCGCCGGCGCAAGCGACACGGACGGCGACGGGGTGCTGGAACTCGGCGGCAAGCCGCTGATCCTCAACATCTGGACCTACGACGGGCGGCCCGCCCTGAAGCCAACCATCGAGCTGGTCCAGACCCATCTGGCCGAGGTGGGCGTCGGTGCACGCTTGCGGGTCACCAAAACCGGATCGCCCATCAACGAAGCGATGAAGAAAGGCGAAGTCCACCTTAATCTGCAAATGTGGAACGCCGCCCCCCAGGGCGACCCGGCGTACATCAGCGGTCATATTTTCAAGACCGGAACCGAGATGAACGTGATGGGATACAGCAATCCCACCCTCGACGCCCTCATCGACAAGGGCAAAACCAGCTTTGATCCCGGGGTGCGCAAGCAGATCTACGACCAAGTGCAGGCCACGCTCTATGCGGATAGTCCCATCATAGTGCTGTTTCATAAGAGCAGCGTGGCTGCAACCAAGAAGTGTGTCGCCGACTACCGCCTCCACCCGGCGGAAGTATACGCCATCGATAACCGC
>JBNKKA010000189.1:0-8375 GCA_050291585.1 Desulfobacteraceae bacterium
CCTTACGAATCCTTCAATATCTCCTCATGCGGCTTGAGCATGTCAATCGGAGTACATCGGAGTCTTCACAAAACCGCCTCCAGGCTCTCAAAGAGGCCATGTATGATGTGTACGAGTTCGACCCATTGATCCTCATCAACATGTTTCACCTGCAATCCAGTGACGCCCTTAAAAACCTCACCCCAAATTTGCTCAACGAGATCCAAAACCTCTCCCGAAGCTCCCTCGAAGCCATGGCAAAACTCTTCGAGAGCGGGGTCAAAGAGGGGGTTTTCATCGATAAACAGCCCCTCGCCATGGCGGATATCACCTGGGCCCTGTTTTCGGGTGTGGTCTTGTGGGAAACGAGTAAGAAAATCATCGGCAACGACGACAACGATCTACGTAATACCCTTGAAATGGCGTTTGAGATCCTCGCCCGCGGTATCGCCAAATAGGATAATGGATAGATGTCATCCAATGAGAAAAGAGGGCAGGGCGGTTTACAGTGGATGCGGAACACTGCTGGAGGCGAATTCCCATCGCCTTGCGCCTTGTCATGATCTTAACCATTAAAATGGAAAGGAAAGGAGGCTAGCTCAAGCAGCACCGTAATGCCACACTTCTGACGGACCTTCGGAAGCGTGGTGACACCAGAGTCCGATCGGCCCGATTTAAAACCGGCTTTACGCTCACCCGTGTAAAACCAACTTTTCATCCAAGGAGTGGCTTTATGGCTGATAAAGAAGTTATCGAAACCTCAGAGGCTCAGATCGCTGTACACTGGAAAGAGGAGGGCTACTACCACCCCTCCCCGGAATTCATTGCCCAGGCCAACATGGCGGACAAAGACATTTACAAACGTTTCAGCCTGGACAATTTCCCCAATTGTTACAAAGAATACGCGGATCTTCTGGACTGGTATGAATACTGGGAGGAGACTCTGGATACCAGCGACGCCCCTTGCTACAAGTGGTTCAAGGGCGGCAAGATCAATGCGAGCTACAATTGTATCGACCGCCACCTGAAGGACAATAAAAACAAAACCGCCATCCATTTTGTTCCCGAACCCCTGGAAGAGGGCTACCAGCACATCACTTATCAGGAACTCTTCGTGCGGGTGAACGAGTTCGCAGCGCTGCTCAGGGATTTCGCAGGGCTCAAACGTGGCGACCGGGTGACCCTGCACATGCCCATGACACCAGAACTGCCCATCACCATGCTGGCCTGTGCGCGCCTGGGTGTGATCCATTCTCAGGTGTTCGGCGGCTTCAGCGGCACGGCCTGCGCCGACCGCATCGTCGACTCGGGTAGCCGGGTTTTGATCACCATGGATGCCTACTACCGCAGTGGCAACCTGCTCGATCACAAACAGAATGCCGATGTGGCCGTGGAGCATGCGGCCAAAGAAGACCAAAAGGTCGACAAGGTCCTCGTCTGGCAGCGCTACCCCGGCAAGTACTCCGCCAAGACCCCTATGGTGGAGGGACGCGATTTCTTCGTTTACGATGAACTGAAAAATTATTATGGCGCGCGGATTGAGCCGGAGCGCATGAATTCCGAAGATCCGCTCTTCCTCATGTATACCAGCGGAACCACCGGCAAGCCTAAGGGCTGCCAGCATGGCACCGGCGGCTATCTCGCATACACGGCGGGGACATCAAAATACGTACAGGATATTCATCCCGAGGACGTTTACTGGTGCATGGCCGATATCGGCTGGATCACCGGGCACTCCTACATCGTCTATGGCCCCCTGGCCCTTGGCGCCTCTTCGGTGATCTACGAGGGGGTTCCCACCTTTCCAGATGCCGGCAGGGCATGGCGCATCGCTCAGGACCTGGATGTCAACATCTTCCACACCGCGCCCACCACCATTCGCGCCCTTCGCAAGATCGGCCCCGACGAGCCAGCCAAGTACAATTACCACTTTAAACACATGACCACCGTGGGCGAGCCCATCGAGCCGGAGGTGTGGAAGTGGTATCATACGGAAGTGGGCAAGGGTGAGGCCATCATCGTGGACACCTGGTGGCAGACCGAAACCGGCGGTTTCCTCTGCAGTACCCTGCCGGCCATTACGCCCATGAAGCCGGGCAGCGCCGGTCCGGGAATGCCGGGTATCCACCCCATCATCTACGATGATGAAGGCGAAGTGCTGCCTCAGGGTGCCGGCAAGGCGGGCAATATCTGCATCCAGAACCCCTGGCCGGGCATGTTCCAAACCATCTGGGGCGATCGTGATCGCTTCGTGGATACCTACTTCGCCCGCTATTGCAAGGATCCCAATAGCAAAGACTGGCGCGACTGGCCTTATCTCACCGGTGATGCCGCCGTCGAGGCCGAGGATGGCTACTTCCGGATTCTCGGTCGCATCGATGACGTCATCAACGTTTCCGGCCATCGTCTGGGGACCAAAGAGATTGAATCTGCAGCCCTGGTCGCCGAAGAGGTTGCCGAAGCAGCGGTGGTGCCAGTGGCTCACGAGATCAAGGGCAAAGAGCCCGATCTCTACATCTCCCTCAAGCCCGGTATTGAGGCCTCTCCGGAATTGGCGCAAAAGATCTCCGATACTATTTGTGCGGAGATCGGTAAAATCGCGAAGCCAAGACATGTCTGGTTGGTCAAGGATATGCCCAAAACACGTTCCGGCAAGATCATGCGCCGCGTTCTGGGAGCCATCTCCAACAACACGGATGTGGGCAACGTGATGACGCTTGCCAATCCCGATATCGTTGAAGAGATCAAGGGGATGGTGCAGTCCTAATAGCACAGGGACTTCAGGTCTACTAAAAACATTAGCAGTGGTGTTCGAGGGGGGTGATAAAATTCCTGAGATTCAGGGAGATCCAACGACACTCATCGAAACTGGATACCGGCAATAAAGTGACCCTTTGGCACAGGAGGGATTTAGCATGAATGCACATACCACTTGGGTATACATATTTCTTGGGCTCTATATTATATATTGCTTCTATTGGGGGCTTAAGGGATATTTCACGGAGAAGACATCGGCGGGCTATGCCATCGCCGGGCGCTCCATCCCCTTTTTCGCCTTTCTCTTGGCAGCAACGGCGGCCTCCTTCAGCGGGTGGACCTTCATCGGTCACCCTGGCCTGATCTGGCGTGACGGCCTGGCTTACGCTTTTGCCTCTTTCTACGTACTGACCATCCCCATTACGGGCACCTTCTTCTCCAAACGCACCTGGCTGATGGGCAAGCGTTACGGCTTCATCACCCCGGGGGATATGTACGCCTACTACTTTAACAGTGAAGCCATTCGCTTTCTGGTGGTGCTCACTGCGGTTCTGTACTCTATTTTCTACTCGGCGGTACAGTTGATGGCATCCGCGGCCTTGTTCAACGTCATCGCCGGCGTACCGGTGACCTTCGGGGCCATCTTCATGGCCTTCATCGTCTGGTTCTATGTGTGTACTGGCGGCCTCAAGGCCAGCACCTGGGTCGGTGTGATCCAATTCGTTCTATTGGTGGGCGGCATCGTCATCCTGGGCGCCTTCGTCATCACCGCAGAGCAATTCGGTGGCTGGTCAGGCTTCTCGGCAGCGGTTAGTCAACTGGATGCTAAATTTATTGAAGTCCCCCGGGTGATCAATATCGGCCTGGGCGGTGCTGAAGGCGAATCCGGCTGGACGGCCGTCATGGTCCTCACCTACATGTTCGCCCTCATGGGAATCCAAAGCTCCCCGGCCTTCACCATGTGGACCTTCGGCATCAAGTCCCCCAAACCCCTGGCCTGGCAGCAGGCCTTCATGTCCACTTTCGTGGTCGGTTTCGCCCTGTTCTTCTTCACCGCCTTTCAGGGCATGGGCGCCAAACTGCTTCAACTCGCCGGACATGCAAATTTTCAGAATGTTGGCCAGGCAACCGTCGTGCCCCTTTTGATGAAGGAGTTCCTGCCCCCCGTCATGCTGGGCGTCGTCTTCATGGGCGCCATCGCAGCCATTCACTCCACGGCCGCGCCCTATATCGGCACCGGCGGTTCCATCCTCCTGCGCGACCTCTACTGGCGCTATATCCGTAATCAGGAAGCCACCCACGCCGAGCAGATCTGGATGAACCGTGTTTTCGCCACCGTTCTGACCATTCTGGCCTTGACGGTGGGGATGACCTCTAAGGCGGCCCTGGTGATCCTCGGCGCTCTGGCCACCGCCTTCGGCTTTGTCATGTATGTGCTCCTGTTGGGCGTCATCTGGGGGTTCAGGTTCCCGCGGGTGGGGGCCGTCCTCGGCGTCCTTGCCGGCATGATCGCCGTGTTTCTGACCTACAAGATCTGGCCGAATCCCCTCAGCATGCACTGCGCATTCTGGGGCACCTTCACCGGCCTGGTGGTCGCCTACATCTGCAAAGGCCTTGGTATGAAGGATGATGAGGAGACGGTCAAACGCCAAGCGGAGGTGCGCGCCTTCCTGGACGACATCGACGCGCCCAGCGAGAGCGGCAGACAATGGCGTAGCGTCATGAAGATCGCCGTCCCGGTGTGGTACTTCTTCGCCATCGGACCCGCCTGTATCCTGGGCAACTCCGCATTCTCCTTCGCTGGTTTTCCGCCCCTGTGGTCCTGGCAGATCACCTGGTGGATTCTCGGTATCGTCATGATGTGGGCGCTTTGCTTCAAGGCCGAAATGGCGACAACCACAGAAACCCAGATCGAACGGGCCGAGAAGGAAACCATGATCGTCGTCAAGGAAGCCTAAAGCGCTCTTGACTAGAAAGGAGTCAGCTATGAAACGCGAAGATATCTGGATGATTTGCTTAGTAGTCTTTTCCATCCTGTGGACAGCGTCCTTTGGATGGGGGTTGTTCGGCTAAGTAGGGAATACAGCGGGAAGGGTGGCGGATTCGTTGTACCTTTTGCGAGTCCGCCACCCTTCCCAACGCAAACGTCTCAACCCAAATGCGAGGAAATGACCCATGTCCCTCGAAGCAAAACAGGTCAGCTGCCAATGTGGGCATAGCTTCACCACTGAAAAAGAAAAATCCTGGTGTGAAAAATGTGCCCGGCCCGTCTTTTATCGTAAAAAGGATCAACGCCGAAACACACTCAATCAATACTACGCCGTGGCCATGGCCGCGATAGTGATCACATTTTTGACCTATCTTTTCATCGAGATGATTGCCGAGCCGCTGCTGCGAGGGGCTTGACGCCCGACGAACAGAAGATAGCGTAGGGGCAGCATTGCGATTTCAATTTTCAGGTTTGCCCTCGCTGGCCCACCTTTGTTGCGCTTTTAGCCTGGCTCACCCTTTGGACCGGGATATTGTCGGCATGGTTGTTCCCATTCTCACCGTCGCGGGCGAGGCCAATCTGATCGTCCCCCCGCAGTTTTCCAATCAAGAACCGCCCGCCGACCAGGAGCGGGTGCTGAACCCATGAAGACCAAGAACCGCTTTCTCTGGTTCGCCAGCGTTAGCTTTGCCACTCTGCTACTAGTCTTTGTGGTCATGCTGACACTCTTCTGGCAGAGCCTGGCACCCTTTCAACAGCAGGTTCTATCCGCTCTGGTCAAAGTGCACTTCAGCTACATTTTCAGCGTCGGCGTACTGCTTCTTGCAGGCCTGGGGTTCATCCTGGACTGGTTCTTCCGCTTTTATATTATCCCCGTCAGTCGACTGACCGAAGAGGTAGCCCTCATGTACTCGGTCAACCCCGATTTCAGAACCCACATCGACGGCAGCACGGATATCGTCCGATTGGGTCAATTGATCAACGCGGGGGCGGATCAATATCAGGGACTGAAAAGCACCGTGGTAGAAAAGGTCCAACTGGCCGAGGCAGAGGCCCAGGCGGATAGACGTATTCTGGCCACCATCATAGCAGGGCTGCCCGCCGGCATCTTGATCTGCAACGACCAGGGGCAAATTCTGCTCTACAATCGGCGCGCCAAACATTACCTCGGAAGCAAGCCGGGTCTGGCGGATAGTAAAGACCTGCCCGCTGGAGACTCCCACGCTTTCCTGGGGCTGGGGCGCTCCATCTTCAGCGTCATCGACAAACGTCTGGTCGTGAATGCACTCGATGACATCGCCATTAAGCTGGAACGCGAGACCCCAGAGGTGACCACTTATTTTATCATCGTCGGACAGCACAATGAACTGCTACGGACTGAGGTTGTGCCCATCCTCGATCAGAATCAGTTGGTCACCGGTCTTATCATGCGCTTGACTGACATCACAGACAAGGTCTCCGAGGAGGATCGTCAACTTCGCCGTCGACAGGAATTGTTCCACCATCTGCGCCAGCGCCTTACCACCATCCGTTGCAGCGCTGAATTGTTGGACACCTACGCAGACATTCCATCCACACAAAAAAACGGTTTGATCGCGTTGATTGCCCAGCAGAGCACCAGCCTCAGCAATCTAATTCAGCGGGCCACGGATAACGATGGCACCCACCCAAATAGCCACTGGCCGGTGGTGCCCATGATGGCGGTCGACTTCTTGGCGGCCCTCAAGCGCAAGGCCGCCGACATGCTCAACCTCAATATTCATATAGAGAAGATCGAATGTCAGGCCCAATTGATGGTAGACTCCTATGCCCTCGTGCTGGCCATGCTCTTTGTCCTGAAACGCTTGAAAGATCTTTTGGATATCAGCGATGTCGAGGCGGTCTTGGAGGATCATGGCCGATTGGTCTATCTGGACATCTGCTATGTGGGACGTCCGGTAGACAACGCAACCCTGAGACAATGGCAAGGATCTGCCCTGACCCTCATGGATGAAAGCCTGCCCCTGACTCTGCACCAGGTGTGGAATCATCACAGGGCGGAGATCTGGTCCTCCAGTCGGCGTGAGCCGACCTCAGAATCCTATCTGCGTCTATGCCTGCCATCCAGCGAAAAGCCGGCGGAGGCCCATCATGTGCACCGTATGACGCTCCTGCCGGAGGGACGGCCCAAATTCTACGATTTCGACCTCTTCCATCAGCCTGGCCAGAACCCACTGGTGGACAACCGCCTGCTAACAGAACTGAGCTATACCGTATTCGATACGGAGACCACCGGTCTAGATCCCAAAGGGGGTGATGAGATCATCTCCATCGGCGCCGTGAGAGTCTTAAATGGGCGTCTGCTAGGCGAGGAGTTCTTCGACCAGCTCGTCAACCCTCAGCGGCCACTGCCCTATGCCAGTGTCAAGATCCATGGCATCCAGGAGGAGATGCTCATAGACCAGCCTACCATCGACAAGGTTCTCCAGATATTTCAAGCTTTCTGCGAAGAAACCATCTTGGTAGCCCACAACGCCGCCTTCGATATGCGCATGCTGCAGCTCAAGGAGGCGGAAACCGGGGTGCGTTTCATTAACCCCGTTCTGGACACCATGCACCTGTCCGCCGTGGTCCATCCGGCCCAGGAGGACCACAGCATCTCGGCCATTGCCAATCGGCTGGGAATCAGCGTGGTGGGGCGCCATACCGCCCTGGGCGACGCCATCACCACCGGTGAAATTTTCCTCAAACTCATCCCCCTTCTTGCGGAAAAAGGGATCCATACCCTCGCCGAAGCTCGCAGTGCATCCCAAAAAACCTACTATGCCCGTTTGAAGTACTGACTCCAATGGTCTGACGCAGATGATGAGCGTCCAACATCTCAAGGCATATTGAGCAAACTTGAATTGATTGCCGTCTGTGCTATATTAGTGGGAATTCTTGAAAGGTGCCGAGGCTAGTGTCTGAGGCCCAATGGGGCTTGGCGCTGCCAATCTTCTGAAAGATGTGATGACTCCCCAATTGGCAGGGCCCCAAGAAAGAGGCCCCGAGCATGCGAATAAAAAAGCTCTTCATCGACGAGGCGGTCGCCCATGCGCCGGAAGCGCAGGTGTTTGCCCGGCAATTGGCACTAAGGCCTCAGATAGTCCCAAGCCCCCACACGGTCTATGCGGCGGTCAATGCCGCCGACGACCCTATTCAGCGGGGAAAAGAGATTCTCTACATCACCCGCAACAAGGGCGCCTTTGTGCGCAGTTGCCCGGGTACGCGTGAGTACACCTGCTGCGGCTATAAGATCCTGCACATCGGCACCTACTGCACCATGGACTGCGCCTATTGCATCCTGCAGTCCTATTTTCACCCCCCAGTGCTGCAATACTTCGTCAACCATGAGCAGATGGTGGCGGAGCTGGAGGCTACCTTCGCCTTAAACGAGATCAGCCGCATCGGCACCGGTGAGTTCACCGATAGCCTGATTTGGGAGTTGTGGACCCCATTGAGCCGGCGCCTGGTGCCGCTTTTTGGGCAACAGAACCAGGCCGTCCTGGAGCTGAAGACAAAATCCACGGCCATAGACTATCTGGCCGACCTGGATCACAACCACAAAACCATTACTGCCTGGTCCCTCAACACCCCCCGTGTCATCGCCGATGCGGAGCGCGCCACGGCA
>JBNKKA010000190.1:0-8283 GCA_050291585.1 Desulfobacteraceae bacterium
CTCTCCTTGAGCACCGCGCTGCCCGAGATGGAGCCCATCAAACCGCTGGCGAACACCGCCATCTTGGCGGGACCGCCGATCATCCGCCCCATGAGAGCCTCGGAGAGGCGGATGATGAAATCTCCGGCGCCCGATTTGAGCAAGAAGGCGGCGAAGAGCACGAAGAGGAAGACGAAGGTGGAGGAGATGGTGGCGATGGTGCCGAAGATGCCGTCAGGCGCGAAGTACATGCGGTAGAGCATGCGAACGAGGTTGACGCCGGGAAAGTTCCAGAGACCTTGCATATATTGACCGAACCAGAGGGCGTAGCCCAAGAAAAAGGCGGCGATGGCAGGGATGATGTAGCCCGCTGTGCGGCGGGTGATCTCCAGCATGAGCACAATGGCGAGGGCTGCGAAGACCAGATCCACGGACAAATAAAAGTTATCATTTTATGATTTCAGTATGTTACACGAGTATATCGGGCTGATTTGCCTTTTTCGAGCCAAGGTCTATCTGATCAGGCGCCGCTTCATCATCACCAGGGCCAGCAGGGCGAAGAGGAGGAGAAAAAGGGGCAGGTAGGTGAGGCTGATCCAGGTCGGTGTCTCGTGGGCGCCGGTGCAGAAGGTGCGGAAGAGCTCCACAAGGTGGTGGAGGGGAAAGGCCAGGGCGAAGGGCTGGGCCCAGGCCGGCAGGTTGGAGACCGGGAAGAAGGTCCCGCTGAAGAGAAACATGGGGGAGATGAAGAGGAAAATGGGCAGGTTGAACATGTCGATGGTGGGGATGATGCCGGTGAAGAACATCCCCGCCGAAGCGAAGGCCAGGCCGCCGATGAAGGCCAGGGGCAGGATAATGAGCCCCTGGGGGAGATCGACGAAGCCGAAGCCGCCCAGGACCAGCAGCATGATGGTGGCCGCCGCCGTGGCCTTGGAAGCGGCCCAGACGATCTCCGCGATGATGACCTCTTCGGTGGAGATAGGGGTGGCCAGGATGCCATCGAAGGTCTTTTGGTAGTACATGCGCACGAAGGAGGCGTAGGTGGTTTCGAAAAAGGCGTTGTTCATCACGGCGCTGGCGATGAGGGCCGGGGCGATGTAGTCCGTGTAGGAGAGGGTGGCACCGCCATAGCTCACCCCCTCAATCATGCCGCTGAAACCCAGACCGAATGCGGTGATGAAGAAGAGGGGCTCCAGCAGGGGGGTGATAAAGCTCACCTTCCAGATCCTGCGGTAAGTGATCAGGTTGCGGCGCCAGACCCGCATGAAGCGCCAGGAGATCGCATGGACGTCTATCATTCGCGCAACTCCCTTCCTGTCAGGCGCAGGAAGACATCTTCCAGGGTGCCGCTGCGGAAGGTGCAGCGGTCCCGGCAGTAGTCCCTGCGGATCTGTTCCTCCAGGTTTCCATCGGCCGCCAGATAGACGACGAGGCGCTTGCCCAGGTCATCGAAGGAGATTTGGTTGGCGGTGAGGAATCCGGCCAATTCCTCTTGCGGCGCAATGATTTCGATCACCCGCTCACCTGCGTAGCGGGTCTTTAGTTCTTCCGGAGTCCCCTCAACCAGGATCCTGCCGTGGTCGATGATCACGAGGCGATCGCAGAGCCGCTCGGCCTCCTCCATATAGTGGGTGGTGAGCAAAACCGTGAGGCCCGAGGCTTTGAGGGTCTCCAGGCGCTCCCAGAGCTGGTGGCGCGATTGGGGATCCAGTCCGGTGGTGGGTTCGTCAAGAACCAGCAGGTCGGGTTCGTTGATCAGGGCGCGGGCCAGGATCACCCGGCGGGCCATGCCCCCGGACAGCTCCATCACCTTGGCTTCGCTGCGATGGGCCAGGGCGAAGAAGTCGAGGAGCTCTGCGGCGCGCCTGCGGGCCTTGGCCTTGGGCACGGCAAAGTAGCCGGCATAGACCAGCAGGTTCTGTAGAACCGTCAGGTCGGGGTCCAGGGTGTTCTCTTGGTGGCAGACGCCGATTCGAGCTTTGATCCGGCGCCAGGCCGCGGTGATCTCCTCGCCGAAGACACGCAACTCCCCGTTTGTGGGGGGCGCGAAGCCATAAAGCATCCGGATGGTGGTGGTCTTGCCGGCCCCGTTTGGCCCCAGCAGACCGAAAAAGGCCCCCTGCTGAACCTTAAAGGAGATATTGTCCACGGCATTGGCGCCATTAAAGCTTTTGATGAGGTTTCGTATCTCGATGATGGGGTTCATGGCGCCTTATCCAAAACCATTAGGGCGTGAGACCGACCGCTATTGGTGCGAAGCCTTAGTCAGGAGGCAAAGCCAAAGGTCGCCAGCATAAATGCAATAAGAAAAGGTGTCAACGCGCCCGACGGGCTTTTTGGCAGAACCTAAGCTTTTAAGGCGCCCTTTACCCCAAGGTTGCATAAAAAAGATGGAGAAAATCTCACCAATGAAAATGTACATCCTTGTTTCAAACTTGGCAAAATTAGACCGTTGACAAAACCCCGCCCGTGGGGTAGCAGAAGGACCCATCATCAGCGTCTGGAAGACGCCCAGCGGTCCAAATTGTCATAGAATTCGGCTGCCAGAGCAACGGCAGGCCGATGCGCATATCGAACTTAAAGCCACGAAGGTTGCCGGGGGATAACTGCCCCGGATGCTTCGTGGCTTTTCTTTTTTTACGCCCAAAGTCAGAAACCGATTTCAAAATCAATGGGAAAATGCTCATGGAAGGCGTGCTTCCCCGTTCCAATGGTTTGAGGACAGTGTATCATCGGCGGTTACAGCAGCGGCGTCTGCTGCTTCTTTTGCTGGTATTGAGTGCCGCTCTGCTAGGTGTCTACGCCGTCAGCTGCGGGGCCTACGCAATCTCTCTGGCGGAATTGCTGCGCGTGGTAACGGGTGGCGCTGGGGGCGAGGCGGGCACCGCTTCCCGGGTGGTCCTGGCCGGTATCCGCTTGCCGAGGGTTCTAGCGGCCCTCGTTTGCGGCTGGGGCCTCTCCCTCTCCGGCTTGGGCATCCAATCCCTGTTGCGCAATCCCCTGGGTTCCCCCTCCACCCTGGGGGTCAGCCAGGGGGCGGCCTTCGGCGCCGCCCTCTCCATCGTCGTCTTCGGCGTGGGGGTGGCTCAGGTGACGGTCTGCGCTTTTTGCGGCGCCATGGGTGCGTCAGCAATTATTCTCCTGCTATCACGTTTCCGCAGGCTGACGCCCGAAGCCATCATCTTGGTGGGCGTGGCCCTCTCCTCCCTCTTCGCCTCGGCCACCATCCTGATCCAGTTTCTGGCCAGCGAGACCGAGCTGGCCATGGTGGTCTTCTGGACCTTCGGGGACGTGGTTCGCTCCAACTGGGGAGAACTGGGGATGCTGACCGCCGCCGTGGCCCTGGCGACCCTCATCCTTACCGTCCTGCGCTGGGACCTTAACGCCCTCGGCCTGGGGGAGAAGGCCGCCGGCGGACTGGGCGTCAGCGTGGCCGGCGTCCGCCTGACGGGGATGCTGGTGGTGACCCTGGTGGCCGCCCTGGCCACCGCCTTCCACGGGGTGATCGCCTTTGTGGGCCTCATCGCCCCTCACATGGCCCGTCGGCTGGTGGGCGACGACCATGGTCTGCTGATCCCCTTCTCGGCCGTCATCGGGGCCTTGCTGCTCCTGGCGGCCGACACCCTGGGGCGCCTGGCCATGGGCAGCGGCGCCCTGCCCGTGGGGGTGCTGACCTCCTTCTTGGGGGCGCCCATGTTTCTCTACTTGCTGGTGCGGGGGTATCGGTGAAGCTGAGTGTCGATGATATCACCTTCTCCTACAACAGCCATCCCGTGCTGACCCAGGTCTCCTTCGCCCTCGGGCAAGGGGAGATCCTGGCGGTGCTTGGCGTCAACGGCGCGGGCAAGTCCACCCTGCTGCAATGCCTCAACCGCTTGCTGCGGCCGAGGAGAGGCAGGGTGCGAGTAGATGGGGAGGCTCTGGAGGGGTTAGCGCCCAAGGCGGTGGCACGCCTCATGGGGTACGTGCCCCAGCGACACCCCCAGACCAACCTGACCGTTTTCGAGGCCGTGCTCCTGGGGCGCAAACCCCACTTGCAGTGGCGTGCGGGCGACGCAGATTATGAGCGCGTCGAGATGCTGCTCAAAGAGTTGGACCTGGCCCCCCTGGCCATGCGCCCGGTGCGCCACCTGAGCGGTGGCGAGCTTCAGAAGGTGGTCATCGCCCGGGCCCTGGCCCAATCGCCGAGCGTCCTGCTCATGGACGAACCCACCAGCAACCTGGACCTCAAGAACCAACTCGAGGTCATGGCCCTGGTGGGCCGTGTGGTTAAAGATCAGGGGCTGGCCGCGGTGGTGGCCATCCACGACCTCAACCTGGCCGTGCGCTTTGCCCAGCACCTGCTCTTCCTCAAGGCGGGGCGCGTCCATGCCCTGACCCGCAGCACCGGGCTCTCGGCCGAGACCATCGAAGAGATTTACGGGGTGGCCGTGACCGTGGACATTGTCGCCGGGCACACCGTCGTCGTTCCCAATTAAACTTGAGGAGAGATTCATGCGGAAAACCAGTTTCGGCGTTTTTATTGTGCTGGTGGTGAGTGTCGCTGTTTGGCTGCCGTCCGCCCAGGCCATGTCCATCACCGATATGGCCGCTCGGAAGGTCGAAGTGCCCGCCCCAGTGGAGCGTATTGTCTGTCTCGGGCCGGGGGCCCTGCGCTTGATCGCCTATCTTGAAGCGACGGACAAAGTGGTTGCCGTGGAGGAGATGGAAAAGCGGTTTCCCGGCGGGCGCCCGTACTGGCTGGCCCACCCGGAGCTGGCACGGCTGCCGCGCTGCGGTCCGGGGGGGCCGGTGAGCATCAACAAGAAGCCCGACCTGGAAGCCCTCCTCTCCGTCCGGCCCCAGGTGGTCTTCATCACCTATATGGATGCCCCGCTGGCCGACGAGGTGCAATCGATCCTGGGGATTCCCGTGGTGGTGCTCAGCTACGGCGCCTTTGCCAGCTTCGACACGGCCGTCTACGAGGCCCTCACCATCACCGGCAAGGTGCTGGGCCGTGAAGCGCGGGCCGAAGCGGTGGTGGCTTACATCGAGTCCCTGCGCCAGGACCTGGATGCCAGAACCCGAGAGGTGCCGGTCGAAGCGAAACCCGGTGCCTACGTTGGCGGCATCGGCTACCGCGGCGCCCACGGTATCGAGAGCACCGAGAAGGCCTACATCCCCTTTGACTGGGTGCATGCCCACAATATGGCCGGGGAGATAAAGAGCAAGCTGGGCAGCCACGCCTTTGTGGACAAAGAGATCCTCCTGGGCCTCGATCCGGCGGTGATCTTCATCGACGGCGGCGGGTATCAGCTGGTGGCCGAGGATGTGCGCCGCAAGCCCGATTTCTACGCGGCCCTGGCCGCCTTTGCACACCAGCGCGTCTATCGTCTGCTGCCCTTCAACTGGTACACCACAAACATCGGCACGGCGCTGGCCGACGCTTACGCCATCGGCAAGATTCTATACCCAAGGCGGTTCGACGATGTGGTTCTGGCCGTCAAAGCAGACGAAATCTACACCTTCCTGGTGGGTCAACCGGTTTACGCCGACATGCAGAAAGACTATGGCCAACTCGGTGCGGTGGCGCCTTTTGTAAACTAGCCTTGCCGGCCGCGTGAGGGCTGAAAAGAGAGCGACATGCAAACCGCCATTGAGTTCTTCGATGAAAAGGCGGCCGATTGGGAGGCCACCTGCTATCCCCCAAGCGTGCGCAGGCGTCTGAAAGCCCTGGTGGCTGAGTTCGGCCTGTCCGTCGGCGCACGGATCCTGGACATCGGCACCGGGCCCGGTGTACTGCTGCCTTGTCTCCAGGAGCGCATCGGTCCCGATGGCTATATCTGTGCCTTCGATCGCTCCCTGCCCATGGTGCATCAGGCGGATCAAAAACGGCGCTGGTTTAGGGACCTGGTGATGCAGGGCGACGTCCATCACATCCCCTTAAAGGAGGATGGCTTCGACCACGTCATCTGCTTCGCCGCCTTTCCCCATTTTGAGCACCCGGAGCTGGCCCTGGCGGAGATGGTGCGGGTAGCTGCTCCGGGCGGCGAGGTGGTCATCGCCCATCTGTTGAGCCGCGATGAACTGGCCGCCCACCACGTTACGCACCCGGCCGTGCGCACCCATGGGCTGCCCACGACCCGCCGCATGGCTGCCCTCATGGAGGCGGCGGGACTGGCAGATTGTCAGGTCGTCGATCAGCCGGGGCGTTATCTGGCCCGGGGGAAAAAACCGCCGGGACTTGGGACGCCATCCTTGTAGAAAATGCAGGCATCACCCTGTTCATCTATTATCCACAGGAGAAAAAGCAATGAAAGCAGAAGAGATTATTGATAGCCCGGATTTTAAACGCTGCGAGGCCTTTCACGGCCACATCTGCCCCGGCCTGGCCTTGGGGTATAAATCGACCCAGATGGCCTTGGAGCACTTGAAGGCCGTCCGCGCCAGCGATGAGGAGCTGGTCGCCATCGTGGAGACCGATGCATGCTCGGCCGACGCCGTCCAGGTGCTCACGGGCTGCACCTTCGGCAAGGGCAATTTCATCTACAAGGACTACGGCAAGATGGCCCTGACCCTCTTTTGCCGCCAATCGGGTCGAGGCGTGCGGGTGGCTCTGAAACCCGACACCTTCCGGCCCGATGACGAACACCTATCCCTGATCGGGAAGGTCTCCGCCGGAGCTGCAACGGCGGCGGAAGAGAAACGTTTCCGGGAGCTGCACCTTGAGCGCACCCGTAACATTCTCGTCGCCCGGGCCGATACCCTCTTCACCCTCAGCCCGGTGGATGAGACGCTGCCCGCCAAGGCCAGGATCGAACCCTCCCAGGCCTGCGCCCGCTGCGGCGAGCCCACCATGCCCTCCAAGATGAAGATCGTTGCGGGTGAGGGCGTGTGCCGGGGATGCCTCGCCTGAGCCAGCCCTGCATAGACGAGAAAACGGGGGGAGAGTCGAACCACGGGCTTTAGCTGAGATTCAGACCTACTTGAGGTTCAGGCCTTGCCGCCGCATCGATCGTGGCCGCCCCCTGCTCCGCAATGCCCCAGAGGGATTGGATCGCCCTCAGGATGGCCCTGATGACCGGGTCTTCGGCCCTTTTTTTAAGGTAGATGAAGGATAGATCGACGCTGCCCACCTTGTCCTGGACCATGAAGAGCGTGTCCTTGGCTGCGTGAGCCTCTTTGGAGAGCATGAGAGTCAGGCCCACGCCGGAGGCGACCAGCTTGCGCAGGGCCGTTTCCTGGTCGGCGATCGCGGCTTTGATGGGCACGTGCCCCTTGCTGGCAAAGAGGGTTTCGGCGACCTCGTAGAAGGGGCAGAGGGGATGGAGCCACACCCAGGGCAGGGCGCTGATGGTCCGCCAGCCGGCATTGTGCAGGCGGCCCTGCCAGTCCAGCGGTCCAACGATGGCCAGATCGAGGGTTTCCAGCTTATGGGCCACTACCGATTTGTCATCCGGCACCCGGTTGACAAAGGCCGCATCCAGCCTGCCGGCCAACAAATCTCCCAGGGCCTCCCATGTCATGCACTGCAGATAGTGCAACTCCACGCTGGGATGATCATCCTGCATGGCCGTCAGCAGTTCGCTGATTTTCAGCCAGCGCGGGTCGATATGCAGCCCCAGGCGCAGTTCACCGCTCAGTTCCCCCTTCTGGCGCATGGCTTCAAAACGCAGGGCGTTGGCCGCCTTGAGCACCGCCTCCGCCCTTAGCTTGAGCGCCGCGCCCACCGCCGTCAAGCGCATCCCCTTGGGGGTGCGTTCAAACAGGGTCAGACCCAGCTCATCCTCCAGGGCTCTGATATGGCCGCTGACGGAGGGCTGGCTGGCATGCAGGCGCTCGGCCGCCCGGGTCAGATGCCCCTCTTCGGCCACCGTCACAAATGTCTTCAACTGGTAGAGTTCCATCGCTCCTCACGCAAAGAAAACACTGCGTCCAATCGATACCGGACGGCACACAGCGCTTGCCTTTTAGCCGGGATCGCTCCAAAGGGGATACAGATGGGGCAGGTTAACATCTCATCGCCATCCCATGCAATCGGGATATCTGAACCCCCTCATCGGAAGTTCAAATTGGCATTCCGCCTACCCAGGATCTATCTTCTTCCTACCAAGCGTTCAATATGAGCGATTGTAATTGTCCACGATGAGGAGAATGCCCATGAACTGCAGCCAAACCATCTGTACCCCCAGGGAAGAGATGACAGGGGCACCCGTGGCAGTGCGAATCAATAAAAAGAGGCCTAATTTAACAATAAAATTTAATATATAACAATATATATTAACATAATATATAATATAAATTAAGTATAACATTAGCTACATA
>JBNKKA010000191.1:0-8194 GCA_050291585.1 Desulfobacteraceae bacterium
CGGCGGAACGATGGCGATATAATCGGTCACATCGGCCTGTTTCCACCCCTTGAGCACCTCTGGCGGAGCCACGTTGCCGCCGACGACGCCTTTGCTCAGCGCTTCATAGACATCGGGCATGGGCATCGCCACAGGCGTGGCGCCGAGGGCCTCAATGGATTTGGCGGTCAAACCGGTGGCGCGGATTCGCATGCCTTTGAGATCGGCCATGGACTTGACCTCTTTTTTAGTGAAGAGAATTCCCGGACCCACCGAGTAGAACCACAACACTTTGACATCCTGGAGTTCCTTGGGATTGAATTGCTTGTATCCATCCCAGGCGGTCATATTGGTGGCCGTACAACTGCCAAAGTAGATACCCGGTAATTCAAAGCCCTCCATCAGGGGAAATCGGCCGCGGGTATAGGCAAATGCGCCAACGCCGATGTCGGCCGTCCCACTGACCACGCCGTCGTAGGTTTCCGGCGCTTTAAGCAAGGTCTGCCCGGGGAAACTGGTAATGCTGACCTCACCACCGGTCACCTTTTCAACCGCTTCGGACCATTGCTTGATCAGCTTGGTATTCATGAAGTGGGAAGCGGGGAAAAAATTGGCCAGATTCAAGCTCTTGGCGCCGACAGGGGTCGTCGTCAAGATGAATGCAATAGCGATGGCTAGGGATAGCAATGGGAACAATTTCCGATGGCTCATTTTGTCGCCTCCTCGATAAAAATTAATTTCAAAACCCCAGGTGATCACTG
Source organism: Desulfobacteraceae bacterium (assembly GCA_050291585.1). GTDB lineage: Bacteria > Desulfobacterota > Desulfobacteria > Desulfobacterales > Desulfosarcinaceae > JASJCL01. The sequence goes on from JBNKKA010000191.1 coordinate 741, forward strand.
TGAATAGAACATGCCCCTTGTGTTGCTAAACAGGATCACCACCTCTTTGCCCAATCCGAAAATGACCTTATACTTTAGCCGCCCATATAATGGGCCGCCTGTCCCCATGAGATTTTAACACCGGAACCTTTATGCGAGGGTGTTCCAGATTGATAGTATCATTCCATGGGGATATCGCCAAGGCTTAGGTCCTTGTCGCTGAGTATATTATCGATGGTCTTGGACTTGCCCTCTTTTTCAATCAACAGACTGAAACTGCGGTGGTCTTCCAGGCCGCGGAACCAGAAGTCGCCGAAGGCATCGGTCTCGGCTTTGAAGCTCTCGCCCGATGCGGTGTCCGTCAGGGTGCACTTGGCGCCGATGATGACCTCTTTTTCCACGGGGTCGTAGACCGTGCCGGCGACGAACTTCTTCGGCAGGTGCTGGTAGTAGACCCGGGACTTGGTCTGGGCCTCGGGATTGAGGGTTTCGGCCGCCTCGATGAAATCGGCGAACTCCTCCTCCTCCCCAAAGCGCAGGGCGTCGGTGGGACATTGGTCCACGCAGCGCGGCACAGGCCACTCGTCCGGGTCGTTGTCGCGTAGGTGGGCGCAGGAGGTGCACTTCTGGGCGATGTTGAGACCATCGTTGAAGAAGATGGCGTCATGGGGGCAGGTGTCCGCGCACAGTTTGCAGCCGGTGCACTTTTCCGGATCGATAATCACCATACCGTCGTCGCGCTGGTAGATCGCTTCAACCTCGCACTGCTCGATGCAGGGCGCGTCGTCGCAATGGTGGCACATCCTGGGGATGTAGGTGACCTTGACCTTGGGCACCTGGCCGCGCACCAGCTCGGTCATCCCTATCCAGAACTGGCCCGTGTCGGGCTGGGGTTTGGCGTAGGGTGTCCAATCGTTGGCCACATGTTCGTCCTTGCAGGCGATCTGGCAGCAGTAACAACCGTTGCATACGCTCAAGTCGATGGCAAATACCTTCATTAGCGCTCACCTCCTTCGATCCAGGCATCCACACACAGCCCGGCGGCGGGATCATATTTACGCTTAAAGGCCTCGGGATAGTCCCGCCGCCATTGATCCCACTCCTGGCCCGACACCTTCTCTACCTGAACCAGATACCCGCTGGTGGCCTGGCCCACGCAGTTTTCCGACGTAATGCCCGCGGGAGAGATGGTGTTGATGGCGCCGCCGCGCTCGATCTCGCCGGTCTTGATGGGATCGTGGCGGGCCCCGTGGTCGACGTAGACCACGCCGGGACGCAGGCGCTCGGTCACGTATGCCCCCACCAGGACGATCCCCCGTTCATTGAAGATCTTGATCACATCGCCGCTCTTGATGCCCCGCTTCTCCGCCTCTGTTGTATGGATCCAGCACGGTTCGTACTTGTAGCCGTCGGGCCCGGTCACCTTGCAGGTGGGCGCCTCGCGGGTCCAGGTGATGTCGTCGCACTGGGAGTGCACCCGCCAGCGACCGTGGTTGGACATGAGCAGGAGGGGGAACATCTTGGCCCGGTGGCTGGAGAGCCGCTCATCGTGCATGGCGCTCTTCTCCACCCACTTGGGAATGGGCGGCCGCTCCTTGTCGTCGGGAAAATTCTTGGCCAGGGCCTCGGAGTAAAATTCCAGCTTGCCGCTCTTGGTGGGCAGGGGGCTTTTTTCCGGATCAGCATAGAATTCCCGGAAGCCGGGTGGATCTTCCTTCCAGTTTTCGGCCGTGGGGTAGATCCAGTATTTCTTCTCCAGAAGGTCTTCCCAGTCCACCAGCTTCTCGCCCCCCATGTAGCCCCACACCTTTTTCTGCATGTCGAACACCGACAAACCTTCGGTGAGGGTCTCATCGAGGTCGAAGTGTTTGGCCACGGCAACCACCACCTCAAAATCGCTTTTGGACTCCCCGATGGGCTCGATGGCCTTGTCGGCGATCATGATATTGGGCTGCTGGGTGCCCTGGCGGATATTGGTGATGATGTCATCCACTTCCATATAGGTGTTGACGGGCAGAATGACGTCGGCATAGAGACAATCGTTTTCCAGCCAGGGGTGCTGTGCCACGATAAATTCGATCTTGGGGTTGCGCATGGCAAGCTCGGTTTCGTTGCCGCCGTTCCAACAGGTGATCCGGCAGGGGGTGTCGGTCCACATCATGTGGATCTCGCTGCCCCCTACTTCTTGGGGGATGGGATAGGTGTACTCGTTGAACTGGTCCATCACCAGCGCTTCGATGGCGCCGGTGCCGTGGAAGGTGATGGGCTCGTCGGACTCGATAGCCTTGTGGACCAGGGTTTTGGGAAGGACCTGCTGTTGCCAGGCCGTCACCGAGGACATCACCGGGATGGACAAACGCTCCTCAATCTCGGGATTCCAGAAGAAGGTGCCGGCCAGGCCCTCTTTGCGCGGCATGCCGAAATAGGTCAGCTGGTGGTGATGCACCCCCGGCCCCCCCAGGCCCTGCATGCCCAGCAAAATGACCTCCATGCGCCCGGCCTCGTGGGAGTAAGGCCCCCGGACGAAGCCGCCCCCGAAGTAGTGGGCGATGGAGGTGGTCTTCTCTGCAAATTCCCGGGCCAGTGCCTTGATGGTCCACTCGGGCACTCCGCACTTTTTGGAGGCCCAGGCCGGAGACTTGGCAACGCCGTCCGTTTTGCCGAGCACATAGTCGGAGAACCGGTTCATCCCCACCACATGGGATGCCACATAGGCCTTGTCATACAACTCCTCGGTGATCCAGACGTGGGTGATGGCCAATTGCAGGGCCACGTCGGTGTTGGGCAAAACCGGGATCCACTTGTCGGCATGCACCGCCGCGCCGTAGTTCAGGTCGGGGCAGATGTAGATCTGGCGGATGCCCACTTCGGCCCAGAAATAACACAGCCGGCTGGGGAACTGACCGGTAAAGCCCCAGGGGGTGGTCTCCGGGTCGCAGCCCCAGAAAAGCACCATCTCGGCGTGCTCGGTGGTGTCGTTGACGATGTTGGCCGCCGGCCACATGTTCCCCTGAACCCCCTGGCCCCACACATGTTTGGCGCCCCAATACCAACCCTCCCAACTGTCCGGGTTGCGCACCTGAATGGTAAACCCGCCCAGACGATCCAGGAGGGTGCCGGAGTGGCCGTGGGGGGTGTTGATGGTCTTACACTCGCCGTGTCCGTCGCCCTGCATGAGGATGGCGTGATACCCATAGGTATCGATGATGCGTTTGATCTCATCGGCGATGATCTGGGTGGCCTCGTCCCAGGAGATGCGAACATATTTGCTCTTGCCGCGATTCTGGGGGTTGCGCTCCCCATTGGGGTCCCAGTCCACCCGCTTCATGGGGTATTTAATCCGGTTGGGGGAGTAGACGCGCTTCTTGTAAGCCAGGGAGAAGGGACCGGGCAGCGACTTCCAGGCAGGCCCGATCGATTTCCCGTCGCGCTTCATCTGCCACTGGCGGACCTCCTCCTGTTTATACTTCCACCCGTAGCGCATGGGGCGCACACGGACGATTTTACCGTCTTTGACATCCACCATCCCCTCGGCGCCACCGCCAAAGAAACCGCCGAGACCTAAGGACCTCAACACCGTTTTGTCTTTTAATTTGAGCTTTGCCATCCTGGGATTACCTCCTTCGCTTGGGGAAAACTGCGTCAAACCAATCGTGTCATGGCTCCCCGCATCTATCATTGCATGAATGCAGAGGTCGGCGTGCGCGGTGTCGTCTTCAGGTGGTAGTCGGGTGTCGGGCCCATCGTCTCTCAACCACCAATTCGTCCGCCACACTTGCCCACCTGTGATGGACAACGGTTGATCGAAAACGGTGCTGGAACTAGGGGGTGCTCACAAAACGTAATACATTTATAAAATTGTGGAGAACCCAAAGTCAAGATTATTTACATACAATTTAACACGACAAATAAACTATCAGTTCCGACCTCCCGTAACTCATGAGCTGCGGCTGATTCTACAATCTATTTGAAATATTGGATAATAAATGCTAAAAATAGGAGCATAAACTCTAACGAGCCCGTCCCGGGCAGGGGTGGGTGACCGCCTAAGCAAACCGGTATTTTGCATGTAATAGTAGGCTGATCAGGGTCTGGCCACCTTGGTATCGGGTGAATCCATCAGGGAAGTGGCTTCTTAAACATTATGTTTCTCGCCCTGCGAAATCACTGGCCACAGGGTAAATTCGAGGTAAAGGTTCGCGGCCATTGATTAAATTTACGAAAATTAAGAAAGACCGAAACCTATACGAAGATGTAATCAAGGCCGTCAAGAACGCCATTCTATCGGGAGCTTTCCCCGGTGGTAGCCCCTTGCCCAGTGAGACGGAGTTGGCGCGGCAGTTCGAGGTCAGTCGACCGGTGATCCGGGAGGCGCTGCGTGCGCTCCAATCCAGCGGGTTTGTCGATATCAAGCGAGGCATTAAGGGGGGAACCTTCGTTCGCCCCTTGATCCGATTGCCCCTGTTCGATGATTTCGAGAGCTTTGTCCTCCACCGGCGGTTGCGTGTGAACCACCTTTCCAAAGCGCGACTGTTTCTGGAGCCGGAGGTCTGCAGGCTGGCTGCGATCCATGCGACGGCAGAAGATATCCGTACCATCAAGACGCAAGTGGGATCCTACGCCTGCGCCCAAACAGATGACAAGGATCGGTTGTACAGCGAATTCCACCGGTTGGTGGGACGCGCCTGCGGAAATCCCATTTACGCCCTGCTCATGGAAAATATAATGGATTTTACCGAGGGATTCATTAAGACCATTCGGCCAGTGCAAACCCTCATCCATCACGACAACGACCACGACGAAATCATCCTGGCCATAGAAGCTCGAGACCCGGAAAGGGCCGCCGAGGTCGCCACGCGACATGCCGCCCACATTCTGGAAGAGATGCAAAAACTCGAAAAGGTCTACCTGACGCTGTTGCAAAAGGATGCCGCTGCGCCGGATCCGTCTACCGGCGGGCCGGCTGGGGACATGGAATATCTGACCGGTTGAGAGGTGGCTGGCGGAAAATGGAGATACACCCTTCTTAATCCTCATCACATCGATTCTTCCGGCGTTAACTCAACAATCATCGGATCGTTATGTTTACCCGCCTTGACAAAACACTTTTTTACGAAGGGCATATAGCCTTGCGCACGAATGATGAGCTCGAATTCACCAGCGGGTAATCCAAAGAATAAGAAATTTCCTTTGTGGTAGAAATCAGCACGTGGAATAAGATAGTCGTATATATTGACATCTTCACCTTCAAGCAGATGGGGTTCTCGATGAATCCCGGTGCCTTTCAATGTAATTGATTGTATCGTAAAGTTCTCCTGATACGGCATCCCGGCCGACCAATCCTTCGATTGCAAAGCGGATGTTAGAGTCCCGTAAACTATATTGTCAGGGGTTAACACATATTTCAGCTCACGTGTTTCATTGTTCTCAATCGTCACAGGCAGGTATCCTTTACCGATGGCAGTTAAAGCGCCGAAGGCTGCTAAATAGTCACCGGCAGGGAAAGGGCCAAGTATTCTGCCATTATCATTGGCACTTAGTCTGATTTCCATTTCCGCACGCTTTTTGCCGGCGGGCTGTAGTATAAGTGTAGGCTCAGGCCTTTCGCCCTCGAAATGGTGGTCATATGAAAAGTGGATCTTGAGGTATCCTCCGGATGGATTGGAAGAGGTGTTGATAATCGCATTGTACTGGTCCAACACGGCCTTGCTGTAGATAATGCTTGCATGGTCCTCATTAAAGGCGAAATTCATTTTCGCCTCTGACTGAGCTCTGGGGTCCAAAAGGCTGGAAAAAGCAATAGTTCTGTCGTTATTCGATCGAAAGGGGTTGCGGCTTCCACTGTGGCCGTAAAACATGTAAAAGCTGACGGTCTCCGGCATTTTTGTTCTGTATAGTGATTGGATAAACGGACTTTCCGGCTGTATATCGATCCAGCACGGTACTACCGCGGGAGATTGCTTGACACCGTACTCGGCCATCCCGTCTCCCCCCCAAGGGGTGGCCAGTGAAACAAAAAGTTTAACATAGGGAAAACGGGCACTATGGTCCATAATAAAGGAGCGTGCCAAAAGCCCCCCCATACTGTGCGCCGTAATATACAGCTGTTCAAAGTTATACTTGAATCTCAGGTTTTCTAATTTCCAGAGCAATAGATAAGAGATGCCTTGAATACGGGCCCCGCTTGGATAGTAAAAAAACCAAGGCTGGAAACGTGTTCTATCGATGTTATCGACGAAATACTTCCATCCTTTTGGCGTGCCTGCGGCACCGTGTATAAAAAGAATCGGTATTTTTTGAGGATCATATTCCTCGAGAAAATAGATATTGCCCCCAAACTCCTTAAAAAATGAAATTCCTTCCCAATAGCCTTTGCTTCCATGTTCCTCTGAAAACAGCTCATCATCCAAGTCGATTATTGCACCAGCAAGCCGACTGTGAAGCTTATGGGGTTTAACCGCTGAGATTTCAAATCCAGAGGGCACCTCAATATTCTGCGCTTTTTCCGGAATGGAAATATTGAGTTCCCCGACAACGCCTCCAGCCGGTGCAGAAACCATTTTCGGGTCACCGTACTGCCCAGCCGGTTCGCCGGCGTCATAAATCAGGTTGCTGTTTTTATCCCAATACGCAAATATGTAATAATCTCCTTTGGCAACCATGAGTTCATACTCACCAAAATCATGCAGAACGGTATAATGAACCACCTCTCTTTTGCCCTGATTCATGGCGTAGGCAGCTACCACAATCGGTCCATTGCCTGGAAAGGTGGTAGAAATACGTCCGACCAGGACGGTAGAGGCCAAGGCTTGGGCATTCTCTTGCTTTAATTTAATCAGGGCGCAACCCGTTATAACCAAACAAATAATCATAAAGGTGACGGTCATCTTGTTGAATACTAAAGCTAGACCTCTTTCCCGGCCGCCCATTGTTGATTTTAGTGCGTTCATGCTTCTATCCTGTTTCTTTTACTATCCAAATATTTTAAAAGTTTACTTTATTTCATCTCGAAATAATCGACGCGTGTGAATATAATCCCTGGCCTGTAATGTTTTCAGTGAAAAGCGTTGTCTGTAGCAGCAAATAACAATATGTGGAAATTTATCCCAGCAATTTGTATACTTAAAATGGAGAATTGATTGTAACGTCAGCAAATATATCGAAGCGTCAATTGGGTGTCAATATTCATGCCATTTTCGGCAGAAAGCCGACCTTCATCGATTTTGATATCCCCAGAATCAAGTGCCTGAAATGTGGCATCATACGGCAAGTCAAAATCGGATTCGCTGATTCTCGCTGTACCTACACTAAAGCCTTTGAACACTATGTCCTTGAACTGTCGCGTCATATGACAATCAAGGATGTCGCCAAGCATCTGAATACGAGCTGGGACATCGTTAAGGACATTCAGAAGAGGTACCTACCTAAACGCTTCAAATCTCCTCGGCTCAGGCATCTGCGCACCATCGCCACTG
>JBNKKA010000192.1:0-8173 GCA_050291585.1 Desulfobacteraceae bacterium
TCTACACCCCCTTCGTGTCCGGCAAAGAGGGGCACAGCGGCCTGGGCCTGTCCGTGGCCCACAAGCTGGTGCGTGCATTCAACGGCAGCATGACCTGTTACAGTCAGCCCGGCCAAGGCACCCAATTCGTCATTGAGCTGCTCGCCGCATGACGTCTCAGACATCAACTCCCGCGCGCATTTGCGTCTTTGCCCGAGAGACCGACTTCCGTAAAACCTTGGAGAAGCTGGCCCACCAGAAAGGCTATCAGGTTCATACCTGCGCCGACGCCCGCGACGTGGCGCAGTTAATCTCATCTGGACGTCTCGATGCCCTGATCCTGGAGTTGCCCCTGGCCCCGGGAGGTGATCTCCCCGATGTTCAGCTCCTGCGCGAGTTGGGAGAGGATACCGTCCTCATCGGCATATCCGCAAACCCTCATCCCGATCTGGCCGTAGCGGTGCTGCAAGCCGGGCTGGACGACTACCTGCGCAAACCTTTTACGGCTGAGGAGCTCTTCCAGCGCATGGCGACCGCGCTGAAGCGCCAACAAAAGCAGCGCAGTCTGCAGGCGGGCAATCGGCGCCAGCGCATCACTATCGATACGCTCAACGCCACCCTTGAGAAACGCACCGAAGATTTGAAAGGCGCCATGCAGACGCTCAAAGAGGAGCGTCTGTCGCGCCGCACGACTCAGATCGCCCTGCGGCACTCGGAAGCCAAGTTCAATGAACTCCTCGACACCAGTCCCGATCTGATTTACGTCCTCGACCGGCATGGGCGCTTCCGCTACCTCAGCCCCTCGGTGGGGGAAATTCTGGGGATATCGGGAAACGAGCTCATCGGTCACCATTTCTCCGCCCTCCTGCCTCCGGAGCTTCTGCCCCACGCCCAATACCATTTCCGCGAACGACGCACACGCCAGCGGGCCACCCGCTCCTACGAGATCAGCCTGATTCGCAAGCACCATGACACCCCCGAGGCCTTGCCCCGCTTTCAGCTTTACGCCTCCGGCATCTACACCCCTGCCACAGCGAGCGGCCAGGCACACAGCCACTACATCGGTACCTGCGGTATCGCTCGCGAAGTCAGCCGGATGCAGGATCTTGAGCACCGCCTGCTGCGCACCGAAGAGGCCGCATGCATAGGCCAGATCGCCCTGTGCGCGGCACGTCAGCTCAGCTCCCCCCTCCAGGGTGTACTTTCGCTTCTCTCCGCAGTGGAGAAGCAAAATGTCAAAGCGAACCTACCGGATAAAGAGCTCGGCCTTCTGCACGAGGGGGTGGCGCAAATCCGACGCGTCGTCCAGCAGTTGACCTCCCTCCAGCAGCCCACTGTCCGGCGGTGTGAACGCTTGGACCTGACCCTGTTTGCGGCGGAGACTATCGAGCTGCTTCGCTCCGATCTGCAGGTAAAAAAAATCTTCTGCCAGTACAGCCTGGCCCCCGACCCACTGCCCATTTTCGCCGATCGCACCCAATTGCGCCAGCTCATCGCCATCCTGATCAACAACGCCATGGATGCCATCACCCACCAGTACGGCCCCACCCCAAGGGAAAACAAACATCAGCTGCTGGTGGTCACGGCCCAGCAGGGCGACAGTGCCCTGATGCGTATCTTCGACAGCGGTCCCGGGCTGCGCCAGGGAGACCTGCCCTACCTCTTTGAACCCTTTTTCAGCCGTAAGCCTCAGATGGGCGCCGGCCTGGGGCTCTATCTAGCCAAAGGTATTGTCACCGGTCATGGAGGCCGCATTAGTGCCGGCAACAACTCCAGAGGGCAAGCGGTGTTCAGCGTTTACCTGCCCCTCGTCACCCCCCATATCGAAGCCGTCTGACCAGAGCCGGCCTGGGGCGAATGCCCTATGCCGTCAGAACGGCCAGCAACGTGCAACCCAAACCCTCTCGATCCCGGTTGACATGGCGTATTATTTTCGCCAGGTTGGTGGCCATTGAGATACATCTGAACTGAATCTATTTCAATAAACCATAATATAATCATCAGTAAAAGGGAGCGCGTATATGAAAACGTTTCGGCCCGAAGATCTTGCCCAGTACAACGGCAAGGACGGCAACCCCACCTATGTGGTTTACAAGGAGAAGGTCTTCGATGTGTCGGCAAGCAAGCTCTGGAAGGGCGGCTTGCACATGCGCCGGCATCCGGCGGGGGGCGATCTGACCACCGACATCCAGGCAGCCCCCCATGGCCCAGACGTGTTGGAACGCTACCCTCAGATCGGCATCATCGAAAAAGCTGCGTCTGAAACTGAAGGTGACGATACGGATGGATTAAAGATGCCCCCCTTGCCAGCCTTGGTGGCGCTTCTGCTGGAGAAAAACCCCTTCTTCCGCCGCCACCCCCACCCCATGACGGTCCACTTCCCCATCGTCTTCATGCTGGCGGCACCCATCTTCACCCTTTTCTACTTATTCACCGGGAATACGGCTTTCGATACAACGGCTTTTCATAGCCTGGCCGCCGGAGTGCTCTTCAGCGCGGTGGCCATCACCACTGGCGTTATCACCTGGCGCTACAACTACCTGGGCAAACTGATGCTGCCCATCGCCATAAAGCTGCCGCTATCGGTGGTCATGACCGCTGTGGCAGCGGTGGCCGTCCTCTGGCGCCTCATCGACCCCGGTGTCCTGACAGATGCCGACGGTGCCCACCGGGTCTATCTCGTGGTCGTTTTCTCCCTGATCCCCATGATCAGCCTCATCGGCTGGTATGGGGCCACGATGACCTTCCCCATCGAGAAGGAATAAGTGTGGAATAGGCGCGAAGTAAATATGGCTTCAGAATTTAAGTCTGTAAAAGAAAAGGGCCCTGTGGCAAAATGCTTGTCACAGGGCCCTTGGTATTGAAAGGAAAGCGTTTCCTTAAAAGGAATACGTTTCCTTAAAAGGAATGTGTTTCCTTAAATGGTAGACAGGACCTCATGCAGGGCCTGCAATTGTTTACACAACCGGGCGAATTGATCAGGCAGAAGGGATTGGGCGCCGTCGCTGAGGGCCTCTTCCGGGGCGTGATGGACCTCCACCATGAGTCCGTCAACGCCTGCGGCGATGGCTCCCCGCGCCAGCGGCGGCACCTGATCGCGGCGACCGGCGGCGTGGCTGGGGTCGACAATAATGGGTAGGTGGCTCTCCTTCTGGACCACCGGAACGGCCGACAAATCGAGGGTATTGCGGCTGTGGCTGACAAATGTGCGCACCCCGCGCTCACATAAAATCACATCGGTGTTACCGCCTTCGAGGATATACTCCGCGGCCATGAGCCACTCCTCAAGGGTAGCCGACATCCCCCGTTTGAGCATAATGGGTTTACCCGCCCGGCCGGCACGCCGCAGGAGGCTGAAGTTCTGCATGTTACGGGTGCCGATCTGAATGATATCGGCGTATGCTTCCACCAGGTCGAAGGTCGCCTCGTCCATCACCTCGGTAACCACGGGCATGCCGGTCTGTTCGCGCACCGTGGCCATAATCTTGAGGCCCGCCTCCCCCAATCCCTGAAATGAGTAAGGCGAGGTGCGCGGTTTAAAGGCCCCGCCGCGAAAAATATGGGCACCCGCGGCGCGCACCGCACGGGCGATGGTCAGGGCCTGGGCTTCACTTTCGATGGCGCAGGGTCCGGCCATCATCACCGGTAGACTGCCGCCGATAGCGACCTCCCCCACCCTCACCACAGTATCCTCCGGCTGCACCTCACGGCTGACCAGTTTGTAAGGCTTGGTCACCGCAACGGTATCCTTGACCCCGGGCTGCCCGATAAACAAACCTGCATCCACCGGCCCCTCGTTGTTGAGTACGCCGATGGAAACACGGTCGCCACCGGGGATGGGCCGCGCCGTGAAACCACATCTCTCGACGATTTGAATAACGCCCTCAACCTGATCGGGGGTTGCATCTTTCTCCATGACCACTAGCATATTGTCTTTCCTCCGTAGGTAGTGCCCATCCAGAAATGACACCTCTCAGAAGGCGGACTTGCCCGCCTTGAACTCGGGCGAGATTCACCATTTCTGGATGGACACTCAGTAGAAAAGGTGCTGTTTTCTGGACAAATGTCCGAGAAAAGCCCTTCCCTGAAATTAAAAAGGGCTGCGGGTAATCCCACAGCCCCAACAAGGAAGGCGGACCGTGGGCTAAGGGCAACCCAGAGTCCGAAGCTGAAAAATTCTTAACGCACAGCGACAAACAGCTCGACGGGGGTGCCCGGTGTCATGCACCACCACCAACGCCAATAGCTTTCTGATTGTTTCGCCGCCTGCATCTGTTTCAGCTCCCTGCGCCCGATCCGGGCGGAAGGTAAGTTGGCACGGTAAATCTTGTCACCGCCTGCCTGTATCTCCCATCCTACAGGGGCCTGTCAAGCCTTAACCCTCTGGCTGGCTGTTAAACCGCGAAGCGGAGGGAGATCGGTCGCCCTGACCGGTAGCGGCCTAAATGGGCAAGGGGTTGTCCGCAGCCACCAGCGAGAAATCCTCCATATAAGAGAGACCCAGTGTTTTTTCAAACACTTCCATGGTATCCAATTGCATACAGGCCTCGCACAGGCACACCTGTACGGGCAACTCGCCCAGGCGGAAACGGCAAAGATGGGTGGCGGTCCGGCTATCGCAGCAATAGCAGTCAATATCTATGTTTTCAGATAGTTTTTTGGGCGCATGGGTAAACATGGCGATCTCCTATAATGCCGCCCCTGGGTTCCAGATGGTGTCTATTCAAGGCGGATACTGTCAAGGAGATCAGCAAGGCACATGCCAGATTTTCTTGGACTGATATAATGCCCAAAGGCAGGGAACGCTTGCTCGAATTAAAAGTGAATATTTTTAAATGGATGCGACTGAATCACCAGGAAAGCGCTGCCATCAGAGGTGGTCAAGAGGATCTATTTTGGGGAGTGGGAGCGGCTACCGGGGTCCATCACCATGAGAGATGGCCGGCGTGCCGCCCCTCAATCTGAGAGGAAAACAGCAGCACGCCAGCGAAGAGCGGTCTAAATTGCGCGGGGCGGCCGGCTTAGAGACGCCAGTAAGCGATGCCGGCCTGGGCGGCCGCCTCGGGATCGAAGGCACCTTTGACGTCCACCAGGATGGGGTTGCCATTGGGGCACAGACCGGCGATCTTCTCCATGCCCATCGCCTTATAGCGCTCGTGGATAACGGCCAGCACCACGGCATCGACGCCCTTCAGATCTTCATCCGAGGCCAGATCGAGGCCGTAGTACTTGTGCGCCTCCTTGGGATCGGCCAGCGGGTCGTGGGAGAGGACGGTGATACCGTAGTCCTCCAGCTCGGCGATGATGTCCACCACCCGGGTGTTGCGCAGGTCGGGGACATCCTCTTTGAAGGTTACCCCCATGACGGCCACTTTGGCATCGCGCACCTGCTTGCCCTCCTGGATCAGCAACTTGACCGTGCGTTCGGCGATGTACTTGCCCATGCCGTCGTTTATCCGCCTGCCGGCCAGGATCATCTCGGGGTGGTAGCCCAGAGATTCGGCCTTGAAGGTCAAATAGTAGGGATCCACACCGATGCAGTGTCCGCCCACCAGGCCAGGGCGAAAGGGCAGAAAGTTCCACTTGGTCCCTGCTGCGGCTAAAACCTCATGGGTGTCGATGCCCATGATATCGAAAATCATTGAGAGTTCATTCATCAGGGCGATGTTGAGGTCGCGCTGGGTGTTCTCGATCACCTTTGCGGCTTCGGCCACCTTGATGGAGGAGGCCTTGTGGATGCCGGCCTTAACCACGGTACCATAGACTTGGCAGAGGAACTCGGCGGTCTCGGGATCGCTGCCCGAGACGATCTTCATAATGCTATCCACTGTGTGGACCTTGTCTCCTGGGTTGATGCGCTCGGGGGAGTAGCCCACGGTGAAATTCTTGCCCATCTTCAGGCCCGACTCGGCTTCCAGCAGGGGCACGCAGACCTCTTCGGTGGCCCCCGGGAATACCGTGGATTCAAAGACCACGCAGGTGCCCGGCGTCAGATTTTTCCCGACACCCACCGAAGCGCCCTCAAGAGGCGTCAGGTCGGGGATGCGGTAGGCGTCGATGGGGGTGGGGACCGCCACGATGATGAGCCGGCAGGCGGCCAGGTCGGCGCTGTCGCTGGTGTAGTGGATGGCGGCCTGTTTGAGACCTTCGTCATCCACCTCCAAGGTGCGGTCGTGGCCGGTACGCAGTTCGTCGATGCGGTCGGTCTTCAGATCGTAGCCCACCACATCGAAATGGGCCGCCAGATGCACCGCCAGGGGTAGACCCACATAGCCAAGTCCAACCACTGCGATCTTGTCTTCGCGCGCCTTCAGAGACTCCATCGTTACCATGCGTTTCTCCTCCATCGTATCAAAGCGGGACTGCCCCCCGCAGGCTATCGTTTCAAGCGTTCGCAGATCACCGCCAGCGCTGTCGATCATCTGCGTTAGAATTGGCTCCGGAGGCTATCCATACCCAAAAAAACAGCTTCCTGCAATCATCCGGTTGATTTTACACGGCTCTAAACAAAAGAGAGGCTTAACCCAAGTGGGGTCTCAGGTGATGCCTGAGATGGGAGCTCAGGTGGAGTCGGTACTTTTTGCACCAAGCGCCGGCCCCACCTTAGCCTGGGAGGGTCATTCGGGCACCAGGCCCAAACGATAGATCTCGTAGGTGGGTGACTCGCTCAAGAGGGGGAGGATTTCGGCTTCGTGTTCGGCCCGTTGAGCGCTTTCACGATAGGTGTACCAGTCCGCCAGGTCGTGCCACATGGAGAGGACCATGATGCGGTGGGGGTCATCGATGGCGGTATAGGTCTCCGAAGAGATGTAGCCTTGCTGGGCCATGGCGTTATAGCGTGCCTGGGTGATCAGGCGGCCCACCTCCATCTGTTTGCCGGGTTGGATTCTACGTTGGATGAACACCTTGATAGCCATGGGGACCTCCTTTGCAAAAAAGTTACGGATATCAGACCGCACAGCATCTGCCGCCATGGGCGCAGGCATTCCGGTGGGGTGTCCGTGGTATCAAGATAGAAAGCAAAGGTTCGAGCGACAAAACTTGAGAATGCGGGCTAAAACTGGGAAGCAGTTGCAGTGAGATCCGTCATTAGGAAGGTGGCAGTTTGAAGTGTGCCTGGGCGATATCCATTATCTTAGGCCCGGGCCAAGCTCTCTGTCAAAAGGAAAGCGGTCCGGCCCAAAAAATTACAGCGAATAAACACTTATTAGGCCTTGTCCGTTACACCGGTCGCCTTTAAAAGGACCGCCACTTCACCGGCACTGAGGTGACGCCACTTCCCGCTGGCCAAGCGCCCCAGGTGGATGTTGGCCATCTGGACGCGCCGCAACTGGACGACCTCGCGCCCCACCTTGGCCACCATGCGCCGAATCTGGCGGTTGCGCCCCTCTTTAAGCGTGATCTTGAAGCGGCGTGCATCCATGCGCACCACCTTCGCCCTGCGAGTCAGGCGGCCGTCCAGGCGCACCCCCTGGGCCAATTTTTCCAGGGCGCCGGTGGCGATGGGCTGGTCCACGGTGACCTCATAATGTTTTTCATGGTCGAAGGAGGGATGGGCCAGGCGGTGGTGGATGCGCCCGTCGTTGGTCATGAGGAGCAGGCCGCAACTGTCCGTATCCAGGCGCCCCACGGGAAAGAGGCGTTCCGGCAAGTCAATGAGATCCACCACCAAGGATCTGCCCGGCTGGTTGCAGCTGGTCACGACCCCCACGGGCTTGTTGAGGGCAATGTAAACCTTCTTGGCCACGGGTTGGATGGGCTGGCCCTCGAAACTGACCTTGTCCACGGCCGGGTCGACTTTGGAGCCCAGCTCGGTGACCACCTGACCGTTGACCGCCACACGCCCCGCACGGATGTGGACCTCGCCCTTGCGACGCGAACACACCCCGGCATCGGCCAGGTATTTTTGAAGACGGATAAGGCCCATTGGATCACTGTTCAACTACGATAGTCTGCGTTTATCTTCACATAATCCAACGAAAAATCACAGGTCAGCAGACTGGCCTCTGCCTCACCGGCGTTGAGGTCGATGGTCACGGCGTACTCGGATTGTTTCATTACCGCAGTGGCTTTGGCTTCGGCGGCTTGCCCGCAACCGAGACCGGCGGCCACCATCTGGACAGTGTCGAAGTAGATGTCGAGCCGATCCGGGTCGAAGTCGACACCGCTACGTCCGGCCGCCATGAGGATGCGG
>JBNKKA010000193.1:0-8167 GCA_050291585.1 Desulfobacteraceae bacterium
GGGGAGGGTGGTCCGCCAATCCACCAATTCGCTGCCCGTGGGGATGATGAGCACCTTGGGTTTCTTATAAACGGGCACCGCGTAGACCCCTCCAGACAAGAGGGCCCCGACGCAATAGGGGGTGATGCGGTGGTGGCGGGCGAAGAGCAGTTCGGTGGCGACGATGTCCTCCCCCAGCTTACGCACGTTCTGCCAGGGGAAGGCCGGTGCCTCGATGCTCAGGGTCGCCTCGTCGATCACCTGGACATTCTCGATCATGATGACGGCGTCGGTGTCGGGGGGCAGCACATGGCCGGTATTGACATAGACGGCATCCTCACCAACGGTCAACATCCTGGGGTGATCTTCACGCGCCCCGAAGGTATCGGCCGCGCGCACGGCGATGCCGTCCATGGCGGCGCTGTGGAAGTTGGGCGAGCTGACCTTGGCTGTTACCGGCCAGGCCAGAAAACGCCCCACGGCCTCGGGTACGGAAACGGCTTCTACGGCCAGGGTCGGCAGGTCTCGGAAGGCTGCAAACATGATAGCCCGCGCTTCTTCCAAGGAGTGCATCTCCAGGTAGACATTGCGTTTGGGAGTCGGCACGATGGGTGTCCTGTATTAGAGGTTGTGGCAAAAGCGGAACGAGTCGTCGGTGAACTTTCTCTATAGAGGCAGCACCTCCACGGTCATGCCCGCTTCGAGCCCCTCGGTGTCCTTGGGTACCGCCACCAACCCGTCAGCCTGGAGCATGGTGCGAATCAGACCCGATTTGCCCAGGAGGGGTTCGACCCACTGGTCACCCTCGCGCTCCGTGAGGCGTACACGTAAATACTCCTCCCGCCCTTGAGCCGAGGCCACGTTACGCGTCAGGCGCGCCAGGCAACGGGGTGCCGTACGCTGGGTCAGGCGGCCGCCCACATGCAAAAGAAAGGGTCTGACCACCGCGGCGAAGACCACCATGGCAGAGGTCACGTGGCCCGGCAGGCCCCAAATGGCCTTGCCGCCGCAGCGGGCCAGGATGGTGGGCTTGCCCGGACTGACGCTGATGCCGTGAACCAGCACTTGGGTATCGGGCAGGGCGCCCAGGATTTCGGTGGTGTAGTCCCGTGCCCCCACTGAACTCCCTCCGGAGAGAAGCACCATATCGTTCTCCGCCAGGGCGATCTTACAGCGACGCTCCAGTTCCGCGGCATCATCGCCCACGATGTCGTAGGCGGTCGTCACCGCTCCGCAGCGCCGGGCCTGGCCCGCCAGGGAGTAAGCGTTCATGTCGCGGACCTGCCCGATGCGAGGCGTGGTGTGGATGTCCACCACCTCATCGCCGGTGGAGATGATTCCCACCCGCGGCCGGCGGTACACCGTCACCGCCTCCTGTCCCAGGGCGGCCAAAATCCCCAGCTCCTGGGGCCGTAAAAGGGTGCCTTTGGCGAGCACTTCGCTTCCCTGGGCCACATCTTCCCCCTGAGCGACCACATTTTGGCCAGGGGCGACGCTTTTGTATACCTCGATGGTGACGTCGTCCAGTTTGTCGGTGTGTTCGACCATTACCACGGCGTCGGCCCCGGCTGGCAGCATCCCCCCGGTTGCGATGCGCACCGCCTCCCCCGGCCCCACCGACAGATGGGTTTCCTCGCCCATGGCCACCGCACCGGTAACGCTGATGAAGGCGGGGTTGCCCTCCGAGGCCCCAAAGGTGGAGGGCGCCGCCACGGCGAACCCGTCCATGGTGGAGCGGGCGAAGCCGGGAATATCCAGATCGGCCGCAATGCCTTGAGCCAGGACCCGTTCCAGGGCATCGCTGAGGGCCACAGGTTCACTGCCGGTAACCGTAAACTGGTCGGCCAGGGCCAGCACCGCCGGCAGATCCATCAATTTAAAAAATTCTTTCATGCAAAAACCTGTTCAGTGTCAGAGCCCATTAAAGCTGCGGGGCGGTGGAAGATTGTTAAAGCAATTTTGAATATCACATAAACCGGAACCGTTCAAAGCATTGGGCGGCCGTCAGACGACCAGTTCAGGCAGTTGACCGGCCGCTGTCCGGACAGCCCGGCCAGAAGATTTTCCGCTGCCAGGGCCGTCATGCGGGTGCGCGTCTCCCAGGTGGCGCTGCCCATGTGGGGCAGGAGGATGACGTTTGGAAGTTCGGCCAGACCGGAAGTCAGCGCGGGCTCCTTTTCGTAAACGTCCAGTGCCGCCCCGGCGATGACGCCCTTTTGCAGAGCGGCCACCAGGGCTACCTCGTCCACCACCGGCCCCCGGGCCGTGTTGACCAGGAAGGCGCAGGACTTCATGCGCGCCAGGGCCTCGGCGTCGATGAGATGGCGGGTCTCGGGAGTGAGGGGCACGTGCAGGCTGACAATATCGGCCTGCTCCAAGAGTGCCTCCAGAGAGACCGCCTCTATAGAGACAGCCTGCCCATTCAAGGCCTCCGCCGCGTCCGCCGGTAAAGGGCTGCGGCTGTAATAGCATACCGGCATGTTGAAACCGGACGCCCGCCGGGCCACGGCCTGGCCGATGCGGCCCATGCCGATGATGCCCAGGGTCTTGCCGCTCACCTCGCTGCCCAGAAAATGCAGCGGCGCCCAGAAGCGAAACTTCCCCGCGCGGGTGTACGCGTCACCACTGACCACGTTACGGCTGATGGCCAGCAGCAACGCCCAGGTAAGTTCGGCCGTGGCCTCGGTGAGCACACCGGGGGTGTTGCTCACCAGGATGCCCCGTTCGCTGGCGGCGGCCATATCGATGTTGTCGTAGCCCACCCCGCAGTTGGCCACCATCTTCAGATCCGGGGCGCAGTCCAGGAGTTCATGGTCCACCCGGTCGGTGATCATGCACAAGAGGCCCGCCTTGTCCGCCACCTGTGCCAATAGATCTTCCCGCGCCATGGGGGCGTCATGGGGGTTGATGGCCACCTCGCACCGGGCCTCAAGGCGCTCCCTGACCGTATCCGGCACTCGGCCGCTCACTAAAATCCGCATGCTCCTCCTCATCGTATCGCCTTGCCTCAGTTTGGTTTTTCACCGGGACCGTGGTATTATCTCAGGCAAACTTCCCCATACTGCCCTGCCCTTAGCTCGACACCTAAAATACGCTTCAAGGCGCAAGAACACAACTTGGAAAGGCTGGTGATGGATGGCGGCAGCACCCGAACTGGATTCCACTGAAGAAACCTATCTGAAAGCCATGGTTGACCACTGCCAGGCAGACACCGGTAAACAGGCCTCCATGTATACAGTGGGAGAGGCGGTCGGCTTGGATCGCGATACTGCCTCCCGGGTCTGTCAGGAGTTGATCGCCTTCGGCCTGGTTGAGATACGAACCCTCTCCGGCGGCGTTGGTCTCACCACCGCAGGGCTCGAGTTCAGCGGCCAGGCGGGTGATGGTTCCCCAGGCCATGTGGCAGGCGTCAACCCGCTGAAGAAAGGCCCCATCCTAAACGACGACGACCACCAGTCCGTCACCACCGTTCTGGACGACCTGAAACAGGACGCCGGACAGTGGCGGCTCACCTATGATCAGATGGCCGAATTCGTGGTCGACGTGAAAACCATCGAAACCCAGCTGCTATCGCCCAGGCCAAAAACCGCTGTGGTAAAGGCCGTCTGCGGCAGCCTCGAGTCCTTATTGAAAAAGGTCGGCGACTCGACCGCCACAGCCAAGGTCCACGCCTTGGCGGGAGATTAGGCTAAGATGTCAGGGGCCGGCGCCGTGACGACCCACTATGACCGCCTGGCGGGGGAAAACCTCGCCTGGGTCTTCGCTTCCCCCACCACGGATCTGGCAGCCAGATTGGGGGCCCACGCCCAGGGGGAGCGCTACCGGTTCTCCGCTTTCGGCCAGGATTGCCGCCTCTCCGCCGACGGTATCGGGCTGGACGATAAACCGGCAACCGGCGTCACCGCCCTGCTCATCGCACTGTATGCCCGGCATGCCATAGACGCCGAGATGGTCGTCGAACCCTTGAAGGCCTTCGCCGAAATGCCAAACAGCGCGCCCTACGCGGCCGCCTTCCGCTCCCACTCCGAGACCCTCCTGGTGCCCCATGTGGATAGGGTCCTGGCGAACCGTGACCGTATCGTGGAACGCTTCCACGGCCACCCCGCCCCCCCTGAGATCAGCGGAGACTGGGCCATCCTGCTCCAGCCCCTGCCCAAGATCAGTCTGTGCTACAGCTTCTATGCCGCTGACGAAGAGTTTCCCCCCGCGGCCACCTGCCTCTTCTCCGCCAACGCCGCCGCCTTCCTGCCCACCGATGCCCTGGCAGACGTGGCCGAGTACACCAGTCGGGCCATTATAGATTTGAGCGCCGCCCCTTGATCCAAACACAGCGGCAAACCAATGTTCGCAAGTTTTCCTGCGAAGCCATAAAAGCCGTGATTTTTATCAATTATCTTGATAAGGTAGCAAATGTTTCTATTGACTACATTAACCCCCGCAATGCCTAAGGCGATAAAGAAGAGGTGTACTTTAAGCAGACCCCATTTTGAGAGACGAGGAGGATTGTATGCCCGATCAAGTTTGGAAGACCCCGTTCTGGCCCCAGAATGTGTCCCACACGATCCCGGAGTACAAGTTTCCCATATTCGACCTGTTGGATAATTCAGCCCGCAAATTCCCCGACCATGTGTTCACCATTTTCCAGGGCGCCACCCGGACCTATGCCCAGGTCAAGGATACGGCCGACCGGATCGCCAATTTTCTCGCCTCAAAGGGGATCGGCAAAGGGGATAAGGTCGCTATATTTCTCCCCAACCTGCCCCACTTCCCCGAGATCCTCTTCGGCGTCACCAAGGCCGGCGCCGTGGCCGTCAATTGCAACCCCATCTATACCGCCCCGGAGCTCAACCATCAGCTCAAGGATTCGGAATCCAAGATGGTCTTCTGCATGGACCACCCCCTCTTCTACAAGAATGCGGTCGAGGCCGTAAAAGGCACCCAGGTGGAGACCCTCATCGTCTGCAACATCAAATCCTACCTGCCCAAACTGAAAGGTTTTCTGGGTGGCCTCCTGGGCAAGATCCCCAAGGCGGATGCCATCGCCCCCGGCCACCTGATGTATGACGACGTGGTGGCCTCGGCCGAACCCAAGCCACCCAAGATCTCCATCGACCCGGAAAATGACACCGCCGTCATGCTCTATACCGGCGGCACCACCGGCCTGCCCAAGGGGGCCGAGCTGGTACACACCAATTTCACCTCCAACGTGGTAACCTGCAACGCATGGGTCCGAATTCCGGGAAAGGCGGGTAACCCGGGCCAACAACTGGTCGAGGGTGGCGACGATTGCTTTCTGGGCGTCCTGCCCTGGTATCACAGCTTTGGCCTCACCGGCGTATTGTTGTTCTCCTGCCTCCTGGGGGCCAAGGTGGTCTGCGTGCCCGATCCCAGGGCCGGCGACCCGCCCTTTACCGAAGTGCTCAAGGCGGTCCAGACCTATCGCCCCACCTTCATGTCCGGCGTCCCCACCCTTTTTGTGGCTTTTGCCAACCACCCCCACCTGTCAAAATACGATATCTCCTCGTTTAAGGCCTGCATCTCAGGCGGCGCCCCTCTGCCCCCCGAGGTGTGCAAGGAGTTCGAAGACAAAACCGGAGCCATCATTTTCGAAGCTTACGGGTTGACCGAAACAGCACCGGCCCTGACCGCCAATCCTACCGATCCGGCCACCCGCAGGATCGGCTCCATCGGCTTCCCCCTGCCGGGCACGGATATGAAAGTCCTCGATATCGGCGATCCCACCAGGGAGCTGCCCCAGGGAGAGGATGGCGAGCTGGCCGCCTGCGGCCCCCAGGTGATGAAGGGCTATTGGAAACGGCCCGACGCCACCGCCGAGGTCTTCACCACCATCGATGGTAAGCGCTATTTCCTCACCGGCGATATCGGACATATCGATGCGGACGGCTACGTCGTCATCACCGACCGTAAAAAGGACCTGATCCTCGTGGGCGGCTTCAACGTCTACCCCAGGGATGTGGAGGACATTCTCTTTACCCACCCCAAGGTGGAGCTGGCCGCCGTCATCGGCCTGCCCGATCCCAAGAGCGGTGAGCGCGTCAAGGCCTATGTCAAGCTGAAAGCGGGGGAAACCGCCACGGCAGATGAGATCACCGCCTTCTGCAAGGAGCACATGGCGCCCTATAAACGCCCCAAGGAGATTGAATTCCGGGACGAAATCCCCATGTCCAACGTGGGCAAGATCCTGAGAAGAGTCCTCAGGGATGAAGTGATGGGGAAATAGACCGCCCCGATTCCCCCCCAAACAACATCGCCGCCGGGCCCCCGACGGCGGTGTTGTTTTTTAGCAAGCCAGGTATAGTTTGCGCCAATCCAGAAATGGATGTGGACGAGATAGTGTCTGTCCAGTGCCGATGTTACAAGTTTTCAAATACAGCAAGCACAAACTTAATACCTAAACCGCTTATCTCTCAAGAAGAAAGCGCTTGTATATTTTATAATGCTCAGTTTCTTGGTACTCAACTACACTTACTGGACTAGTATCAAAACTGTATATCTTAGCATCTTCGTAAGCCAACAAAATTGGGGAGTGTGTCGCTATTATAAACTGTGCTCGTCCTGCTTTACCATTTTCACGAAGAATATCTATCAACTCAAGTTGACTTTTAGGAGATAGCGCTGTTTCTGGTTCATCCAGAAAGTAGATACCCCTCCTGCTATAACAGGAACGGAAATAAGACATCATAGATTGGCCATGGGATTGTGTAACCAGGGACCTTCCACCAAAATATTTCAATTGCCCAGGATCTGAGGCTGCCCAACTATCGAGGATTCTTCTAAAGTCGTTAAAGATCTCTGAACCGAAATACGATCCGGGCAATTTCCCATTTGCCCACTCTACGGAAATGTACTTGTATAATTGTTTTTCATACGGGTTAATCTGGTAGCGCCCACCTTCATGCCTACGCCAAATATGGATGTTGCTCGCCAGGGCTAATGCCTCCAATAAAGTGGACTTTCCTGTACCATTTTCTCCCACGAAAAAAGTTACCGGGAATTCGAATAGCAATTGCTTGGTTTGATTGAAAATCGGTAAAGAGAAAGGGTAATGACAATCCGATGGATACTTATCATGATGCAATGTAACACCGATTATGTGATGGCTCATTGTGTTTCTCTAACAAAAAACCGCCGCCAAGAATCTCCCGACGGCGGTGTTTGCTTTTTAAACCAAGTCGTGGGGAGGGGCCTACTTGAGCAGTTCTTCCGCCGTGGCCACCACGTTTGCGACGGTGAAGCCAAACTTTTCAAGGACGGTGCCGCCGGGGGCGGAGGCGCCGAAGCGGTCGATGCCGATGACGGCGCCAGCGTCGCCCACATAGCGCTCCCAGCCCAGGGTGACGCCGGCCTCGATGGCCAGGCGGGCCTTGACATCGGGGGGCAGCACCTGGTTGCGGTAGCCTTCTGAGCGCTCCTGGAAGATCTCCCAGCTGGGCATGTTGACCACCCGCGCCTGAACCCCCTTGGTGGCCAGTTCGGCCTGGGCAGCCAGGGCCAGGTGAACCTCGGCTCCGGTGGAGATAAGCATCAGTTGCGGTGTGCCCGCGCAATCGCTGAGTACATAGCCGCCACGCGCCACCCCGCCCTTGACCTTTTCGGCGTCAAGGATGGGCAACTTCTGTCGACTGAGGATGAGGGCCACCGGGCGATTGGTGCTTCTGATGGCCTGGCGCCAGGCCTCGGCGGTCTCGTTGGCGTCGGCCGGACGGATGACGGTCAGACCGGGGATACTGCGCAGGGAGAGGAGGTGCTCCACCGGCTGATGGGTGGGGCCGTCCTCGCCCACGGCGACGCTGTCATGGGTGAAAACGTAGATCAGGGGCAGCTTCATCAGGGCGGCCACGCGGATGGCGGGCCGGACGTAATCGGCGAAGACCAGGAAGGTGCCACCGTAAGGCCGCACCCCGTTGTGCAGAAACATGCCCGACATGATGGCGCCCATGGCGTGCTCGCGCACCCCAAAGCGGATATTGCGGCCGTCGTAGTTGTCTTTCTGGAACACGGAAACGCCATTCAAAAA
Source organism: Desulfobacteraceae bacterium (assembly GCA_050291585.1). Lineage (GTDB taxonomy): Bacteria > Desulfobacterota > Desulfobacteria > Desulfobacterales > Desulfosarcinaceae > JASJCL01. The sequence continues at coordinate 8,018 of JBNKKA010000193.1, forward strand.
GGTTTTGTTGGAGGGCGCCAGATCGGCGCTGCCGCCCATGAGGGTGGGCAGTTTGGCGGCGATGCCGTTGAGCACCTGACCCGAGGCCGCCCGGGTGGCCAGGGGGCCATCGTCGTCCTGATAGCAAGGGATCTCGTCTTCCCAGTCCGC
>JBNKKA010000194.1:0-8137 GCA_050291585.1 Desulfobacteraceae bacterium
GACCAGCCGGGGAAAGAAGACAACGATGAGCAATCCAATGAGTTGAAACGCCACGAAGGGGATAATCCCCTTGTAGATATGCCCGGTGCGCACCTCCGGTGGCGTGACCGCCTTGAGGTAGAAGAGCGAGAAACCGAAAGGCGGTGTCATGAACGAGGTCTGCAGGTTGACGGCGATGAGGATGCAGAACCACACCGGGTCGAAACCGAACTCGATCATGATGGGGGCCAGCACCGGCACGTGAATAAAGGTGATCTCGATGAAGTCGAGAAAGAACCCGATGATGAAAATCAGCCCCATGACGATGGCCAGCACCACCCATTTGCCATGCTCGTGAGCGATGCCGCCCAGAAATTCGCGCACCAGATGGTCGCCGCCGGTGCCCCGGAAGACCAGACCGAAGGCGGCCGCCCCCACCAGGATGATGAAGACCATGCAGGTCAGCTGCATGGTGGCGTGCATCACGTCGCGTAGGATGGTGAGGTTGAACTTGCGGTTGGCGACCGTCAGCAACGTGGCCCCCACGGCTCCCACGGCGGCGGCCTCGGTGGGCGAGGCGATGCCGGCGAAGATCGAGCCGAGCACGGCCACCATGAGGAAGAGGGGCGGGAAGAGGGCGCGCGTGACCTTGCGAAACAAGATGGCGGGGGTCAACTCGGCCAGCTCCTCTTTGGGAATGGCCGGCGCCGCGTCGGGCCAGATGAAGGTGGCGATGATGATATAAAGGATGTAAAGCCCCACCAGGACCAGGCCGGGTAGAACGGCTCCCATGAAGAGGTCGCCCACGGGTACACCGACGATGTCGCCGATGAGCACCAGGACAATGCTGGGGGGAATGATCTGCCCCAGGGTTCCGGAAGCCGACACCGTTCCGCAGGCCAGGGTTTTGGCGTACCCCCTTTTAAGCATGGTGGGCACTGCCAGAAGACCCATGGTCACCACCGTGGCGCCGACGATGCCGGTGGACGCACCCAGCAGGGCGCCCACGATGACGACGGAAATGGCCAATCCGCCCTTGATGCGGCCGAAGAGCATGCCCATGGTGTCCAACAGCTCTTCCGCCAAACCGCTGCGTTCGAGCATGACGCCCATGAAGACGAACAAGGGCACGGCCAGCAGGGTGACGTTGGTCATCACTCCCCAGATGCGCAGGGGGAGCAGATTGAAAAAGGACCAGCCAAAGCCGATCAGACCAAAACAAAGAGCGGTCCCCATGAGGGTGAAGGTGACCGGGAAGCCGAGCATGAGCAGGATGGTGAGGGCCAGAAACATCCAGGCGGGCAAGTACCCCATGAACCATTCCATATTAGCGCCCCTCTTCCATGCCGGTCTTGAAGGGCTGGCCCATGAGGGTGAAAAAACTCTTGATTCCCAGAGAGATGCCCTGCAGCAGGACGAGGGTGAAACCCACCGGGATGCATGCCTTAAGAATATAGCGGTAGGGGATGCCGCCTGGATCGGGGGAGCCCTCCATCACGGCGAAGGCCGCCTGGACAAAGCTCAGCGATGTGGTGATGATCATGTAGCAGCCGGGGATCAGGAAAATAATCACACCGATCAGGTTGATCCACGCCTGGGTCCTGGCGCTGCATTGCTGGTAGAAGATATCCACACGCACATGGCCGTCGCGCAGCAGAGTGCAGCCGGCGCCCAAGAGAAAGATGAAGGCGAACAGATGCCACTCCAGCTCTTGGGTAAAGACGAAACTGGTCCGGAAGGCATAGCGCATGACCACATCGACGAACACCACCACGACCACCAGGGCCGTGGTCCAGGCCACGACGCGCCCCACCCAGGTGTTGAGGGTGTCGATGGCGTAGCACAGTTTTTTAAGTAACTTCATCCCGCTCCTTAAATTCGTTACCGCCAGCTATCGGAGGACCCTAGCTAAGCTACTATCAGCGCCCGTCCCTATTTTATCCTATTAAGGTAAATAAAAAACGGGTAGAGCCGCGTTTCTCTTCTACGCCGTCGCCTCTCCCGCTAAGAAGGCCTAATTTTTCCACCTTAGTTTCACCTATTCCGATCTCTGCAGCAAGGGGCGCGTCCACTTCTGATGCATCACAATCAGAATCCGATTCAATAATTTGATTTATAAAGAATTTCGCTAAGAAAATCAACTCCCGGGGCTTTCCAGTGCCCGGGGCAAGCCTCCCTTGGGGGGAATTCATTGCTTGCGCCAAGTCTGTCAAAGGGCTAAATGTCTGCTCTTTGGATCCGGGACTTGTCAGACTTGCGAATCTTTCGCACAATGGTCCAAGCAACTTTAGTCACCAAAATGTTATCCTCGCAGCCTTATAAAAGAAGACCTATGGATAATTTCAGGATTATGGCTCATCCAGCATAAGGAGATCGGTGCATGTCGAGTCCTTCCTATTGGGCGGATGCCTATGTGGGGAAACAGGTCAGTGCGGCGGCGGCCATCGCGCGTATCGCCCCCGGACAGCGCGTTTTCATCGGATCCTCCTGCGGAGAGCCCCAACACCTGGTGAGGGCCCTTAGCGCGGCTCGCGACAATCTTGCCGACCTGGAGATCCTGCGCCTCATGTCTCTTGAAAGCACGCCCCTCACCCGTCGGGTCGGAGAAGCCAGGGATGATTCCAGCGACGAAGAGGACTCCTGGAACGTGCGCCAGTTCTACCTGGGGTCCGCTCGCCCGCGCGCCCTAGCTGAAAAGGCGCGTTTTATCACCCCCATGAATCTTTCGGCCATCCCGGGCCTCTTTCGAAGCCGGCGTATGCCCATCCATGTGGCCCTGATCCAGACCACGCCGCCGGACGATTTCGGCTGGCTCAGCTTGGGGGTTTCGGTGGACATCACCCTGGCGGCGGCCATGAGTGCCGATCTGGTCATCGCCCAGATCAACCCCCGCATGCCGCGGGTGCTGGGGCGCAGCTTTCTGCACCTTAACGACGTGGATTTTGTGGTGCCCCATGAGGAACCCCTCCTAACCGTGGAGCCGGGCCCCGAATCCGAAGCGGTTAGAACCATCGGCCGACTCGTCGCCCGTTTGGTGGAGGACGGCGCCACCCTGCAGATCAATCCCGGCACCACCCTGCAGGCCAACCTCCTGGCATTGGCGGAGAAGAACGATTTGGGCATCCACAGCCAGTTCCTATGCGACTCCATCATGCACCTTTTCTCGCGCGGGGTGATCAACAACCGGCATAAGGGCTTCAACAACGGCAAGATGGTGGCCAGCACCGCCATCGGCAGCGAAAACTTGTACGAGTTCATCAACGACAACCCGGCCATCGAATTTCACCCCTCGGACTATGTCAACCGGGCCACCATCATCGCCCGCCATCATCGCATGGTGGCCCTCAACGTGGCCATGGCCATGGACCTCACCGGCCAAGTGGCCGCCGACGCCTTGCCCTACAACCACTTCTCCGGCGTCAGCGGGATGCTCGATTTTGCCCGGGGGGCGACCCTCAGCAAGGGCGGGCGTTCGATCCTGATGATGCCCGCCACCGCCATGCAAGGTTCCAAAAGCCGCATCGTACCTCAGCTTGGGGATATCACCGTGGTGGTGCCCCGGGGAGACGTGCACTACGTCTGTACCGAGTACGGGCTGGTCAACCTTTTCGGCAAGAGCCTTCAGGAGCGCGCCCTGGCCATGATCAGCATCGCCCATCCGGACTACCGTGACGAGCTGTTTGATGCCGCTCGGGAGATGAAACTCCTCAGCAAGAAGCGCGTGGTCGGTGATGCCATTCACGGGGTTTACCCCCTGCGGCTGGAGGAGAACTTCGAGATCGACGCCATGAGTGTTACCATACGGCCGGCCAAGCCGGTGGATGAACGCCGCATCCAGGAGCACTTCTACGGCCTGGATTCCAAAGATGTGCGCTCGCGCTTTTTTCACAATAAAAAACGCTTCACCCGCAGCGAGGTGGGGCCAGTTTCCCAGGTGGACTATGTCAACAACCTCACGGTGGTGGCGGTGGTGGGCGAGTTCGGCTTCGGCCAGGTGGTGGGCATCGGCGAATACCTCTTCGACCCGGCTACCAACATGGCCGAGATCGCCTTTTCCGTGAGCACCGCCTGGCAGGGCAAGGGACTCGGCCGCCTCATGCAGAACAAGCTCGCCCAAGGGGCCCGCGACAATGGCATCGCCGGCCTTGTGGCCTACACCTCTCCGCAGAATCACGGTATGGTGCACCTCTTCGAATGCCTGCCCTACAAGGTTCACACTGCCTTAGAGAACAGCATGATCCGTCTGAGCTGCAAATTCGACGAACCCTTGTCGGATTAAGACGGGGACGTGTAACCAAAATCGATTTTGCGGTTCACTACTACCTTTTCCATTGATAATGAGATATAACTCAACACTGGCTGATGAGTTGACCATAAAACGACGCCACGAAAGAAGGCCCCATGCAAACCCATACCGTCACCTTTCTGCCCCACGAGAAAAAGATAGAGGTTCCCGCAGGCACGCGCTTGATCCGGGCCGCCATGGAGGCCGGCGTGCACGTCAATGCTTCCTGCGGCGGGGATGGGGTCTGCGGCAAGTGTCGGATTCAGGTTGAGGCGGGCTCTGTTACGGGCGGCCTCAGCGAGATGCTCAGCGAGGCGGACCTCAAAGAGGGGTTCCGCCTCGCCTGCAAGGCGGTTGTCAGCGCTGATGTGACGGTGCGCATCCCGGTGGAATCCACCATCGACACCAGCGTTCTCAACATGGCGGCCACCCCGCGGCGCACGGCCCGCATCCAGCAGCTCGATTTTAACGCCTTCAAGGAAGAGGGCCTCTTTTTGCCCCCGGTGGAGGAGATCTATATCGAGTTGCCCGCGCCCGACGCCCAGGACCACCTGCCCGATGTCACTCGCCTCATCAGCCATCTCAAGCTGGCCCATGGCGAAGAGCGCGTCACAGCCAACCTCGCGGTGATCCGCAAGCTGCCCGATATCCTGCGGGCCAACGACTTCAAGATTACGGCCATCATCGCCCGCCCGGTCTTCGACACGGGTAAGAGCGAGATCATCAACGTCCAGCCCGGGGACACCACCGACCGCAACTACGCCATCGCCGTGGATATCGGCACCACCACCGTCTACGGCCAGCTCATCGATCTGATCACCGGCGAGGTGGTCAGCGAGTACGGCGACTTCAACCCCCAGATCAGCTACGGCGAGGACGTCATCACGCGCATCATGTACGCGGAGAAGGGCGAGGGGTTGGGGAAGCTTCAGCAGCTGGTGGTGGGTGTCATCAACAAGATCATCGCCAAGGTGCTCAAGCGGGGCAAGGTGGACCGCGAAGATGTCTCCTCCATCACCCTCGCGGGCAACACCACCATGACCCAGCTTTTTCTCAAGGTGAACCCGCGCTATATCCGGCGCGCGCCCTATGTACCGGCGGCCACCCTCTACCCGCCGGTCCCGGCCAAGGAGCTGGGCATCGAACTCAACGACTTTGCCACCGCCCTGGTCTATCCGGCTGTCTCCAGCTATGTGGGCGGCGATATCGTCGCAGGGGTGATGGGCTCCCAGCTCTATCTCAGCGATGAGCTGACCCTCTTCATGGACATCGGCACCAACGCTGAGATCGTCATCGGCAACAAGGACTGGTTCGCCTGCGCGGCTTGCAGCGCCGGGCCGGCGCTGGAAGGCGGTGGCATCAAATTCGGCATGCGTGCCGCCCGGGGAGCCATCGAGGATTTTTCCATCGATCCCATCTCCCTGGAGCCCATGCTGATCACCATCGGCAACAAGCGTCCCAAAGGGATCTGCGGCTCGGGACTGATCATCATGGCGGCCGTTATGTTCGAGCTGGGGATCATCAACAACCTGGGCAAGTTCAACCGTGAGTTGGATACCCCCCGCATCCGTAAGAACGATGGCATCTACGAGTATGTCCTCGCCTGGGCNGATCAGACCCAGATCGAACGCGACATCGCCCTCACCGAGATCGACCTGGAAAATCTCATTCGCGCCAAAGGCGCCATCTACAGCGGCTGTCAGACCCTCCTCAACGAAGTGGGCATGGCCATGGACGATATCGAACGCATCATCCTGGCGGGCGGTTTTGGTAGCTACATCGACCTGGAGAAGGCCATGGTGATCGGCCTGCTTCCCGAGATCGATCCAGAAAAGGTCATCTTCATCGGCAATGCCAGCCTCCTGGGGGCCCGCATGAGCGCCCTGACCAACCGCATCCGCCGCGACGTGGTCACCGTGACCCGCAATATGACCAATTTCGAGCTGTCCGAGACCCCTTCCTATATGGACAATTACGTGGCGGCCCTGTTTCTGCCCCACACCAATATCGACCAGTTTCCTAGATTGCAGGCCCGCCTCGCGGCGCGGCCGAAAAAGCCCCCAGGATAAATGGATTTTTTGCCTGCTGGGCTATCGTCCCAGTGGCCTTTTGGCAAGTCCCCATGGGGCGGGGTCGCTTTTTCCCTTGAGCGCCCCTGGTGCCTACAGAACATGAAGGCGGTTTAGTTTCAAATTGGTATTTACACTGACTCGTCTATTGACAAAAAAAGGCTCTATCTATAATGAATACATTTGTCTATTAGCCACTCTACGGTCTGTTTTCCAGGCCGATCTTCACTGTTCGAAGCACCGTCTGAATATTGGTTCACCCACTACGGAGATGATGTTCCGCGTCGTTCGCGAACGAGGCCGGTTTTGCACAAAACGTATCCATACGCGACATACCGCCCCTACCGTATGCCTCTTTTCAGAGGCCATCATATTGTCCTCTATTTCAAACGGCACCTGCTAGCCGTTTATGACTTGATCGTTTATCAGTTTAAAATAAAACCAAGAAAGGAGGCTGTTTGCGCGTAGTTCTAAAGGTTCCGCCCTTTATGCGTGTGCGTTGGGGTTCACATTCCGTAAACCGACAGCACGACACAATTCCGGTATAGCAACAAGGAGGTTACATTGGGATTCGAATTCGCAAAGGAGACATACTCAGGCGTCATTAAGCCAATTACCCTCGGCCAAGGGGACAAGGCGGTGACTGTCGGAGGGGAGTCCTGCTACCCATTTTATCAGTTTGAGGGCGAGATGCCCAACAAACCGCGCATCGCCATGGAGATCTGGGACATCGCGCCCGAGGATTGGCCCGAAGCCGCGGTGGCGCCCTTCAAGGATGTGATCGGCGATCCGGCCGCCTGGGCCAAGAAATGTGTCGACGAGTACGGGGCGGAGATGATCGTCCTGCAGCTCAAAAGCACCGACCCCAACGGGGATGATGCCTCTCCGGCCGATGCGGCCGCTGGCGTGCAGAAGGTGCTGGATGCCATCGATGTGCCCCTCATCGTTTGGGGCACCGCCAACGTGGAGAAAGATGAGGCGGTGCTCAAAGAGATCGCCGAAAAGTGTCAATCAGCCACTCTGACCCTCGGCCCGGTGGAAGACAAAAACCACAAGGGCATTGGGGCCGCCTGCATGGCCTATGGCCACACGGTGATCTCCTCCTCACCCATCGACGTCAACCTGGCCAAACAGGTCAACATTCTGCTGGAAAACCTGGGCGTGCCCATGGACAAGGTGATCATCGATCCCACCACCGGCGGCCTGGGTTACGGCATGGAGTACAGCTACTCGGTCATGGAACGCCTGCGTATGGCGGCCCTGGCCCAGGGCGACGACAAACTCCAGATGCCGTTGATCAACAACCTCGGCAACGAGGTTTGGAAGTGCAAGGAAGCCAAGCAATCTGCCGAGGAAGCGCCCACCCTAGGTGATCCCGAAAAACGCGGCATTCTCATGGAGGCCGTGGCGGCCATCAGCTACCTGGTTTCCGGCAGCGATGTCCTGATCATGCGTCATCCCGAGTCCATCCGCATGACCAAGGCCTACATCGATCTCTTCATGGATGGTGGCAGCGCCCAGGACGTGGCCGGCATCACCAAACAGCTTGATGATGTAGCCCTCGACCTGGCCGCACTGGCACCTGAGCCCGACCTGACCATAGCGGAAGAAAAGAAGGCCGCACCGGTTAAGAAAGCCGCGCCTAAAAAAGCCGCGCCCAAGGCGGAAGCCCCCAAGGCCGCTCCTGCCGCAGCCAAGCCGGCCCCCGCCGCCGCTCCGGCTGCTGAAGCCGCCCCGGCTCCGGCCGCCGCGCCGGCCCCTGAACCCGAAGCGCCCAAGGTAGATCCGGCCGTTGAAGCGGCTG
>JBNKKA010000195.1:0-8052 GCA_050291585.1 Desulfobacteraceae bacterium
GGGAACGCGTGGCGGCCCTCATCGAAAACGACCCCTATCTGCGGGAGCATGGCCAACGTCACCTTTTGGAGACCCGCGCCGTGGGCGCCCATCACAGCGGCCAGCTGCCCACCTGGAAGCTCGTCATCGAGACCCTCATGACCGAAGGCCTTCTCGACGCCGTCTTCGCCACCTCCACCGTGGCCGCCGGCGTCAACTTTCCGGCCCGCACCATCGTGATGTTCAACTCGGACCGTTTCAACGGCACCGAGTTCATGCCCCTGGACGCCACCGAATTCCACCAGATGACGGGCCGTGCCGGCCGCCGAGGAATGGACCGCATCGGCTTCTCCCTGGTCGTGCCGGGCAAATATATGGAGGTCCGCGAGGTGGCCAAACTGGCCGGTGCCCGCCCGGCGCCGGTGCACAGCCAGATTCGGATCAACTTCTCCATGACCCTCAATCTGCTGCTCTCCCACACCCCCCTGGAGATCGAAGACCTGCTCAAGCGCAGCTTCGCCACCTATCTCCTGGTGAGCCGGGCGGGAACCGCAGAGTCCGACAAAGGGCAGGACCACCGGCGTCAGGAGGAGATCCACAGCCTGTTGTGGGAGGACTTCGAAGACCACCTGGCCTTCCTCAAGGAGACGGGTTTTGTGGATGGGGATGACAGCCTCACCGAGGACGGCAAGTGGGCCAGCCAACTGCGCATCGACCAGCCTCTGGTGGTGGCGGAGGGGCTGCGCAAGGGGATCCTGCCCGACGACGATCCGGCGCTCATGGCGGCGGTGATGGCCGCCTTTGTCAACGAGCGCGAGAGCAACGACCGCATGGAGGGCCGCCTGCTGCCCAACAAACTCAACAAGTGCATGCGCAAGGTTCAGAAGGAGCTCCAGGGGTTCACGCGCCACATGGCCTCACGGGGCTTCCAGGTGCGCCCCCTCTACCTGCGACCCGCGGCGACGCTCTACGCCTGGGCCCGAGGGATCCCCTGGGAGATGGTGGCCCAGGACTTCGAGATGGCCGAAGGTGACCTCTCCATGCTGATCCTCAGGACCGGCGACCACCTGCGCCACCTGCGCACCCTCACCAACGTCTTCCCCCAGGCGGCCCAATGCGCCGAAGAGGCCATGAGCGCCATCCTGCGTGATCCGGTGGTTCCCGAAAAGGGTGAAGGGGTGCGTTAGCAGCGGCCCACGGATGCTATTGTGTCCGGAGAAGCAGCGAGATAATCCAGAGAGATGATTTTATCGAGGGCGTAGCATCAAGGTCCCCTTCTGATTATCCAGATCCATCTCGAAATGCCGTATGAAGTTCATCCCAAGCAGTCCCAGGTCGGGGTTGTCGGGGATATCCAGTACCAGTACGGTCAGGTCGCTGACGGCCTCATCCTCCAGCACGATGCTATCCAGCGCTGCCTCCCAAGCCGTCACCACGCCTCCGGCTGTGGTCACCTCTCGATGGCGGGCAGACCCCGAGGAGAGCCCCAGGCGGTCGGCCGTGGCCGATGGGATGGTCGTCAGGCTGGCCCCGGTATCCACCAGAAAACGCTGGCTGAGGACACCGTTGAGACGCGCCGTTGTCTCGATGACGTGGGAACCGGGGGTGAAGGGGATGAGGATGCCTTCGGCCAGGGCGAAGGCCTCGTCGATGCGGGCGGTTAGGGCGGCGACCCGATCCTGGAGATCGCTCGGGTAGCTGCGCTCGGCCAGAAGCTCACGGGCCAGGGCAGTGTCGCCGGCCAGGAGGGCGGCCTCCACCCGGTAGAGGTGGATGGCCGGACTGTTTGGAAAGCGCTGGGTGAAATCGGTCAAGCGTGCGTACAGATCGTCCACGGCGTCCGCATCCACCAGCTCTTTGAGGGTCTGGAGGGCCACCTTGCGGTAAAGGGCTTCGAGGCGGGCCGTATCGGTTTCTTCCGGCGTCCAGTAGAGCAGCTCCTCCATTAGGGAAAGGGAGCGGCTGGTGCCATAGGCCTCTATCTCGGCCGTGACCACTTTGCCACTCAGTCCCGGATCGCCAAGCTGGGCCAAGAGGCGCCCCTCGAAGCTGTCGGCCACGGCTGCGGCCTGACCGTTGGCCAGGAGGGTATCCACCAGCTGATGAATGAGGTCCAGGGCCGGCGCTTCGGCAAAAAGCTCGCGCCGTTCGGCGGGGGTCAGGCGGGGGTCGCGACCAAATGCGCCAGCCAGCGCCGTGAGACGCTCGGCCGTTGTCAGGTCGCTGTTCTCCGTGGCCAGCAAAAGCTGCTCTTCTCGGCCATCGGCAAAGCTGAGGCGGTAGAAATCGGATACCCGTAGGGAGGGCTGCAGGTTGTCGCCCGAGGCGCCGGTCCAGAGAAAACGCCCCTGGGGCGACTTGTCGAAGGTCCAGCCCACCACGCTGCCGTCCTGGAGGAGCACACCGGTAGTGGCCAGAAGGGCGGAGTCGGGGCAAAGTTCGAAGAGGGCCTGATGCGCACAGCTCTCCTGATTGGCGATGGGAAAGACGTCGTCACTGGCCAGGGGTCGCCAGGATAGAGCTGCCTGGGAGTCCCAAGCCGCAAGGGGCGGCGGCGTCATACCGCCCACCTCGTCGAGCTGCCACAGTCCGACGGCATCGCCGTCCGCCTGGACTCCGGCAGATATGCCCACCCGTCGACCGTCGGGAAGCTCCGCCTCCCACTCGGCACCCCCCAACACCTCCAATCGCGGTAGCGCCACCCATCCTTGACCCACCACGGGTGCCGGCAGGGCGGCGATCTCCCGCCCGGCGATATCCCGAATTCGGACCCAAACCGTGGGCAGGGTCCCCGGAACCTCGGCCGACACAGGTCGGGGACTGGGCAAATGAGCCTGCGGCTCGGCCACCGCCAGACTAAAATCGGTGCTATCCAGCTCTGACACTGGTGAGATGGAGGTGACCCGTCGCTGGGGCGTCGTCGCCCAGAAAACCAGAAAGAAAAGGAGTGCCACGCCCGCCAGAACGGGCCAATAGCGCCGCAAAAACCAGCTGTACGCGGGTAGATCCAGACGGGTACCGCAACGGCGGCAGAAACGATCTTCTTCGCCCGAAAGGGCCCGGCACTTGGGACAGCGACTCATGAAAGGCTCCGGAATAGATAGAGTGATGGGGATTGCCCTTTATCGCATCAACGCCCCCATCACTCAACCCTTAGGTTGCATAAATGGTGCGGCATGGATTTGGACATGGAAATACCCAGCCGGGGTTGCACCTGGCGCCTTGTATGTTAAAACAATGGCCATCACCAGGCACACTATGGTTTCTTACCCCCTTATATCCTAGTCAACAGGAGTACAGATGCAAACCTTCGAAATCCACGGTCAGAGCGGCACCTCGCAAATTTTGGTTGGCGAGGTGCTGGCCAACCTGCCCCAATATCTGCCCGCAGGCAAGGTGGTCATCATCACCGATGAAAACGTCAAGCGTCTCTACGGCGATAGCTTCAGCCAATACCCCACCATCACCATCGGCCTGGGTGAGGGCCACAAGACCCTGGATACCATGGCCCAAATCTACGCAGAGCTGATCCGCCTGGAGGTGGACCGCAGCAGCTTCATTGTGGCAGTCGGGGGAGGCATCGTCTGCGACATCACCGGCTTTGCCGCCGCCACCTTCATGCGCGGGGTGCCCTACGGCTTCGTGGCCACCACCCTCTTGGCCCAGGTGGACGCCAGCGTGGGCGGCAAGAACGGGGTCAACTTCGGCGGATATAAAAACATGGTGGGCGTCTTCAGCCAGCCGCGCTTCGTCATCTGCGACCCCCATCTGCTGACAAGTCTGCCCGAGGCGGAGGTGCTCTGCGGCCTGGCCGAGGTGATCAAGCACGGAGCCATTGCCGACAAGGAACTCTTCGGTTACCTTCAAGAGAACGTCCAGGCAGCCCTGGCAGTAGAACCCGCCGTCATGGAGCACCTGGTACACCAGTCGGTGGTGATCAAAGCGGGGGTGGTCAACGAAGACGAGACCGAACAGGGCCGCCGCCGGATCCTCAACTTCGGCCACACCATCGGCCACGCCGTGGAGAAACTCAGCGGCATCCCCCACGGCCAGGCGGTGAGCATCGGCATGATAGTGGCCGCGCGCCTGTCCATACGCCTTAAAAAACTGCCCGCTGCCCAGGTCGCGGCGCTTAAAGCCTTGCTTCAGGATATGGGCCTGCCCACCGAACTCACGCTCCCCATCGACGCCGTGGCCCAGGCCCTGCGCAAGGACAAGAAGAAAAGCGGCAGCCAAATCCATTACGTCCTGCTGGAAGAGATCGGGCGGGCGATCGTGGTGGATCTGGACCTTGACGAACTTGGATGGCTACTGGGCGACAGCTGAAAGGATGCGTTTCAGGCAGGCCGGCCTCATTGAGGTAGTCCAGTAGCACAGGCAAGGTGATGTCGTTTTGTTGCCAAGCGCGGGTAATATCGCTCACGATGATGGCCACCCGGTGAACACCTGGCTTTCACTGGGATACTCTCCACTGCAAACCGCTTGCGCTTTTTTATAAGCGCATCGTGTCTCATAGTGATCAAGAAATTAGATTATTATACATCTCAAGTCAGGTTATTCACCGAATCCCGAATCACAATCAGGTGCAAAGCTCGTGGGCCATGGGCGCCGTGAACGATGACCAGCTCGATGTCGCCCGTCTTGCTCGGTCCGCTGATGAAGGTCATGCGGCTGGTGAGGGCCTCGGGGTCGTCCTGGCGCTCCACCTCAAGGTGTTCATAGAGGGCGATGAAATCGGGTAGCAGTTGGCGTTCGCGGATCACGGCGACGTGCACCGAAGGCACTAGGCTCACCGCCCCGGGCTGACCGGCTCGGTTACGCAGCACCAGGGTAGCCGTATCGGCCACGCAGTAGTCGGCGGTGGTGATGCCGATGCGGGTCTCGCGCAATTGGCAGTAGAACGCCTCGCGCTGATCCGCACCGATATGTTTCTGCTGTGGCGACGGCCCCCGAAAAAGTTCCAGCCCCGAATCCTGCAAGGCCGCTTCCCAGCCGATGGCGTCCAGGAGGGGATCGTCCCAGGCCATGACGGCTTGCTGATGGTCCCACTCCGGCTCGGTACGCGCCACAATGGTCCGTATCTCAGCGGCCGCCCCAGCTTCATCGGCCACCAGGGCCAGCTCAATGTTCAGGGCGGCCGCGTTTTCGGCCAAGACCTCCAAAGTGGTGGCCGAAGGGGTTCGAACTGCCGGTATCGGGATATCACCATACTCGATCTCCCCCCGGCCGTGGCTGGTTGGGATGCTCAGGGCCTGGCGCACCGTTCTGAGAAAGGTCTCCCGGTTTGTGTCATTCGCCATCATCCCCCTCCTTGCGGGCCTGATCTGCAGCCCAGCGATGAATGAAGCTCTTTTTGGCCAGGGGCGGCAGGTCACGCTCCCGTGTCCACCCGTCCAGGGGCGGCGGCAGGCGGGTGATTCGCCCCGCCTTGTGGGGTAGTATTTGCTGGGCCACCGAGGCCAGTCGCCTAGCGCCATCGTAGAGGGCCGGCCGTTTGACCAACTCACCCCAGGCGTTCATGGCCAGACGCTCGAAACCATCACCACGCCCTTGGAAAAGATCGTCTGGATCGCCTTCGGCCCAGCGCCGACGCAGGGCCAGGAGCATACGCGGCAGGTCGATGGCAACCGGACAGGCGTTCTTGCAGGCCCCGCAGAGGGTTTCACCAAAGAAGAGATGTTTGGCGCGGTCCAGGCCCACCAGAAGGGAGGTCACCACGGCCCCCACCGGCCCGGAGTAGGCGTATCCATAGGCATGCCCGCCGATCTTGCCATAGACCGGGCAGACGTTGAGGCAGGCGGCGCAACGGATACAGCAAAGGATCTCGCGAAATTCCGGATCTGCCAGCATGCGGCTGCGGCCGTTGTCCACAATGACGAGATGAAATTCGTCGGGCCCGTCCGCTTGGAACTCGGCCCGGGGCCCACCGATGTATGAGACATAGCCAGCCATCTTCTGGGCCGCAGCAGCGTTGGATAGTAGGCGGAAGAGCAAAGCGTGGTCTGATAGGCGGGCCACCACACGCTCCATGCCCATGAAGGCGATGTGTACTTTGGGCAGGGTGGTGCTCATGCGGATATTGCCCTCGTTGCTCACGGTGGTGATGTGGCCCGTCTCGGCGCAGGCCAGGTTGCAGCCCGTGACCCCCATGTCGGCGGAGAGGAACTTCTCCCGCAGGGCCGCCCGGGCCGCCTGGGTCAGGGTGGGCGGATCCTCGCTGTAAGGAATCCCCAGCTTGTCGGCAAAGAGGCACCCCACCTCCTTGCGGGTTTTGTGGATGGCCGGGGCGATGATGTGCGAGGGGGTTTCACCGGCCAGTTGGATGATGTACTCCCCCAGATCGGTCTCCACGATCTCGATGCCGGCATCTTCAAAAGCGTCGTTGAGGCCGATCTCTTCGGTGACCATGGACTTGCCCTTGACCACCCGGCGCACGCCCCGGCGCTGGGCCACGGACAGTCCGTAGTCCACGGCCGCCTTGGCATCGGCGGCGAAGAAAACCTGTCCACCGCGCCCCTCGATGCCGTCGACCAGTTGAGGCAACAGCGTGTCCAGGTGCTCCACGGCGTGCATGCGGATGGCGTGGGCCATCTGGCGCACGGCGGGTCCTTCGGGGTGGCTGAGATAACGTTCGGCGGTGGGCCCGGCCACGCGGTGCTGAAAACCAGAGAGGGCTTTCTGCAGGACGGGGTCGGCCATCCCCTTTGCGGCTTCTTCGCGGTATGCTTCGGTTTTTATCTGGCTCATGTGGGTATCCTAACTACGATATCGGTGCTTGGCATACCTCTTGGGAGGACTTGCTTCATCAGGAAAGATGAGGCGTTTAACGCGCCGCCAGGAGTTCGGCTATATGCATGCTTTTCACGGGCAACTCCCGTCGGCTGAGCATCCCCTGGATATGCATGAGGCAGCTCAGATCGCAGCCCACGACCACATCGGCGCCCGTGGCCAGGATGTTGGCCACCTTCTCTTCCAGCATGCCCGTTGAGATCTCGTGGTATTTTACGGCAAAGGTCCCGCCGAAGCCGCAGCAGTGGTCACTGTCCTCCATCTCCACCAGGGTGGCGCCCTTGACGGCTTTGATAAGGGCCCGGGGTTGGGCGGCCACCCCCAGATAGCGGTTGAGATGGCAGCTGTCGTGATAGGTAATGCTTCCATTGAAGTACGCGCCCACATCCACCACCCCGAGAACATCCACCAGGAACTGGGTAAACTCGAAGGTCTTGGCGGCCACCGCTTCGGCGCGTTGGCGCCATACAGGTTCATGGGTGAAGAGTTCCGGGTAGTGGCGCCGGACCATATCCACGCAGGAGCCCGAGGGACAGACAATCACCTCGGCGTCCCCAAAGGTCTCGATAAAGTGGCGGGCGGCCTTGCGCGCGGCCCTTTGGTAGCCGGAGTTGTAAGCCGGCTGACCACAACAAGTCTGCCCCAGGGGAACGTCGAGAGCCAAGCCCAGGTGGTCAAAAACAGACACCATGGCCTCACCCACTTGGGGATACATACTATCTACCAAACACTGGGTAAAAAGGGTGATTTTCGAAAATCGGGCCATGGCTGTTTCCTCGGCTAAGATCGCATCGATGGCTAAAAATCAGTGGGATCAACCCATCGCAAGCGGTGCCAGATGGCCCTCGGCATCAAAGGCCAGGGTTGCCGGTGCCCCAATCTGACTCAGATGGGGGTGGGCACCCACCTCCTCCAGGAGGGCGCTGGATACGGAGAGGGTACCTAGTTCAAGAGTATTGCGGATATGCGCCACGCGTGCATCCTGGGGTGCTATCGCTCCGATGGTGGTCAGGGCCGCGGCCACGGCGTCCCGGTCTGTGGGCAGGGCGATGGGGATACGCCCCTTTTCGGGCGTCATGGCGGCGATGGGTTCGGTCATGACCAACAAATATGCCGAAGGCTATCCGGGGAAACGCTACTACGGCGGTTGTCAGCACGTTGATGTTGCCGAGAACCTCGCCCGCGACCGTGCCAAAACGCTGTTCGGCGCCGAGCATGCAAACGTCCAGCCGCACTCTGGAGCCCAGGCCAACATGGGGGTCTACCTGGCAGTGATGAAGCCGG
>JBNKKA010000196.1:0-8022 GCA_050291585.1 Desulfobacteraceae bacterium
CCTTATAATTGCTTTTTCTCATTTCGCCTTACTCCTGATCGGCGTACTTCTCGATCTCCGCGTCCAGCCAGCTCTGGATGGCGTCGGTGCCCTTGATCAGGTCGTCGAGTTCGGCCATGTCATTGGGCTTGATCTTGTACATCCAGCCCTTGCCGTAGCAGTCTTCGTTAATCAGGCCGGGGTTCTCCTCGAGCGCCTCGTTGACCGAATCAATGACGCCGTTGCAGGGCGCGTAGACCTTGCCCAGCCATTTACCCGATTCCACCTTGGCGAATTTCTTGCCAAGCTTGGTTTTCTTACCATCATCGGGCAACTGCACAAAAACGATCTCACCGGCCAGCTTCTGAGCAAAGTCGTCCATGCCCATGACGATCAAATCGCCTTCGACTTTGACCCAGTAATGGTTCTTTTCATACGCCAGCTCTTCGGGCAGATGGTAACCCTGGTAATCCATTGTACAGCCTCCTATGAGATTTCGCGAATCCATATGTGAGCTTAAACGATATGCGGTAGCCGTTGATTTCTTTTTAGTTTTTATATTAAGCAGTTGCGCCCTTAACGATCGATATGAGAGGCACCATCAGGAATGGGGCCTACCCACGGCGTTCATGGCAAGGACCACCGGTGCCATGATGATGTGCATCAAGCGGCTGAAAGGCAGATAAGCCACGAATGCGCCCGTCAGGATGGCGTGCAGGTACCAGATATAACCGTAAATACCGCTGAGCCCCGTCATACCGGAGAAGAGGTAGCTCAGGGGGTAACCGATAAAGGCGCCGCTGGCCATGGGGCCCACGCCGGTGAGGCCGATGCGCATGGCCTCGAGAAGGAAGCCCACCACCACGATGCCGCCAATGAGGCCAAGGGCCAGACGATCCTGGGCCGGCAGGCCAGGCGTGCGCGACCGGTCGGCTTCCCCGCCGCGAAGGTAAGCCATGACGATACCTACGAAGATCAAAAGGCCGGTGAGGTCAAAGAAAAAGGCGGTGACAGGATGGTTTTTGTCCACCAGCAACCAGGTCAGAGGCAAGTCCTTGAGCCAATTGCTGGCAAAAAGGGCCAGAATCCCCCAGACGAAGCGCACCACAAAGGGCAGAAAGATCAGGCTGTGGATGGCCCAGCGGCGGGAGGAGCGCCGGTAGAGGCGCCGCTGGAGGAGGACGTCGAAAAGAAGGGCGCGTCCTATGGGCACGATCTTGCCCGAAAAGAGGGTGGTCAGAGCGCTGCGCATGAGGGCCATCAGCTTACGCAGGGAGGAATCCCCGGTCACACCGGCCATGTCGCCGCCCAGCCAGACCGAAGAGAAGAGCAGCAGGCCAAAACCGAAGATCACCAGGGCGACGATGGTGGTGGTATCACCGGCGCTCAGGGTGGCCGCATGGCAGGGCATGCAGAGGATGCCCTTGGCCGGCAGCACCATGGCGGCGGCACCCACGGGTGTCCCGTCGAAGTGGCAGCGCGCGCAGCTCTCCTCCTCGAGGGGCTTCATGGCGTGGATGCCACTGAGGGCACCCGGGGCGGCGGTGGGCTGGGCCGTCAGCATACCTGTCGCGGCCACCGTGCGGGGGGCGACCCCTTCCAGGTGACAGGCCCCACAGCTCACCGTCATGTGGGCGTCGTGGGCGACACTCTCTTCATGGGGGCTGTGGCATTGGCGGCAGTCCCCCAGGGTTTGCTCACTGTGGGGGTAGCCATCGGCGCCGGGATGGCAGGTCAGGCAATCCATAACGGCATGGGGGGTATCGGCATAGTGTTGCGGGTCAATCAGGCGCGCCTGGGAGGGTGCGCCGGCGTCGGCGTCGGCGCCGTGACAGGAGAAGCAGAGGTTCTGGCGTCTCTCCACCGAGGCCTTGGTATCTGCCGTGGGTCCCAGGTGGCAGGCGAGACAGTCGGCGTCCTCCTCGTTGAACACCAGCTCGGCATCAGCCGCGAGCGCTTCGGAGGCGGCCGCTTCGGAAGCGGTCTCATAATGGGGATCGTGGCACTCGCTGCAGGTGGCGAAATCCTCAGGATCCTCTATAGTTTCACCGCCGTGCTCGCCCGCGTCGATCTGATCCTGCACATCCTCATGGCAGGCCAGGCATTTGTCGGCGCTGAAAAAGGAGGGTATCTCCCGCTCGATGTTGGCAGAATCCGGATGACGCTCGAGTTCATTGATATCCCCATGGCAATCCAGACAGGTGTTTTCGCCGTGTACGCTCTCCAGAAAGCGCGGGCCGTCAATCTGCCAGGATGCATTCCCCAACCCCGTCCAAGTGAAAATGACGGCTGATATGCCCGCCACCAGAACGATCCGCCATTTGCCATTTGAAAATCCCACTGTTCTGTCATCCCCTATTCTGCATGCCACCTTCACCCCCAACCCCTTAAGACTCATGGACCGTCCAAGGCATGACCCGAGGTCGACCGCCGTAGAGAGTGGCAATGTTTTTGGTCTGCCCGGCATGGTGTTGATCACCGTAGTGGCGAATTAAAGCGACATGCGGTATTTGGTAATTTGGTTATACCAATTTTTCACACCTTCTACAACGCACCCCGTATGGTGTCAAGTTAAAAATATTTCGCAATCTTTAAAATAGATATAAATATTTGTTTATTTTGTAATTTTACAATATATCAGCCTTCCACCCGGGCCCGGAGAAGCTGATTCAAGAAAGCGGCTAAGATTTATCTGCATTCTTTGGTATACCTTTAATTTAACTGCTTAGACCTTTTTAAAATGGATCCATCTATGCTCAAACAAGCAAAAATATTTATTGGTCATACCATTTATGTCTTATTCATGACTTGATAGAATTGGATGGATTGTGTTGTTGGTTAAACCTTGACACAAATTTTTTGATGACATAGGTATAGTTAGTAGCAAAATAGCTTCTTTCGCCTTGAAAGACATGCGGCCTACGCTTCCAAGTCCGGACCGACGCCACGCTCTCTCATGAACACCTCGCACCGGCCAGCCGCACTCTCCAGGGCATCCTTAACGACGGGCGCTCCAGCGTTCCGCTCAGAACCCAGCGAGGCCGCTTCAATGGTGCACAAACTCAAACCGATCAAACCCAAACGAATCTCCGACCAGGTGTTTGAACAGCTGCGCGAGTTGATTTTTAGGGGTGAATTTAAGCCCGGCGAAAAAATTATGACGGAGCGCGAGTTGTCCGACGCCTTCGATGTCAGCCGGACCTCGGTCCGTGACGCCATTAACAAGCTGGTGGTCATGGGGCTGCTTGAGCAGAAACAAGGGCAGGGCACCTTCGTGCGCTCTCCCGGAGGGCGCGACCATGAATTCATGGCCGAGGCGATGCGCTCCCAGAACGCCACCCTGCTGGACCTTTTAGAAGTGCGCATGGGCCTGGAGTGCAATTCGGCGGCCCTGGCCGCCCAGCGGGCCGTGGACCGCGACATCACCTTCATGGAGGACAGCCTGCGGGAGCTCAACGAAGAGATGGGTGCAGGCAGGTTGGGAGCCAGTGCAGACACCAGTTTTCACATGGCCATCGCCTACGCCACCCACAACCCGCTTCAGGTTTACATCATGAAGCGCTTCTACGACTTCCTCTTTTACGGCATCGAAGAGAACCTCATCAAATTGTACGAAGCGGTGGATCAGCTTGAGAATATCGGCAGCCAGCACCAGGACATCATCGACGCCATCAAGGCGCACGACCCCCACGCCGCCTACCTGGCCACCAAACGGCATATCGAGTATGTGATGCGGCGGGTGGGGGAACAAAAACGGGATGCCCGGGAGATGCGTGAGGTTCTCGGGGAAGAAAACGGGCCGCTCTGATTATCCACCCTGAATGAGAAATGTGTGTGCCCTGCCGGGCGCGCACCAAAAAAGGCCACCCTTCGGGGCGGCCTTTTTTTCATCCAACAGGCGGAATTCTAAAGCAGCTTGGCGAAAAAGTCGTTGCCCTTGTCGTCCACCAGAATGAAGGCGGGGAAATCCTTGACCGTAATCATATAGATCGCCTCCATACCCAACTCAGGGTATTCAAGCACTTCCACCTGGGTGATGCAATCGCGCCCCAGCCGGGCGGCGGGCCCGCCGATGGATCCAAGGTAGAAGCCGCCGTAGCGCTGGCAGGCTTCGGTGACGATGGCCGAGCGGTTGCCCTTGGCCAGCATCACCATGGAGCCACCTTCGGCCTGGAAAAGGGGTACGTAGGAGTCCATCCGCCCGGCGGTGGTGGGACCGAAGGATCCCGATGCGCGGCCTTCGGGCGTCTTGGCCGGGCCGGCATAATAAATGATGTGGTCCTTGAGATACTGGGGCAGGCCTTGGCCGCTGTCCAGGCGCTCCTTGAGCTTGGCGTGGGCGATGTCGCGCCCCACGATGATCTTGCCGTTTAGGAGCAGACGGGTGGCCACGGGGTAACGGCTCAGCTCGGCGCGGATCTCGTCCATGGGCCGGTCGAGGTCGATGGGCACGGCTTGCCCCTCGTCGGCCGTCGATTCCGGTAAAAAGCGGGCCGGATCGGTGTCCAGGGCTTCCAGGAAAATCCCCTCGGCGGTGATCTTACCTTTTATATTGCGATCGGCGCTGCAGCTCACCCCCATACCGATGGGGCAGGAGGCCCCGTGGCGCGGCAGGCGCACCACGCGTGCGTCGTGGCAGAAGGCTACCCCACCGAACTGGGCCCCAAGGCCCAGATCCCGGGCGCGCTGCTGAAGCTCAGCCTCTAATTCCAGGTCGCGGAAACCGCGCCCGTGTGCGTTGCCGCTGGTGGGCAGATGGTCCAGGTAGCCGGCCGAGGCCAGCTTGACGGTCTTGAGGTTGTACTCGGCCGAGGTGCCGCCGATGACGAAGGCCAGGTGGTAGGGGGGGCAGGCCGCCGTACCCAGGGTCTTCATCTTGGCGGTGAGGAAATCCACCAGGGTTTCGGGGTTGAGAACCGCCTTGGTCTCCTGGAAGAGGTAGGTCTTGTTGGCGCTGCCGCCCCCTTTTGAGATGAAGAGAAAGCGGTAGGCATCCCCCGCGGTGGCGTAGACCTCCACCTGGGCGGGCAGGTTACAGCCCGTATTCTTCTCCTCGTAGAGGCTCAAGGGCGCATTTTGAGAGTAGCGCAGATTGCCTTTGGTATAGGCGTTGAATGCCCCTTCTGAGAGGGCGGCTTCGTCACTACCGCCGGTCCAGACCTGCTGGCCCTTCTTGCCCATGATGATGGCGGTGCCTGTGTCCTGACACATGGGGTACTCCATCTCGGCGCTGATGACGGCGTTCTTGAGCATCTCCAGGGCCACGTAACGGTCGTTATCTGTGGCTTCAGCGTCTTGAAGGATTCCGGCCACCTGTTCAAGGTGACGGGTGCGCAGGAGGTGGGCCACGTCGCGAAAGGCCTGCTCGGCCAGGACTGTCAGCCCCGCCGGGTCCACCTTCAGGATGGTCTGCCCGTCAAATTCGGCGGTACTGACATGATCGCGCGTCAGGAGACGATATTCGGTATCCTCTTTTTCGATGGGCAATAGATCCTGGTAGATAAATTCGGCCATGCTTGCTCCTCCTCCTTGGGGTGGTGTGGGGTTCCCCCGACCGGCCCGGGCGGGCTTCGGCCAAGTGGGCACTTTAATGGCCTTGTGCTTTGACTGTCAAGGGCTGCAGAGGGCAATCAACGATTAATTTGTCAAAGTTCCATCGATTCAAGGAATCGAAAAATCAACCAACAAAAAGCAAACGCCACCATTGGTCAGGTTGGAAACGGAGCGAACTAGCTGACATTTAGCTTGACAGCGGCCGCTCCACTTTCTAATGATACCCGAACGAGTGCGGGAGTCCGGGCTGACCGGGCTGAGAGGGACCCAGGCGTAAAGCGGCGGGTCCGACCGTTTGACCTGAACCGGATAATGCCGGCGGAGGGAAAGTGCAACGCCATCACGGAGCCGTTCCCACCAGGGGACGGCTTTTTTATTTGCCCTCTTCCCAGTCTCACCGACCCGATCATTTGTTTAGTACGAAGGCGGCTGCAGACACCGACCTATCCAAACGCATAGGAACACGACAAGATGAAGATGAAACCACTTTCGATTCTTTGTTTACTGACCCTCCTGTTCAGCCTGACAGCCCATGCGGCTGCCGCCGAACCCACCGAGCTGGTGGTCATGAGCCACGACAGCTTCAACATCAGCGAGGAACTGGTCACCGCCTTTGAGCAAGCCAACAATGCCAAGCTACGCTTTCTCAAAGCCGGCGACACGGGGGCCGCCCTCAACAAGGCGATCCTCAGCAAAAACAACCCCCTGGCCGACCTCTTCTACGGAGTTGACAACACCTTCTTGAGCCGCGCCCTGGCCGCCGACATCTTCCTGCCCTACCCCTCACCCAAGCTTGCCGATATCCCCAAGGCCCTGCAACTCGACCCGCAGCACCGACTCCTGCCGGTGGATTTCGGCGATGTCTGTCTCAACTACGACAAGGCCTGGTTTGAGAAGAATAAGCTGGCGCCACCCAAAGGCCTGGAAGATCTGACCCAACCCAAATACAAGGGCCTCACCGTGGTGGAGAACCCGGCCACCTCCTCACCGGGGCTGGCCTTTCTGCTGGCCACCGTGGGCCACTTCGGCGATCCTGGCTACCAGACGTATTGGAAACAGCTGCGGGCCAACGACGTCCTGGTCACCGACGGTTGGGAGAGCGCCTACTGGGGCCAGTTCAGCGCCGCCTCCAAGGGTGAGCGCCCCATCGTGGTGAGCTACGCCTCAAGCCCTCCGGCGGAGGTCCACTATTCGGAAACACCCCTCACGGACGCCCCCACCGCGGCGGTGACCGCTGCGGGCAGCGTCTTTCGCCAGGTCGAGTTTGTGGGCATCCTCAAGGGCACTAATAAGACGGAACTAGCCCAGAAATGGGTCGACGCCATGCTGGACCGTCCCTTTCAGGAGGACATTCCCCTCAAGATGTTCGTCTTCCCCAGCAACACCACCGCCCAACTGCCCGAAGTCTTCGTCAAATACGCCAAGGTGGCCGAAGCACCGGTAACGCTGCCCCCCGAAGCGATCGCCAAGGGCCGTGAGGCCTGGATAGAGACATGGACCACCACGGTGCTGCGATAGTGGGCGCTCAATGAGACTCGCAAACCCAGGTAAAGGGAGGCGGCTGTGGCTGCTCCTGCCGCCCCTTATCTTCCTGGGGATCTTCTATTTCTACCCCCTGGCGCGCATCCTGGGGGTGAGCCTGGCAGGGCCCGACGGGGCTCTGCTGGCGCCCCTCAGGCGCCTCTTCTCCCAGGGGTACTTCCTGGGTATCCTCAGCTTCACCTTCTGGCAGGCGCTGCTATCCACCGTGTTGACCCTGACGGCGGCCCTACCGGCGGCCTTTGTATTCGCCCGCTTCGACTTCCCCGCCAAAGGCTTGCTTCTGGGCATGACCACCATCCCCTTTGTCCTACCCACGGTGGTCGTAGCGGCGGCCTTCGACGCCCTCCTGGGCGTCCATGGGGTGCTCAACGCCGTCTTAATGACCCTCCTCGACTTGGACCGGGCACCCATCCGCCTGGAGCACAGCCTGGCCATGATCCTCCTGGCCCATCTCTTCTACAACTTCACCGTGGCCCTGCGCATTGTCGGCGGCTACTGGGCCCAGCTGCCCACCAGCATGGAGGAGGCCGCCCGGATGCTGGGCGCCTCAGCCTGGCGAGTGTTCTGGAAGGTCACCCTGCCCCTTCTGAAGCCTGCGATCTTCAGCGCCGCCCTTCTGATCTTCACCTTCTGCTTCAGCAGCTTCGGTGTCATCCTCATCCTGGGGGGCCCGCGCATGGCCACCCTGGAGGTGGAGATCTACCGCCAGACCCTGCACCTCTTCAACCTGCCCATGGCGGCCGTGCTGGCCCTGGTGCAGATCGTCTTCACCTTTGTCGTCATGGGCGTTTACACCCGTCTCCAGCGCCGTTCGGCAGTGGCCGTGGCCCCCGCCCTGGCCACTGCCGCCACACCAAGACCCGAAGGCGCCCGCCAATGGCTGTTGGTGGGAGGCATTATCACAGCCATGCTACTCTATCTGGGTGCCCCCCTCCTTGCTCTATTGCT
>JBNKKA010000197.1:0-8001 GCA_050291585.1 Desulfobacteraceae bacterium
TCTGCGGCTACTCTCGCGATGAGATCGAGGGGAGACTTAAAATCCTCGATTTAGTCGCCCCTGAGCAACGCGAGATGGTCAAACTTTTTCATACTCTGCGACGAGAGAACCACGCAGATGTCCCCACAGAATATGAACTGACTCTCATCCACAAGAACGGCCAGCCCCGGGAGGTAATCGCCAGCGTACGCCTGATCCCCGGCACCCAGCGCGGCATCGTCACCATCATCGACATCAGTGAAAAACGACGTGCGGAGCAGGAGCGCCTGCGTCTGGCGGCGGTGATCGAACAGAGCAGCGAAGCCATCATTATCACCGATCCTCGGGGGGATATTCAATACGTCAATCCAGCCGTAGAGGCCCTCACCGGAAGACCACCGGTTGTTTTTCTGGGACAGCCGCTTGCCGCGGTATTGGAGGATAAGCTTGCCTGCAAGGCATTTATCTCCATGTCGGCGAACGCCCCAGCAGGAGAGGGGTGGTATGGACGGACCGAGACCCAAGTTGCCAAGGGCACTGCCACCATCGCCCACACACGCATCGATCCCATCCGCAACCAAAAGGGCGAGGTGATCAGCTACGTTTGCATGCAACGGGACATCACCCATGAAACCCGCATGGAGGCTCAACTGCGCCAGGCTCAGAAAATGGAAGCCATCGGCACGCTGGCCTCGGGCATTGCCCACGATTTCAACAATATCCTCACCGGTTTGATCGGCCATGCCGAGTTGGCCGGTAAAGAGGTCCCGGCAGAATCGCGCACCAAGGAACGTATCGACCACATCCTTACGGCAAGTCTACGGGCCCGCGACCTGATCAACCAAATCCTCACCTATACCCGGCAGAACGAAAAAGAGCACCGCTCAATCGAAATCGGCCTTATCGTCAAAGAGGCCCTCAAACTGCTGCAATCCACCCTTCCGGCCGAGATCGACATCCACGATGAGATCACCCGGGAGAGCGGCTATGTCTTGGGAGATCCCTCCGAACTGCATCAAGTGGTACTGAATCTATGCACCAACGCAGCGCATGCCATGCAACCCAAAGGGGGCAAGCTCTCCCTGGAGGTGAAAAATAGCCACCTGGACACGCAGATGCGGGTCACCACCGGTGAGCTATCGCCTGGTGCGTACACTTGCCTTTCCATCGCCGACACCGGCCATGGCATGGACCCCGATACCATCGAACGCATCTTCGAGCCCTATTTCACCACCAAGGAACAGGGCGAGGGCACCGGCCTGGGCCTGGCCGTCACCCACGGCGTCGTCACCCGCCTGGGAGGGCAGATCGATATTAAAAGTCGTCCCGGTGAGGGTGCGCGTTTCGACATCTATCTGCCCCGCGCCACCAAAACCGAAGTGGCCGAGGAACACGCCAAGCCGAGGCTGCCCCTCGGAGATGCGAACATTTTGATCGTCGACGACGAAACCACCATCATCGATCTCCTCTCCGAAATGCTCACCGGCCTGGGCTACACCGTCACCGCCGAAAAAAACAGCAACAAAGCCCTGACCCTGTTCCAGGCCGCTCCGGAACTCTTCGACCTGGTCATCACCGACCTCAATATGCCCGGTCTGAATGGCAAGGACCTCATCGAGGCGGTCCGCAGCGAAACACCGGAAATGCCCATCCTGGTGGTCAGCGGCAACCCGGATCCAGAAGTGGCGGCCGACCCCGTCATCAGTCAGACCCAGGCTTTTCTGCGCAAACCCATCCGCTTGAAGCAGCTTGCCGACACCGTCCACAAAGTGCTCGGCTGAAAACCACCACCGCCCGAGACAACGCTCGCTAACGCTTGACAGCCATAGGTGCTTCTGTGCTAAGCGAACACGGCATATTCGCTCGAGCGACATCACTGACATTCTTTTTGGGATAAATCTCAACACCCCGAGCTGATCAAGTTTGGGTTGAGGGCTCAACTGAGGTTGAGGGCTCAACTGAGCTTGACTCAGACCTGACGTTGGAAAGGCCATCATGCGCTACTACATTGGTTTCGATGACACGGACACCCTGGATGCCGACCGCGGCACGGGCAAACTGGCTCGCTGGTTCGAGAGCTGTCTGCCCGATCACCTGCGCTTCCTCGGCGTTGTCCGCCAACAATTGCCTCTTCTGCCCCAGATCCCCTACACCTCCCACAACAGCTCCGCCTGCGTCATAGTGGAGGGTCTCGATGCAACCGACGAGATCTGTAAGGAACTGGTTGACCTGGCAAGTGTTCATATCGCCAAGCATTTCCTGGCGGGCAGCGATCCCGGCTTGTGCGTGGCGGGACGGGAACAAGCAATCCAACAAGGGTTCTTTGATTTCGCCCAGCGCTGCACCCACACCGTGGTCTCGCAAAAAGAGGCCCGGGTGGCTGCTCAACACCTGCACCTGTCAGATCACGGCGGCAGCGGGGACGGCATCATCGGGGCGGCCGCGGCAGTAGGGTTGACCGCAGCCGGATGGTACGGCCGTTTTATCGAGTGGGGCGGTCTAAGGGAGTTGCCGGATGAGATTCGCGTAGCGGAGCTAAATGGGATGGGAATTCGGGTGGTCTCCCTGGACCGGGACGCCTGCATCCCCGCCCCGGACGATCTATTAGCCACCCTCGGCTGGGTGCGGCCGCGTTTATTGGGTGATACGCCGGTACTCTGGGTCCGGCCGACAGCACCGGGGGCTTGGGAAAACAGCGACCGCCGCAAGCGGCATAGCCGTCAAAAGCAGGCGCTGGCCAACTAGTGCCCGTCCAGACACCAATTAAATTCAGGCATCATCTACTTCGGACTGTCGAAAGGTATCGACGAAGTCTGCCAGCTTATCCCGCAGCAGCTCCATGTGGGCGACCCACAGTTCGAGGGCTTCGTTGCCCTCGGGGGTGATATCGTAAATTCGCTTGGCAGGCCCCGAGCCCTGGGTCTCCCAGTGGGAGGCCACCAGTCCGTCCGCTTCCAATTGGCGCAAATGGCGGTAAATCATCCCCGGCGGCGCCGACCCCTGAATAAAGCCAAAGCGCTGTAGAGCGCCGATGATCTCATACCCGTAAGAAGGCGTCTGTCTCAGGCTCAGCAGAATCGACGGCTGGAGATAGCGCTCCTGCTTGCCCGTACCGGGACCCGGTTGCTTGCGCCGTTTTGAGGCAGGTTTCTTTTTCATATATTGACATATATCCTTTTAGGATATATTTAGTAAAGAGAAATATTGGTTTTGATACATCATCAAAACCTTAAACCGTCGGTTAGGGTGTGAGCATAGCGAACTCCCTGACAGTCTCGACACCGAGGAGGGCATAATGACCACCCAAATTTTCGTCAGAAAACGCCGCAAGATCGAAAAAGGCGAGAAGAAACCGCGCTTCCGCGTGGTAGGCGTCAACGGCGCCGATCTCAAACTTTATCCCAAACATATCCGCCGCCAGGAGCTGGATCAAATCGCCGCCGCCACCGGCGCCAAGGTGATCGAGCTTTCGGACGCCCGCGACGGATCGGGCAAAGGTACCGGCAGCGGTATGAAATAGCGCCTCGGGGACGAATCGGTAACCCACTTCCAGCTTCGGGCCACAGATGGGAAGCAGCGTTATTTTTCTTGATAAATTATGGTGCCCACATGCTCACCCGCCAGGGCTCTGAGGATATACTCGGGGTGGTTGAGAGCGTCGATGATCTGGAGCTCTTTCAAACACTTGGCGTTCTGCATCATCTTTAAAATGGGCCGCTCGATGATGAGGTCATCCAGATCCATCTCCAGCAGTTGAGCGGCACTGATCCTGTCGTAATACCTCAGCTGATCGCGCTGGTCGGCCGGGACCTTCTTAGGGTCCTGGCCGAAGAGGCCTTTCTCGTCCTTAAGAAAGATCAGCGAACGCGCCCCGATGTTCTCCGCCAGGAGAAAGGCGCCGCAATCGGTGCGGTGGGGTGGGATCGATCCCAGCTCGGCAGGATGTTCGAAGAAGCCGTAGGGCGGGATACCGAAGGTAATGGGCAGGAAGCCCAGGCGGCAGTACATATTGAGCTGCTCGAGATGGTCCCCGTGGCCGATCTTGACCCCACCATGCTGCGCCAGCAGCACGCTGAGCATCTCGGCGTTCTGCCAGGAGACCTTGTCCCCCAGCTTGGAGAGCACCCCCGTGGGCATACCCAGATCGACGCCGATGTTATAGACATGGCGGGCGCGAGTGCCCCCCCCCGTCATGAGCAACAGCTTGTATTGGTCCTTGGCCGTGATGAGCTCATCGAGGATGGGCAAGAGCGCCTTGGCGCCGCGGTCCATGATACTCTGGCCACCGATCTTGAGGACATTGACGTCGGGGTGCATGCGGAAGTACTCGCCGGCCTCGGTGGTTCGCAGAAAAGCCTTGCTTACCAGAGATTCGCCCATCATGGGGGTGTCGATGTGCAAGCGCCCCTTGGCATCTTCCTCTTTAATGAGTTTGCCCATAAAGCTCTCCTTTCAAATTAATGGTTTTCGAACCGCACTCACCGTTTCTCTTTGTCATACTTTGAACCGACCCGTCTTGAGTCCATAGGCCGCTATGAGCCCGCACACAAAACCCACCGCCAGGTTAGTGGCCAGGGTGATCCCCAGGACAAGGGTGGCGGTAAAAAGGTCCCTGCGATTGTCCATATCCAGCAGGGTTAGACTGAGCTGGCTGCCAGCGAAAAGCAGCAGCACCCCCATGACGGCCAGGGGCAACAGATACAAGATAGCCAGTAAATGGGGTCCGCACAAGAGCACAAGCAGGACAAAGAAAAAACCAATCATCAGGTTGGAGCCGGCGGTGCGCGCGCCGAAGCGAAAATGGGCGGCCAAGCCCCCCGCCCCATGGCACATGGGCATCCCCCCGAGAAGGAAGCTGAGGAGGTTGCCACAGGCCATGCTCAAACAGAGGTTGCGGTGGGTGACCCGGTGGCTGGCCGCACCAAAATACTCCCTCGAGAGATCGGCATCGGCGATGACGGCATTGCCCAAAGTCATCGGCAGCTGGGGTAGGACCAGGGCCAAGAGGGCAAAGCTCAAGTCGGCGCTGTCGGGAAACCCATGGGGCATGAAAGCAGGCAGAGAAAACCCCAGGCGCAGCTCGGACCAGCCCCCATGGGTACCGAAGACGACCCCCACGGCGGTGCCACTTAGGATCACCGCCAGGGCGGCGGGAACCTTGCGGTTGTCCAGCAGGAAGAAGGTCAGGAGCACTCCGCACACCCCGATGACGGGACCGACAGGCAAAAAGCCGACCTGCTGAAAGCGCAGGTAGGGTTCGGCCAGCTGTTGAAAATTCTGAAGATGGGTGGTCCCCAGCATGAGGCGTACCCCCTGGGCCATGAGGAGCACCCCGGTGCTCAACTGGACCCCACGGATGACGGCCTTGGGGGTGTGACGGCCGATCCAGTCCACCGCTCCGCTAAGGCCCACAACGGCGAGAATGAGCGCCATAAGGAGGGTCGCGGCGCTGATCTGATCGATGGTGAGGCTCATGGCCACGGCGTATGCGCCGATCACTTTCATGGGCTGAACGGGAGTGGTCACCCCGAAGAAGAGGCCCGTGGCCAGGTAGAAGATACCCACAGCGAGGAAAAGGCCCGCGGGGTCCAGGCCGTTGACCATGACCATGCCCATGGCCAGGGGCAGGAGGGTGCCCAGGTCTCCCAGGGCACCGGCCAGTTCCAGGCGGGTGAAGCGGATGGGCAGGCCCATGCGGTTTGCCTCCTTCTACGGATAAATCCCTTACTCCGCAAGAAATCTCAACCGACGGGAGGACTCTCCTCGGTCGGTGGTGCGGGCAGCGTGCTGCTAGGCAGCGGAGCATTCATTTGTTTGCCCACGGTCAGGGCCACGAAGAGCGCCACACCCGTAAGCATGATGACGGCGCCAAAGTGAAAGGCCAGCTCCAGACTATACCAGTCCATCATCAAGCCGGCCAGGAGGGAACCAGCCAGCATGCCCACACTGTGGGCCACCGTTAAAATGGCCATAATGGCCCCCATGCTGTGACTGCTGCGGCCCTTCTCCACGGCGATGGCCATGAGGGCCGGCATGGCGATGCCCCCGCCGATACCAAAGAGAATGCCCCCCCAGACCAAGTCTTCAAATGCGACGGCGGTCGTATACAGCACCAGAGAAGCACAGACCACCAGACCGCCGACGATCACCAACAGCTTGCGGTTGTAGCGGTCCGACACCCACCCCATGGGGGTGTTGAGGCAGCCGGCGATGAAAACCCCCAGCATTACCAGAAAACCGATGCCCGTACTGTCAAGCCCCAGTCGGATGTCGGCCAGGATGGGCATGAAGCCCCAGATCACGCCGATGGCGGCGGTGTAGGTCAGGCGAAATACCACCAGGGCCAGAGTCACCCGGTCTTTGAGCAGGCGCCCCCAGGGAGTCGGCGGCCGGTGGTGGCGCACCACACTCTCGGTGCGCACAGGGGGCAGAAAGAGCCAGCTGAGCAGAAAGCCGAAGAGGGCCAGAATCCCCATGCAGATAAAGGCCGCGTCAAGGCTGAAGCGATCCCGTATCACCCCGCCCATGAGAGGCCCAAAGCTCAGCCCGAAGAACATGGACATGTTGAAGAGCCCCATGATGAAGCCCTCCCTGCCCGGGGGGGTGATGTCGCCCACATAGGCCTGGACTACGGGCATGATCATGGCCGAGGCGATCCCCTGGATAAAGCGGATCGCGATGAGGGCCTTTACATCGGCGGCGAAGAGAAAGGCGATGGAGATGACGGCGTAGGACGCCAGGCCGGCGGCGATATAGCCCTTGCGCCCTTTGCGGTCCGAAAGGCGGCCGAAATAGGGCAGGAAAAAAGAGCGTGAGAGGGCGAAGGCACCGAAAATCAGACCGATGTAAAGACCGCTGGCCCCCAGGTCGTGTGCGTAGACCGGTAGCAGGGGCACCACAATCCCCATCCCCAAAACCGCCGCGAAGATGGCGAAAAAGAGGGTGGCGAAGACTTTGTAGTCGAAGACGGCAGTCGCTGTTCCGACCGCCACGCCATCTGGCCCGCCAGATGGGGCCTCATCCAATCTGGGCAATGACACCATCCAAGCAGGACTCAACGGTTTTGCGGATCTCAGCCAGGCGCGCTTCTGACAGGGCCTCGAAGCGCAGCACCAGGGCCGGCTGGGTGTTGGAGGCGCGCACCAGCCCCCAACCGTCGCCGAAGCGCACGCGCACCCCATCGATGTCGATGACATCTTCGCGCTGGCGGAAGTACTCCGTGACTTGGGCGACCACATCGAACTTGACCTTGTCGGGACACGCCACCCGGATCTCGGGGGTGTTGAAGGTCGGCGGCACGTCATTGAGGAGTTCGCTGATGGTCTTGCCCGTGTCGGCCAATATCTCCAGGAGTCGCAGGGCGGCGTAGAGGGCATCGTCATAGCCAAAATAGCGGTCGGCGAAAAACATATGCCCGCTCATCTCCCCGGCCAGTTCGGCCTTGACGACCTTCATCTTCTTCTTGATGAGGCTGTGGCCCGTCTTCCACATGATGGCCTCCCCCCCGTGCTTCTCGATATCGTCGTAGAGGGTCTGGGAGCATTTAACCTCCGAGATGAAAGTCGCTCCAGGCTTGCGGCTCAGGATTTCGCGCGAGAAGAGGATCATGAGCTGGTCGCCGTAAATCATACTGCCGTTGGCATCCACCACCCCGATGCGGTCGCCGTCACCGTCGAAAGCCAGGCCCACGTCCAGCTTCTCCTTGGCCACCAGATCGATGAGGTCGGTCATATTGGCCGCCACGGTGGGATCGGCCTCGTGGTTGGGGAAGGTCCCGTCCATCTCGGTGTAAATATCCACCACCGTGCAACCCTGGGCCTTGACGGCCGCCACGGCGGCCGGGCCGGCGGTGCCGTTGCCGGCGTCGATGCCGACCCGCAGGGGACGCGAAACGCTGATGTTCTCTTTGAGGTAGGTCAGGTAGGGAGTGTAGATGTCGGTCTGGCTCACCCGGCCGTTTCCCGAGGAAAAATCTTCTTTTTGGATGAGCTGCAGGATCTCCTGTAGGGCCTCGCCGTAGAC
>JBNKKA010000198.1:0-7952 GCA_050291585.1 Desulfobacteraceae bacterium
GCACGCACCGCTTTTGGAGAGGTTGTGGCCGGTTTGGCCACTTGCTTCTTGGGTGGGGTTTGAGGTGCGGGTGGCTTTACAATGGGTTTTTCAGCAGCCTTCACATCTTTGGCCGTCGCTGCCGATGGTGACGGCGGCTGATTCCAATTTTCCAATTGACGAATCAGGTTCAGGTGAATCTTGCTGAGATCGTTGGTGTTACCCATGTGGGCAGTCACCCATGCGGGTGTGCGCCCAAACAGGTCTGCCAGAGCTGCCACTGCGCCTTTGACATCATTGTGGCGCGATTGGGAGGCCGCCCAGTATTTCTGTTTGCGACGGGGATCGTAGAAAGGAACGTCACGCAATTTTTTAGCCCGGGCTCGTAAGAGCTTGATATCTATGTTGCCCGGCGCTTGGTGCTCCTCTACAGGAACGGTGATAGCCGAAGGAGGTAGTTTGGGTGGCGGTCCAGATTGTGGGCGTGCTTTTGGTTGGGGCGCACCGGCTGCTTTTTGGGATACGGCTTTTGGCACCGGGGCCGGCGCCTCGAGAGATTCCACAGTTTTTTCAGCCGACGCATCTTCCCCTGATGCGACCTTAGGATAGATCTGTTTCCCATCTGCCTTCAGAATTCGGTCTACGATCTCAAGGGCGTAGCGAATCTCCACATCCGTTGTGCCCTGGAGGATGAAGTGGGCATAGGCGCCATCTACCCATGCCTTTGGAGAATTCAGACGTTTTCCATCCTTGAAGTAGAGCTCATCTGCCTGCCCACAAGATGGAACAGCCATCAATAGCAAAAAGGCGCCAGCAAATAGAAGCAGCGCTCTTCCATGCCAAGCGTTTACACCTGCATCAGCCATTGGAAGGGGATTGGGCGAAGGTGATTTCGACCCGTCGATTGCGTCGCCGCCCATCGGCGGTGGCGTTGTCGGCGATGGGGTTGTCGGCGCCGAGGGCCTGGACAATGACGTTCCTCGGCAAAGCGCCCTTGCCGATCAAATAGGACTTGACGGCATTGGCCCTGAAACGAGACACACTGACATTGTAGCTCGGGGCCCCTACAGAATCAGAGTAGCCCTTCACCAAGATCTGATGTTCGGGGTGACGCTTCATGAAGGCGGCAATTCGATCCAATGGCATTAGGGCCTCGGGATCAATGTCGTTGCTGTTGAGGTCGAAATAGACCACGATCTTCTCCTCCAACAGAAGGCTAAGATCCTCTTCAACGGCGGGATCCTCTTGAGGTGAATCAGCGGTCTGTTCACTGTTCTGAAGGGCCTTATCCGCGGCTGCCTGGGCGGCTTTTGCCTCCGCTGCAGCCATCGCCGCTTCTGTAAAATCACCTTTATCCAGGCGTTCCTGGAGGGTCTCTCGCTCCTTATCAAGGCTGCTGGTAAAGTCCTGGGGGGTGAGATCCTCCATGGCAAAACGCGGTTCGTCGGGGGCATTCATGTTGATGAAAAAATAGGCGATGCCACCCACCAGCAGGGCCACGAACAGCACCACGAGCGCATTACGAACCATGTTGGAAAGCCCACCCGAAGAGTTCTCTTTTTTTGATGGTAGCGATTTGGGTGAAGGGGTTGGTTTGCCTTTAGGCGCTTTGCCGCCGCCTGTTGGTGGAGCGCCGGCTGCCTTCTTGCTAGGTTTTGCCTCCACCACCTGAACGATACCGCCAGAAGCCTGGATACTTCTATCAGAGGGGCTTCCAGAGGTGACCTGGGCAGCTTCGATACCACCGGACTTCTTCGCCACTCCCTTAATCACCTGCTCTTTTAGCTCCTCGACAACCTCACCGATCTCCTCGCGTTTGAGCTCCTTTTTAATGGGCATGTAAAGTTCATCAGAACATTCAGCCACTATCGCCTTGTCGATCGTTTTACGACCATAGGCAAATCCGGTGAGAAGGGCATGGTCACAAATGATGTTGATCAGCCGCGGGATCCCCTCTGAAAAGCTATAGATCTCCTTGATGGCGTCTTTAGAGAAAATGCTCTTTTCAGATCCGGCAACTTTGAGGCGATGTTGAACGAAGGCGCCAACCTCATTGGGTTCCAAGGGGTTGATGTCGTATTTGACCGTAATCCGCTGGGCCACTGCGCGGTTCTGATGCTCCATGAGGGCCGCTTTGAACTCGGTTTGTCCCACGAAAAAGATATTGATCAGCTTGCGGTCATGTAACTCGATATTGGAGAGCAGGCGAATCTCCTCGAGGAGTTTGTGGTTGAGCCGCTGGGCCTCATCTATGATAAGGAGCACCTGCTTTTTATCCGCGTGGCTCTGATGCAGGAAGTCCCGCAAATGCATCAGAAACCCACCCTTGCTCATGAAGGTCTTTTTTATCCCGAAGCCTGATGCCAGCAGCTTGTAAAAATCCAGGCTATCCAGATCCGGGTCCGGGACGGTGGCCACAATGGTATCCACATCCAGGACCGTCACCAGTTGGTTGATCAGGACAGTCTTGCCGGTTCCCACCTCGCCGGTTAGCAGCACGAAACCCTTGTTCTCAAGGATGCCGTACTTCAAGGTTGAAAGCGCCTCTTTGTGCTTTTCACCCATCCAGAGGAATTTCGGATCTGAAGTGATCTGAAAGGGTTTCTCTTTTAAACCATAGTATGAAAGGTACATACGATAAAGATTCCCTTCGGGTCGCGTGAGTGGCCCAGTTCCACTGACAAGCGCTTTAGAATAGCCTAGTTCCAATTACCGCGGACCGCATTAGGCGATATAAGCAGGTGGCAACGGGTAAGAGCGGATTGGCTTCGGCCACACTGCCCCGATGGGCAATGCGGAGTGTCCGTCCATTAATCGTCAAGATCGCTTTTCCTAAAGATGATTCCGCGGCTGTAGTACAAGTACAGGCCTATCCAGAGCAGAAAAAACAGCGCGATATAGGCTAAGCGCTGGCGTTCCAGGCGTTTGTTTTTCTTGTCCAGGAGGTTGGCCGAATTCTTTAGCTCCCGCTTGACGATCTCCAACTCGTCCATCAGCTTATCCACATCTGCTTCTTGGGTCTGATGCATCATGCGTTTAAGCTGCTCCTCAAATCCTCTTACATTGTAGGTGTCGAACATGATGCGCTGTTTTTCGGTGACCTGTGACAGCTCATGGATCTCTTTGGCAAGTTCGACCGCATAAAACTTTCGAAAAGGGTTTTTCTCGGGAACCTCACCCAATTGGGCGATCCGTTTGACAATACCGCCGTTGAGTTCCGAGTTGATCTCCCCCATCAATGTTGCTGTCTTTATGATGGTGGTATTGTTGCGGATGAGGTCCTCACCTGCGAGAGATGAAAAAAAGAAGATCAGGCAGGCGGCGGTCAGGCAGCTGGCTACAATTCGGAATAATATGAAAATCTCTTTTTTGATAATGACCATTCCTCAGGCATCCTTTCCCATATCGAGAGCCCATCCTTTGCCGGCTGGGCCGCAAAACCCCATGTTAGCAGATTACTAATACATACGGTGGTACGGGTCCTCGATTGCCATATCAATCAAACTGGCTTCGTATCGTACCAAGCTTAAATTGTCAATATAATACAAAAATGGTGCGAATTACCGTTGCCGCCGGCAACGGGGGAAAACCTCTCATAAGCTTAGCCTGCCCTTATAGCCCCCCTACGACTTGTGAAAACGGGTAAAAATGCCGATAGGAGCTTAGATCAAGTGTTTATATCGATTCTGATAATCAACCATTTCGACCTGGGACACATCGTCAACACCATAAGGAATTCCATCGTGAATAGCCCAAACACATCCGCCTTGGATGCATCTGGACGAGGAGCCTCCGATGAGACCGAAGGGCCGACCGCTCCTGAGCTCAAGGCAGCCCAAGCGGCAGTGGCCGCGTTGGCAACGGCTTCTAAAAGTTTTACCTTATACCCGGCCGGCCATGTCATGGCCAAAAACCAGATCGACACCCTGGGGCAGACCTTGGCGACTTTTTTTGAGCATGCAACCGAGCTTAACCTGGAAATCGGTCGGGATGGGCTGACCTACCGAGAAAATCTATTGTACCAGCCACTCCCCGCGGACGACCCTCTCCTGCCCCCCCTCCTGCGGGACGGCGTTCTATGGATTGCATTCAAAAAAGGTGTGGATGAAAATCAGCTGGCGTTCTTCCTGGAAGTGGTCAATCGCCATAGGGTGCTGATGGATGAACCCGAAGGCGACCTGGTCACCGAGTTGTGGCAGGCCGATCTGAAACATATCCAGTATGATGCCATCGAAGAGTTCTGGGACGTCAAACCGCACTTCGATTTTTCCCAGTTCAGTGTTGGCCCCAATGAACTAGCCAAACTCGAGGAGGAAGCGGGTGGTCATGCAGCCGATACCGGCGGAGACTCAGGAGAAACGAAGACATCAGACGAGGCCCGGGATCGACAAACCAGAGCGGCTATCCAGATCGAACAACCCACTACACGGCGGGAATTGATGCGCCTTTCCAAAAAGGAAAACGAACTTCTCAATGCTCAAGTCGCAGCCCTGGAAACCCAGGACAACACCGCCACGGTGCGCGACATCCTCCTTTTCACGCTGGCCCAGCAAAAAGACGATGCGGAGTTCAGCGCCTTTCTCCGTGTTCTCCACGACCTGCTCTTTGACCTTCTTAGCAATGGGCAAGCCGGGCATTTTCACGATCTCCTGAGAGGCGTACGCCTCCTGCAAAAAAATACCACAACCGCCTGGCAACGCACAGCGCTTCAGGCCTTTGTGACACAGCTCTCCAGCAAAAAGGCTTGGGAGGGACACACCCAATTTTTCAAGGAACTCCACGACCTGTCCTCCGCTGAACAATTGCGTGTCCAGCACATGATAAATCTGCTGGACCCAAGCTTTGTCACGGTATTGTTGCCCGAGCTTAACCATATCCGTGGATCCGCATTGCACCAGAACCTCATCGCCGCAGCGGCCAAGCTCGCCGGCCGCAATATCCAGGCTTTGGAAAAATGCTTGAGCGGATCGGACGAGGCCACCTTGCGGCAGATGGTGATGGTCCTGGGAGAGATGGCGGGTGATCGCCCCGAGGCTCTACTCAAACGCATGGGCCGGCACCCGACAGGGGCCGTGCGCGAGACAGCCGTGAGGACCTTGCTGGCAAAGTCTGCGACTCCGGTGGACACCATTATGACTTTCCTCGGTGACGATCATGCAGGCGTACGCAACACAGCCCTGGACCACATTAGCCGTGCCCAAGACCCCAAACTGGAAACCGCCTTGCGCAACTATATCAAGAGCGACCCCAGCGCCGAGCAGGATGAGGACCATCTCCTGCGCTGCTACAAAGCCTTGGGCAAGTGCGGCAGTCAGGCGTCGGTGACCTTCCTGGGAGAGATCCTGCTAAGTCGCTCCGCCGGTGGCCTGCTGCGCTTCGGCGCAAATGCCCATCGCCATGGGGCCGCCCTGGCGCTCAAGCACGCCCCCGGTAAGCATGCCCGACAACTGCTTGAAAAGGCAGGCAAAAGCCTCTTCCCGGCCATACGCAGCGCCTTTCGAAAAGCAATGACGGATTAGGAGACCCCTTTGACATGACCCCCTCAGCGCACCATATCGATCCTGCCAACCAGATCCAAAAAGATGGCGAACGAATGTTGGCCGCCCTCTTCCGCCTGCTCCAGGCCGTACGCATTCACCAGAGCAACAACGCCATCGTCACCGAGGGTGTCGAGGCCCTGACCCGGGCCTTAAGCGCCTTTGCCGATGACGGCCGTCTGACCATTCACACCACGGGCAATGGTTTCTATTTCCAGGGCGAAAAATTACGCTATCGTAAAGAGACCGCCAACCTCATCGAACATGCCCTGGCCTTCTTCGATAAGCGCCAACTGCCCGGGCTGATCTTCACCATAGAGCCTGAGGCCCTCACCGAAACCGCAGTCCTGAATTTAGCCGAGGTGCTCAACCAGGCCGGACGCGAGAAAGAGCCGGTGATCTGGATCGAACAGCAGTTGGACCGTCACCAACTCGATTGGGTTGAGGTTCTCAGCAAGCCCGAAGAAGACGACGCTCCGCAGATCGATGCCGTCCAGCAGAACCTCACCGTGACGATGGAGACCGCCACGGCGTCTCAAGGATACAACGCCAAAGTTGCCAGCGGCAAACAATCCTACGCCTCGGCCTTTACGGCCCTCAACGAAGTGGCCGGCAAGGTATCGGAAGGAAAGCCAGCGGGGCTACGCAAGGCCACCCGCGTCGTTCAAAAAATGGTTGATCTGCTCATAGACGACCGCTTCGTTCTGAGTGCGCTGAGCACCATCCGTATGCACGACGATTACACGTATACCCACTCGGTGAACGTGGGGATCCTTGCTATGTGCTTGGGGCTGGAGATCGGCATTCCACGCCAGCTTGTGGAAGATATCGGCATCTGCGGGCTCTTCCACGACTTGGGCAAGGTCGACATCCCCCTGGCGATTCTCAACAAACCAGGCAAACTGAACACCGCCGAACTCGCCGAAATCCAGCAGCATACCATTCGCAGCGTTCAACAAATCCTTCAATTGCGCACCTCCCGCAAGGTGAAAATGCGTGTCCTGATTCCGCCCTTCGAACATCATCTCAAATACGACGGCAGCGGTTATCCCCAGCTACCCAAGGGACGCAGGCCGAGCCTGGTGAGCCGTATCCTGACCATTGCCGATGTCTTCGATGCCTTGACCGCCGCTCGCATCTACCGGCCCCATGCGTTCAGCCCCGACGAGGCTCTGAGCTGGATGCTCGAAAAAGCTGGCACCGATTTCGACCCCATCCTCTTAAAAGTATTCTGCAACATGCTGGGCACCTACCCGGTGGGCACCCTCCTGGAGCTTGATTCGGGAGAATTGGCATTGG
Organism: Desulfobacteraceae bacterium; assembly: GCA_050291585.1. GTDB lineage: Bacteria > Desulfobacterota > Desulfobacteria > Desulfobacterales > Desulfosarcinaceae > JASJCL01. The sequence goes on from JBNKKA010000198.1 coordinate 6,816, forward strand.
TGAAGTCCAACCCGCCCGAGCAGGACGGCACCCGACCGGTGGTGGTAATCCTGGCCAGTGAGGCAGATGGTGTATATGCCGCTCAAGAAGTGGTCGACCTGGCCACACGGGAACCCGCACTCAACATCGTCAAAACCCACCACCCTGGCAGTTTCGGCATACAGCCGGCGCAATACATCCTCTGATCCAAGCCCCGCTCACACGCTCACCATAGGCCTAATAAGGCCGTCGGCTTGCAAAAAACGCCGGCGGCCTTATCTTTTGGCGAATCAACAAAATCCCCCTGAACCAAATCAATTTGTTTCCACAGAAGGAGCGCAAAAATGCAAGTGGATCATCTCACTAAAGTGCAACTGACGTTGGCTGCCGGCCGCAGTTCAGAGGAGATGGACCTCATTACCCAACCGGTGCCCTGGTCTTTTGTGGCCGGCGCAGGCGCGGAAGGGTTTACGCCCTTTGAAATGGCTTGTCACCAGAAGTCGGCCGGCGAAGAGGTTATCGTGGAGATCCCCAACCGCCAACCCAACAGGATCTTCGAACACCTGCGACCACCCATCCTGGGCGAACTCACCCATGATGGACCCATCTTTCTCAAAGCCGTGGTATCGTCGGTGGAACCCGCCAGCAGCCGGGAGGTGGTCCAGGCCATGGCCGAGGCCACCAACAATGGCTCTGGAGGATGTGGGGGGGGATGCGGATGTGGGTGCGGCTAGTGCCCATCCAGAAACTGCGCCTCTCACCCGAAGGCAGTATCGTCTGCCAGATTTCTGGCGTTGGGTGATACTGTCAATCAAGGCGCCCCGCCCGGCTTCACCTAAGCAGTTTTTCACCCTGGGCCGAATGGGCCACATTGGCCAGGGCCGCGACGATCTTGGGCGCGTACTTCTCAGGGGCTGCTTCCAGATAGGCGAGAGCCTCTTCGGCCGGGATGGGCGGTCGGTAAGACCGCGGCTTGACCATGGCGCAGAAAGTGTTGGCGATGGACAACACCTTGGCCGTCAGTATAATCTCCTCTCCCTTCAATCCCTTCGGATACCCGCTGCCATCCAGAAGCTCAGCCTGATTCTCGATCGCCTCGTGGCCAATGGCAGACGACAACGTTGCGTATCCGCATACGCGGATGCGCGAGGGAGTGTG
>JBNKKA010000199.1:0-7654 GCA_050291585.1 Desulfobacteraceae bacterium
GTTCCCCACCATTTCCCTTAACGTGGGGAACGTGGTTCCCTACCACACTTGGTATCAAAGCGGTGTACTCGCAACGCCTCCAGGCTCTACCGTCGAGCCCCCGTTGTTGCTTTTTCAGCCACCCCAACTCAATTGCTTTTTTGATGTTGTTTTCCACCGCCCGCCTGGTTAGTCCTGTCTCCTTGGCCAGCGTACGAGTCGAAGGGAAGCATTGTCCGCCGTATATGTCCATGTGAAGACTGAGGGTCAACAAGACAAGTCGTGCTGTGGAGGGTGGTCCTACCTCCGAACAGAAAGCCTTGCGCCATCTGAAGAGGAAATCCTTAGATCGTTTCATCTCGTCCAGGCAGACCATCGAACCAGCGCCATATGCGTTCAAGGTCGAATAGATATGATTTTCCGCATTTTTTGTGTGGGAGAGGACAGTCATTGCGTTTTATAAGATCTCGGATTTGCCACTCCGTCCAAGGAAACTCCGAACGTTGGGCAAGTTGTTTAATCGTGACGATTTGACGAGGCATTTATTTCTCCGGAAAGATGTCACAGGGGTTGCAGTCTAAGGCAGTCGCCCACCGCTGTTGCTCTTTGGCCCTCAATGGCCGTCTGTTTCGGATAACCCGTGAAACCACTGATTCATCAATTTTCATGTCATGTGCAAAATTGGCTTGGCTTCCATATTTCAGAACAATAAGGGCTTTTAGTTTTGTGTTTATTGAATAATTACGCATTGTATCTCCCGGTAGAGTGGTCTAAGACCGACCATTAGTAACTTAAATTTTTTTGCCCTCAATCTATCCCTCTTTGATGTCGGCCAATCTGGCATCTACCCTCTTTCGGATTGCAGTAATGTCAATAATATGGATGTGAGTCCAAAGGCCTAACTCTTTTGGGATGGATGAAAAATTATAGCTGATTTCATCCCTTTGGACCCCTCTATCCAGTAGCCATTTCCGATATTTTTTAGACTGCCGGTAAACTACCTTTCCTGTTGATAAGTCCACACCCATCTCTATATGCTCAGCCTTGTCGTTTTTTTGGTTACTGATAACGATGCTATCGACAATTTCACCATTGCTTGAGTTTTGCCAAACGATAAGAAAAGCAGGCCTTATTTCAGGGTCCTTTTGGGTCTCATCTATAAATCCACCAACAAAATCACCGGCAAATTTTCGAGTTAACCCAGTATTGAGCAGGTCTTGAAAGATAGCCACACCGTAGACATCCCAAATGTTAAACAATGCTTTTGTACCTTGTCCATCAGCCTTTATGGAGGGAACAATAAACTCATCCTTCATCCAAGAGCGCAGCCGTTCACGGGGTATATCCAGCGCTTTGATGATGTTGTAGGTTGAATAGTAGGTCATGGACCATCGCAAGTATGGGTTGTCTAAGACCGACCATGCCAGAAAGGCAAAATCATGTCAACAAAATTGTTGGTTGGAAAAAATGATAGTTTGGGGGTGCTAACTTTTTTTGACATATTTTTGCCTTTGAAACCCCAAAAAACAGCCAAAAACGGCTATTTCATACAAATATGTCAAAAAATTAGATGGCGCTTGATTGTGTGGAACCTATTGATATTATTTGGTGCCGGGGGCGGGAATCGAACCCGCATGAGCTAAAGCCCGCTGGATTTTGAGTCCAGTGCGTCTACCAGTTTCACCACCCCGGCATTTGGAATGGTGGTCTTCTATAAAAAAAGTACCCTTGCTTGTCAATAGGTTACTGCTTCTGCGATCGCTTGAGGTCCTCGGCTGACAGGGCGCCTTCGCGTATGAGCTGGGGCGGGTCCGCAGTGCAATCCACCACGCTGGAACCGAGGCCGCCGGCCAGTTGCCCGGCGTCTAGGATAAGGTCCACCTCGGCGACTAGATCAGGATCGAGGTCGGAGACGCGGGCACACCCGGGATGGCCGGAGCGGTTGGCGCTGGTGCCGGTGATCACCCCACCGGCCGCTTTTGCAAGCGCACGCGCAACGGGGTGGGCGGTCAGGCGGATACCGATTTTGGCCGTGCCTCCGGTCAGGGCGGGGGGCAGGCCGGGATGAGCGGCCATTACCAGGGTCAGACCGCCGGGCCAGAAGCGCTCCATGAGGTCCCTGGCGGCGGGGGGGATGGCGGTGGCAAGGCGGGGCAGGGCGTCCCGGTTGTCCACGAGAACCAGCAGGGGTAGGTGGGCCGGACGCCCCTTGATCTCGAAAACCCGCTCCACGGCCGCGGGCTGGAAGGGGTCGGCGGCCAGGCCGTATAGCCCGCTGGTGGGGCAGACCACCACGCCGCCATTACGGATCTTCTCCGCGGCCAATTGGATCAGGGCCGGGTCCGGGGACCCGGCCCTGATGGGGTGATATTTAGCGGTAGTCACTGAGCTTGGCGGCCTTCTTTTCCACTTCGGCGGCCATCTCGGCCTTGAAGGCATCCAGTTCAGCGATCAGGTCGGCATCGCCCTGGGCCAAAATCTGGGCGGCGAAGATGGCGGCATTTTTAGCGCCGGGTTTGCCCAGGGCCATGGTGGCAACGGGGATGCCGGGGGGCATCTGGACGGTGGCCAGGAGGCTGTCGAGCCCCTGGAGGCAGGAGCTGTCGATGGGCACGCCGATGACGGGCAGGGTGGTGTGGGCGGCCAGAACGCCGGCCAGATGGGCGGCGTGGCCGGCCCCGGCGATGATGACGCCCAGGCCGCGTTGGCGGGCGCTGCTTGCGTAGGCGGCGGCTTTTGCCGGGGTGCGATGGGCCGAGGCCACGGTCATCTCGAAGGGGATGTCGAACTTCTTGAAGATCCCCACGGCGGCTTCCATCACCGGCAGGTCGCTGTCGCTGCCCATGACGACCCCCACTTTGGGCGTGCGCGACATGCGCACCAGGGCCTTGCGGCCGATGTCGGTGCGGTAGTGTACTTTGGTCCATTTGATCTTGGCCACGGCCTGGTAGGCTTTTTTAATGGCGTCCTCGACCGTGTCCCCCAGGGCGGTGACTCCCAGGACGCGGCCGCCGTTGGCGACGATGTTTTTCCCTTTGGCCGCAGTGCCGGCGTGAAAGACCATCACATCTTTCATGCGTTTGGCCTTGTCCAGGCCGCTGATGGGGTGCCCCTTCTTATAAGCTTTGGGGTAGCCGCCGGCGGCCATCACCACGCAGACCGTGGCCCGTTCGTCGATCTCCATCTGGCATTGGTCGAGCTTCTCATCAACCACCGCCTCCATGATGGGCACCAGGTCACTCTTGAGGCGCATGAGCAGGGGCTGACATTCGGGGTCGCCGAAGCGGCCATTGAATTCTAGAACCTTTATTTTGTCGCGGTCGATCATCAGGCCTGCGTAGAGCACGCCTTTATAGGGATGGCCCTCGGCCGCCATGCCCTTTACCGTGGGCGCCATCACCTCCTTCATGATGCGATTGTGCATGTGGGCGTCCACGATGGGCGCCGGGGAGTAGGCCCCCATGCCGCCAGTGTTGAGGCCCTTGTCGTCGTCGAAGACCGGCTTGTGGTCCTGGGAGGTGGGCAGGGGCAGGATGGTCTTGCCGTCGGTGAAGGCCAGAAAGGAGGCCTCTTCGCCCACCAGGCACTCTTCCACGACCACCTTTTTACCGGCGCTGCCAAAGGCTTTCTGGACCATGATCTCGTCCAGGGCGTCCAGGGCCTGTTTGACGGTGGAACAAACGATGACGCCCTTACCGGCGGCCAGGCCGTCGGCCTTGACCACGATAGGAGCGCCGATCTTGTTCACATATTGGACCGCCTTGCGATGGTTGGTGAAGGTTTCGCCCATGGCGGTGGGCACCCCATACTTCACCATGATATTTTTGGCGAAACTCTTGCTGGCCTCCAACTGGGCCGCCTCGGCAGATGCGCCGAAGACCCGCAGGCCCTTCTCTTCGAAGCGGTCGACGATGCCCATGGAAAGCGGGTCTTCGGGACCAATCACCGAGAGGTCGATGCCCTCCTGGACGGCGAAATCCACGAGCTGGTCGATCTCATCCGCAGCGATGGGCACGCAGGTGGCCAACTGGGCGATCCCCGCGTTGCCCGGGGCGCAGAATATCTTCTTCACTTTGGGACTCTGGGCGAGCTTCCACACCAAGGCGTGCTCCCTGCCACCACCACCGACGACTAAAACCTTCATGAACGACCTTCCTTTCTAGGGCATAGGGAAATGGGGGAAATTTATTTTTACTTTAACGCCTGACGACGCTTGAGTTGATGCGCTAGCGCTTTCGTTTCGCTTCGATGCCCAGTTCGATGAGGCGGTCGAGCAGTTCACTGAAGGGCAATCCGGCCTTGGCCGCCGCCTGTGGGAAGAGGCTCGTGGCCGTCATACCCGGGATGGTGTTGGTTTCGAGGAGGTAGAACTCATCCTTGCACAAGATCATGTCGGTGCGGCTGTAGCCGTTGAGCTGCAGGACGCGGTGGGCCGTAACAGCATAGGCCTGGGCCTTCTCGGTCAAGGCTTGAGAGATGCGCGCCGGGCAAATTTCTTCGGTCACCCCGGCGGTGTACTTGGCCGTGTAGTCGAAAAAACTATGGTCTTTATCGGGGATGATCTCGATAAGGGGTAGGGCGGTGAGGTCGTCATTGCCCAGGACCCCGGCAGTGATCTCGATGCCCTCTTTAAATGCTTCCACCATGACGGTGTCGCCATGGGAGAAGGCCGTTTTTAAGGCCTGCCCAAGATCTGCTTCTTCATGAACGATGGCCATCCCGATGCTGGAGCCCGCCTCCACCGGCTTGATCACCACGGGGAGACCCAGGCGTGCCACAACGTTGGCAGGATCCACCGTCTCACGGGTATTGAGAATCATATGGGCCGCCATGGGCAGGCCCGCGCTCTCGTAGAGCTGTTTGGTCACCAGCTTGTTCATGGCCAGGGCGCTGCCCAGGACACCGGCCCCCTGGTAGGGGATATCCAGGAGATCCAGGAGGCCCTGGACCGTGCCGTCTTCGCCGTAGGGGCCGTGCAGGATGATGAGGGCGACGTCGATGTCATCGGCATCGCCCACCAGTTTTTTCAAGTCCGACTGGGGGTCATAGCGCCGAATGTCGTACTTTTCCTTGTTCAGGGCGGCGTAGACCTGGTCGCCGCTGCTCAGGGATACTTCACGTTCCGAGGAGATGCCGCCGGCAATCAAGGCAAGGTTGAGTTTGGCCATGGAAACACTCCTTTGGGTATTGCGGATCCCCACTTAGAGGATGGGCGCAATTGTCGAGCCGTGGAGATCGGTTGGGCGCCCTCGGTGCGGGGCGCAGGGATATCGGACACCTAAGACGCAGACCAGCCGAGTATCGCTCCTCAGCTGGCAAGTTTGCAACGATCAGGTCCTCAATGTTTCAGAAGCTGCTGTTTAGCGATGTCGTACTCCTCCCGCGTGATCAGGTCTTTCTCCAGCAGGCGGGCCAATTCCGTCAGCTGGCGGATGCGCATGGTTTCCGGATCCTCCAGTTGCGGGAGGCCTGCCGCTGGCCCTTCCAAGGCCGGCTGCAAGTGGTCGCCCGGCTGATTGAGGCGTATGCTGGCGAAGCCGCCCATGAAACTGACTTCCACCGAGCGGCCCGCAAATAGGGGTGACTGCATCATTTCGCGCAGGTTTTTGCCTTCCGCGCGCATGCGGCGGTAGAAGTAGTATCCGCTGCCGAGGATCAACAGGGTGATCCCCAGAAAGATCCACAGCATGTAGTTGACGATGCCGCGGAAGAAGATTACCAGTATGCAGATCATGGCGATGACCAGGACGTGCATGGCCAGGACCAAATAGGCCATGAGGACGCTTTTGAGGAGGCCGTCGCTCTCTTTTTTCGGTCGTTGTCGTTTGAACATTGAGGGTGCTTGCTTTCCGCTCGATATCTATTTGCGCGGTGCAGTACTGGTGTGGCTGGTGTGAGAATTTGGTTGCGGCACCGCAGGGGTTGGGCCAACAAGGTTGGCCCCTTGGCCGAGGCGTTCGGCCTTTGTGCTCATGCGCTCGACCACTTCGCCCAGGTAGCGTTGGGGTAGTTCCCTTGAAATATCGCCCTGGCGATGGTTATTGAGTTTGAGTATGAGAAAGTTCAGTCTTTTTAAGATGCGATGTTTTTCGGCCGTGTCGGGCAAGCCGGCGAGCAATTCTTCCGTGCGTTGAATCTCCTTTTTTATCTCGATCTCAGGGGGCAGACAATCGGCATTTTTCAAGATTTTGTGCGCCAGGCGCAGGTCGGGGGCGATATGACCGTCCTCCTCAAATTCCAGCGGATTGCCGCTGCCGTTGAGCTCGTCAAAGACGCCTTCGCGTTGGGCCCGACGAATGCGCTCTTCCACTATCTTTTCAAAACCGGGTATCAAGCGTTAGGGTCCTGTGCTGGATGGGCGCTAACTAGTAGGATGTAAGACTCACCTCTGTCAATAATCTTGCAAATATAATACAGCGGCGAACACCGAATCAAGGTAAAAAAGGGATTCGCAACCCGCGCTAGGAGAGGGTGTTGCAGGGGCCCGTAAAAGGGCAAAGCGCTTGCATCGGCGGGCGATCCATTGTATCACCGCAGCACATTGGCATCGGCGCCATCTGAATTATCCCAACCGAAATAGCTGCACAGGAGAGATCAACATGACAGACCAACCTGGGGCCATCGACACCACTTGCGTCAACACCATCCGGACCCTGGCCATGGATGCCGTCCAGGCGGCCAACTCCGGCCATCCCGGCGCACCTATGGGGCTCGCCGCGGCCGGTTATGTGCTGTGGGCCCGCGAGATGAATCATAATCCCGCTAATCCAGACTGGCCCAACCGCGACCGCTTCGTCCTCTCCGGCGGACACGCCTCCGCGCTGCTCTACAGCTTGCTGCACTTGAGCGGCTACGACCTCTCTCTGGAAGATCTAAAACAATTCCGTCAATGGGACAGCCGTACCCCCGGTCATCCTGAGTATGCCCACACCCCGGGGGTGGAGACCACCACCGGGCCCCTCGGTCAGGGCTTCGCCAACGCCGTGGGGATGGCCATGGCCGAACGCCACCTGGCGGCACGCTTCAACAAGCCCGGCCACGATATCGTCGATCACTACACCTATGTAATATGCGGCGACGGCGACCTCATGGAGGGTGTGGCCTCAGAAGCCGGCTCCCTGGCCGGTCACCTGGGCCTGGGCCGTCTGATCTGCATCTACGACGACAATCACATCTCCATTGAGGGCGGCACCGAGATCGCCTTCACCGAGGATGTGGCCAAGCGCTTTGCCGCCTACAACTGGCAGGTGATCGAGGTGGCCGGCGACGGCAACGACCTGGCCGCCATCCAGAAAGCCTTCGTGGACGCCCGTCAGGAAACCGAGCGGCCCACTCTGATCAAGCTACGCACCCACATCGCTTTCGGCAGCCCCAGCAAACAGGACACGGCCGACGCCCACGGCGCGCCCCTGGGACCGGAAGAGGTCCGCCTGACCAAGGAGCGCCTGGGCTGTCCGCCGGACGAGGCTTTTTACGTGACCGGGGCGGTGCGCGACCACTTTGGCCAGATCGGCACACGGGGTGCCGCCGTCGAGGCCGACTGGCAGGCCCGCTTCGTGTTCGATTTCATTCTCCCGCCGGCAGACTGGCTGCTCGAAAACCGCAAACAGCGCCAAGACACCGGCGATCTGCGCCTGGTGGATCTGGGGCTGACACCGCAGTGGGTCTCCTGGCA
>JBNKKA010000200.1:0-7646 GCA_050291585.1 Desulfobacteraceae bacterium
CCTGGCCCAGGTCTTTGGTGAGATGGGCTGTCGGGTGGCAGCGACACCCGCAGGCATCGCCGTTACCGGAGGCGATCTCAAGGCCGTCGCGGTGGACATGGGCGACATGCCCGACATGGTGCCCACCCTGGCGGTGGTGGCGGCCTTTGCCGAGGGCACAACGGTGATGTCCAACGTCGCCCACCTGCGCGCCAAGGAGTGTGACCGCCTGGCGGCCGTGGAGACAGAACTGGCCAAGATGGGCATCCGCGCCCACAGCAGCGCCAATGAACTCCACGTCACCGGGGGAAGGCCCAGGGGGGCCGCCATCGAGACGTACGACGACCACCGCATCGCCATGTGCTTTGCCATCGCCGGTTTACGGGTGGCCGGGATGCGCATACGGAACCCGAGCTGTGTGGCCAAGTCCTTTCCCAACTTCTGGGAGGTGTTTGGCGGGTTGGGCAACGACCCACAGCGACCCTTGTGTATATCGCTCTAATCCATAACCCTTGTCGGCGTTGGATTACCGACGTCCAAAGGAAAATCTCATGAGCTCTTCATTCGGCACCCTTTTTCGCGTCACCACCTTCGGCGAATCCCATTGCCGCGGGGTGGGCGCCATCGTGGACGGCTGCCCCCCAGGCCTGGCTTTAGAGGAAGAGGATATTCAGACCCAGCTCGACCGCCGCCGTCCGGGGCAGAGTGACCTGACCACCGACCGCCAGGAGAGCGACCGGGTGACCATCCTCTCGGGCACCGAGAAGGGGCTTACCCTGGGAACCCCCATCGGTCTGCTCGTGCCCAACAAGGACCAGCGACCGGGGGATTACAAGGAGATGAGCGCCATTCCGCGTCCCTCCCACGCCGACTACACCTATCAGACCAAGTACGGCATCCGCGCCAGCAGCGGGGGCGGACGCTCCAGCGCCCGCGAGACCATCGGCCGCGTGGCCGCCGGGGCTATCGCGGAGAAGGTTCTGCGGGAGCGCTATGGCATCGAGATTGTCGCCTGGGTCTCCGCGGTGGGCAGTGAGGAGGCTCAGCCGGTGGACGTCGCCACCATCGACCGGGCGGCGGTGGATGCCGCGACCGTGCGCTGCCCCGATGCCCATGCCGCGGAGCGCATGCAGGCCCTCATCCGCCGGGCCAAAGACGACCAGGACTCCCTGGGAGGCATCCTCACCTGTATCTGCCGCGGGGTGTCTGCAGGCTGGGGCGAACCGGTCTTCGACAAGCTGGAGGCCAAGCTGGCCCACGCAATGCTCAGCATTCCGGCCACCAAAGGGTTTGAGATCGGATCCGGGTTTGCCGGCACACGCATGCGTGGCTCGGCCCACAACGACCCCTTCGTGTCCCGTCCCGAGGGCCTGGGCACGGCCACCAACCACAGCGGCGGCATCCAGGGGGGCATCTCCAATGGGGAGGTCATCCGTTTCCGGGTCGCCTTTAAACCGCCGGCCACCATCGGCCAGCCCCAGGAGACCGTCGATTTCGAGGGCCGCCCCGTCACCCTGGCCGCCAAGGGCCGTCACGACCCCTGTGTGGTCCCCCGGGCGGTGCCCATCGTGGAGGCAATGGCCGCCCTGGTCCTGGTGGATGCTGCTCTACAGCAAGAGGCCCTGCACCAAGGGGGACGCCAGTGATTCCCATCGCCCGGCGCATCGCGAGTCTCGAAGGATCAAAAACCATCGCCCTCTTCACCGAGGTGCGCCGGCTTCAGGCGACGGGACACGATGTGGTCAATTTGGGGGTTGGGGAGCCGGAGTATGATACCCCCCCAGCAGTGATCAAGGGTACCAACGCGGCCCTCGCTGCGGGAGAAACCCGCTACGGCGAAGTGGCCGGCTTGAGCGCCTTGCGGCAGAAGCTGGCCGAAGGTTTAGAGGGTACCGGTCCAGACCAGGTATTGGTGGGCAACGGCAGCAAGCAGATCCTCTACAGCGCTTTCCAGGCCCTCTGCAACCCGGGCGACGAGGTCCTCATTCCCGTGCCCTACTATGTCAGCTTCGCCGCCCAGGTTCACCTCAGCGGGGCAACACCGATCTTCGTCCCTACGCAGAACCGTGACCACCAGCTCGATATGGATGCTTTAGCGGCGGCGGTAACGGATCGAACCCGCGCCATCGTGATCAATTCGCCCAACAACCCCACCGGCGCCGTTTATCCGGCCGCCGATCTGGAGCGTCTGGCCGAACTGGTGATCGAGCGAGATCTGGTCCTCATCTCCGACGAAGCCTATGGTCCCTTTGTCTACGATGGCCTGACGGTCACTTCGCCCCATGCCATCGAAGCCCTGCGTCCACGACTGCTGGTGATCCGCAGTTTCTCCAAACACTATGCCATGACCGGTTTTCGAGTGGGATATGGGGTGGGGCCGCCTTCCCTCATCGCCGCCATGGCCCGTCTCCAGAGCCACCTCTGCGGTAACGTGTGCACCTTTGCCCAACACGGCGCCCTGGTCGCCCTGGAGGTACCCGATACCGTCTGTGGCGAGTGGCGCCGGGAGTTGATGGCCAAGCGCGACTGGGCCCATGCGCGCATCGAAAAATACCTGCCCTGTATCAAACCCCAGGGCGCCTTTTACCTCTACCCCGACATCCGTTCCCGTCTGACAGGGAGCCAGACGGATGCCGATTTTGCCACCGGAATCCTGGCGGGGGCCGGCGTAGCCGTGGTGCCGGGGTCGGCCTTCGGCGACAGCGGGCATGTGCGTATCTGTTACGCCGTTTCCCAGGTGCAGTTGGAAGCGGGGATTACTCGACTGGAGAAGTACTTATGATCGGTATTATCGGCTTCGGCCGTTTTGGGGAGCTGGCGGCTAGATACTTAGCCCGCGACGTGCGCGTGGTGGTATTCGACCGGGGTGGCAAAGGGGCTATAATAGAGGCCGTCGGCGCCCACCCGGCCGATTTGGACACGACCTGTGCCCAGGAGATGGTCCTCCTCAGCGTGCCCATCTCCCACATGCAGACCCAACTCAAGACCATTGCCCCTTTGCTGAAGCCTGGGACGGTAGTGATCGACGTCTGCTCGGTCAAAGTAAAGCCGGTACAGTGGATGACCGATCTCCTGCCCCCCGGGGTAGAGCTTCTGCCCACCCACCCCATGTTCGGTCCCGACAGCGCCGCCGACACCCTGGCGGGGGCCAAGATCGTCCTCTGCCGGGACCGCATCAGCCCGGAAAACTACGCCCGTGCGGCCAAATGGCTCAGAGCCCAGGGTCTGGCCGTCATTGAGGCCACACCGGAAGAGCATGATCGTCAGATCGCCGTGACTCTGGCCCTGACCCATTTCCTCGGTCGCAGCCTCTCGGCCTTCGGCGCCGAAAAACTGCCCATCGACACCGAAGGCTACAAACGCCTCATGCACATCCTTGAGGTGGTGGAGAACGACACCTGGCAGCTCTTCCACGATATGCACCGCTACAACCCCTTTGCCGAGGAGGAGCGCGGCCGGTTCATGAACGCCATGCAGCACATCAACGAAAGGTTGGAAGCAGACAATGACAGATAAAACCAAGGTCGCATTCCAGGGGATCCGGGGGGCATACAGCGAGTTGTCCCTGCGCAGTTATTTCAAAGACGCCGTGGACCCGGTGAGCTGCGAGAGCTTCGATGCAGTGTTTGCGGCGGTGGCCGAGGAGAGGGCCGATTTCGGATACGTCCCCGTGGAGAACTCCATCGCCGGCACTGTGGTGGAGAATTATGATCTTCTCCTGGCCAGCAATACAGTGGTCGTGGGCGAAGCCTACATGCCCATCCGTCACATGCTCCTGGGTGTCGAGGGCGCGACCTTGGACCAGGTGCGCGAGGCCCACTCCCATCCCCAGGCCCTCAAGCAGTCCGCCGCTTTTCTCAAGAAGCACGGCATCCGCCCCATGGCCACCTACGACACCGCCGGGTCGGCCAAGCTGGTGGCCGAGTGGCAGGACCCCACCAAGGCTGCCATCGCCTCCGAGCTCTGCGCCGAGTACTATCCGGTCAATATTCTTGAGCGGGAGATCCAGACCAACAACACCAATACCACCCGTTTCTTCGTCATCGTGCGTTCGGACCACAAACCCGGCACCGTCAAGGCCGAGAAGACCACCGTGGCCTTCAAGACCCGCCACTACCCCGGCGCACTGGTGGACTGCCTCAAGATCTTCCAGCGCCACGAGCTCAACCTCGCCAAGCTCGAGTCGCGCCCCATCCCGGAAAACCCCTGGGAGTATGTTTTCTACGCCGCCTTCGAGAGCGGCAGCGATTCCCCGGCCGCCCTCCAAGCCCTGGGGGAACTGGCCGCCCAGGCCCTCTTCGTTAAGGTGCTGGGGTCGTATCCCAAGGCTATCCAATGCTGGTAGGGCCACCGGCTCCGCTCTCCATGAACCCCTTTGGTCGGGGACGTGCCCTGCGCCGTCCCCGACCGGTCTCAAGCTTTTCATCCTTCGACCGACGTTCGATAGAAAGAACGCCGAACAGTTCCTCGGCCCAAATCCAGCGGATAGCATTAAGGAGGGGGAGTTGAATGGAAGCCATTGAGCAGTTTCGCCAGGTTGCCGCCGATCCCAAAACCTATGCGCGCAGCTGGAAGAAAGTAACCGGCGGGCGGGTCGTCGGTACCCTTTGTTCCTATGCGCCCGAAGAGTTGATTCTGGCCGGGGGCGCCCTCACTCACCGCATCGTCGGCGGCAGCGGGCGCATCTCCAGGGCCGACGCCCACCTCCAGTCCTACAGCTGCAGCCTGGTCCGGGGCGCCCTGGAAGAGGCCCTCGCCGGCGAGCTCGACTTCATCGACGGCGTCGTCTTCCCCCACACCTGCGATTCCATCCAGCGCCTCTCCGACATCTGGCGCCTCAACGCCGACACCGGGTTCCACCTGGATGTGGTCCTGCCGGTAAAACTCAACACCGACAGCGCCCGCACTTACATGGCCACGGTGATGGCCGAGGCCAGGGTCAAGCTGGAGACCCTGCTGGGCAGGACCATCGCTGAAGCGGAGCTGCGGCGGGCCATCGAGACTTACAACGGCATTCGCAAGGCCATGCAGCGCCTCTACGCCCTTCGCAGTGAGCGGCCGGGCGCCATCTCCGGCAGCGACCTGCACGCCATCGTGCGGGCCTCCATGGTCATGGATCGCAAGGATTTCCTGTCTGACCTGACCCGCTTACTGGAATCGCTCGACTCGTCACCGGCAGACGAAAATACCACCGCCAAACGGATCTTCATCTCCGGCGGCGTCTGCAACATGCCCGATCTCTACGGCCTCATCGAGTCGGTCGGTGGCGTGGTCGTGGGAGACGACCTGTGCACGGGTTCGCGGGGGTTAACGGGGCTCATCGACGCCCAGGGAGACCCCATCGCCGCCATTGCCCAGCGCTACGCCCGGCGGGCCATCTGCCCGGCCAAACACGCCGGCATCCACCGACGCGGCGAGGAACTGGTCCGCCAGGCCAAGGCCGATGGGGCCCGGGGCGTGATTTTCATCTTCCTCAAATTTTGTGACCCCCACGCCTTTGATTACCCTTATCTGAAGTCCATGCTCGCTGACGAGGGGATCCCCAGCCTCTTGATCGAACTAGAGGAACAGACCGTCAACCAGGGACAATTGACCACCCGCTGCGAAGCGTTCATGGAGATGCTGTAGCGCTCAAGCATCGATCGCCGTGACCATAAGGAGACCGGTATGACTACAGAAGAAAAGTCCCTCGAGGCGGAGAGGGAGAGGCGCAAGATCAAGTCGGTCAAGCGGATGAAAGAGATTATGACCGAGTACTATATCGATGCCAAGACGGCCGCGGACAACGGCAAAAAAGTCGCCTGGATCACCTCCGGCGGGCCGGTGGAGCCCCTCATCGCCATGGACGTGATCCCGGTATACCCGGAAAATCACGGTGCCATGATCGGGGCCGCCAAGATGGGGGGCGACCTGTGTGAAAAGGCCGAGGAGATGGGCTACGCCAGTGATCTATGCTCCTACGCCCGCGCCGACATCGCCTGCGCCACGGTGGACGGGGGGCCTATCGGTGGGCTGCCCCGTCCGGATATGTTGATCTGCTGCAACAATATCTGCGGGACGGTGCTCAAATGGTACGAGGTGCAGGCCCGCTATTTCGACGTGCCCCTCTTCATCCTGGACACCCCCTTCATCCACACGGAATACAGCCCGGCGGCGGACGCCTATGTGCGCAGTCAACTGGAGGAGTACCTGGTCTTCCTCGAAAGTCATTGCGCCAAGCCATTCGACCGCGACCGCCTGACCGAGGTGGGGCGTCTCTCCATCGCAGGCCAGAAGATCTGGCAGGCGGTCCTCGACACAACCATGCATCGCCCGGCACCCATGAGCGCCTTCGACGCTTTTTTCCACCTGGCCCTCATCGTCACCCTGCGGGGCACCCAGACCGTGGTCGACTACTACAGCGGACTGCTCGCGGAGATGGAGGCCCGCGTGGCGGCGGGGATCGCCGCTGTGCCGGGCGAACGCTACCGACTGCTCTGGGACAACTTGCCGGTGTGGTACCGCACCCGATGGCTGTCGGATAAATTTGCCGCCCACGACGCTTGTCTCGTGGCCGATACCTATACCTCCTCATGGTGTAGCTCCATGCCCTACCTGGACGAGAATGACTTCCTGGGATCCATGGCTGCGGGCTATTCGCGCATCTACATCAACATCGCTACCGACCAGATGGCCGATATGGTGGTGGCTATGGTTGACAAGTACAGCGCCGACGGGCTGGTCATCCACTCCAATCGCAGCTGCAAACCATACAGCCTGGGGCAATACGACATCCAGCGCATCGTCCAGGAGAAACGCGGGATTCCCTCTCTGGTGATCGAGGCGGACATGACCGACGCCCGCAGCTTCTCGGAAAGCCAGATCGACACCCGCATCGACGCCTTCATGGAGGTGCTCTCGGCCTGAGAGGCATCACCGCAGCACCGGAGGCCTCTTTTTCACTCTACACCCCTTTTTTACCGTTTGACTGAGGATGCACTCAAAGGCAGATCATGATTAGTGTCGGTATCGATGTCGGGTCCATCAGCGCCAAGGCCGCCCTGATTCAAGACAACCAACTCCTCGGCAGTCGCGTGATTCTCACCGGTTACAACGCCGCCAAGGCGGGCGAGGCGGTGTTTGACGAACTCCTCAGGGAATTGCATATTTCCAAAGAACGGATCGACCGCATCGTGGCCACCGGCTATGGGCGCAACAGCGTCGCTTGTGCCCACAAGACGGTCACCGAGATCACCTGCCATGCGGCCGGGGCCCGCTTTCAGGATCCAAGGGTGCGCAGTGTGATCGACATCGGCGGCCAGGACAGCAAGGCCATTGCCCTGGATGCCGATGGAAAAATCAAGGAGTTCGCCATGAACGACAAGTGCGCCGCCGGCACGGGCCGCTTTCTCGAGGTGATGGCCCGAGCCCTGGAGGTGGACCTGGACGCCTTCGGGGAGCTCTCCCTCAAGGCGGTCCGGCCGGCCGCCATCAGCAGTCTCTGCACCGTTTTTGCCGAGTCGGAGGTGATCTCCCTCATCGCCAAAGGAGAGCCACGGGAGAACATCATCGCCGGCATCCATCAATCCATCGGCTCGCGGGTGATCGCCATGGCCAAGCGCGTGGGCCTCGCCGAACCCTTGATGATGACGGGTGGGGTGGCCAAGAACATCGGTGTCGTCAAGGCC
>JBNKKA010000201.1:0-7593 GCA_050291585.1 Desulfobacteraceae bacterium
TCTTGAACTGGGCCGTTATCTCGCGCCAGTGATCGGCCGTCAGATCCGAGTCTGAGCTCACGCCGGCCTGGTGTTTGGTTTTCTCGATCACATTTTCGAAAAAATGATCGCCAATGCCCATGACCACGCTGCCGAACATCTGCACCAGGCGGCGGTAGGCGTCGTAGACAAAGCGGGCGTCGTTGGTGAGTTTGATCATCCCCTCGGCGGTCTCGTCATTGAGGCCGATGTTGAGCACCGTATCCATCATCCCCGGCATGGAGAACTTGGCCCCCGAACGGCAGGAGACCAACAGGGGGCTCTCAGGGTCGCCGAGGGTCTTGCCCGTTGCGGCCTCGACCGACTGGAGGGCTTCGAGGAGCTGATCCCACATGCCGTCGGGAAAGACGCCGCCGACCTCGAGGTAGGTGTTGCAGGCCTCGGTGGTGACCGTAAACCCAGGAGGGACCGGGATGCCGATGCGGTCCATGTCGGCCAGGTTGGCCCCCTTGCCACCGAAGAGTCCGCGGACACCTTCCCACTCGCCGCCCACGTAAGCCTCAGCCGCGTCCACTTCCGAAAAAAGATAGACCCATTTTTTCTCTGTCATTTTAGGAACTTCTCCTGCTGGAGGTTTTGATCTGGAGGGATGTCCAGTATGCACACTCTGGAATCCCTCATCGCCTGATGTCGTGGGGAGCGGTCGCTGCCGGTGCGATACGCAGGGGAAAGCGCTGCCAGGGTGCGGCAACGTTTTTCCTCTTGTTACGGGTAACTGCGGGTATTCGCCGACGGCATGTATCTTAGGAAAGGGGTGTCCCAGTAAAAGGCGGCGCATCCTTTGAGGATGGATGCAGGCACTCACTGAAGCTGCGCCGCCACCATACATGCTCGTAACATCGTCGATCGTAACTTGCAAGGGGGCCGCTTCTATAAATCAGCGCAGAGAGGGTGATGCTGACGGTCCTAATCCGTTGAAGGAAACGGGAGAGTCGCTTCGCTGGGGTAGCCTTTACTGCGAGCCAACTCTTCGAGGTGGGCGATGCGGCGGCGGTTCTCCGGGTGGGAGGCGAAGTAGTGACCGAAGCGCCCCGGGTCCTGATCTGCTGGTATTTTATTGAAGAAGTCGGTGCTGCCGCCCACATGGCCGTAAAGGCATTGGAGGGCTTCCAGGCCAAAGGTGTCGGCGCGATTTTCCTGGGCGCGCGAAAAACGCATCTCGGTGAGGTTGAGGGCACTGCCCAGGACCTTGGCGACGGGGCTGTCGGGACCCAGGGTCAGGGTTGAGACGGTGATGAAGACCAGGGCGCGACCGATGCCGCGCAGGTGGTCGCGGTTGGCGTAGTGGCCCATCTCGTGGGCCAGCACGAAGGCCAGCTCGTTTTCCGAGGTCACCTCGTCCAGGAGGCCCTGGAAGATGATGATATGGCCCCCGGGGAAGGCCAGGGCGTTGATGGTCTCGCTGGACTTGACGTGCACCTGGAGGGGAAAGGGCAGCTCGGCGCACTCCTTCTGGAGGCGGTCCAGGATCGCCTGGACTGATTCCTGGGTGCTGTCGGCGGCATCGTCGATGTCGGTGACTGTGCTCAGGAATGGCTTGGCCAGGCGGCGCTCCAACCCCGGGCTGAGACGGGGTACGATGAGGTCAACGGCCACGCCCAGAACCAGGTAGATTCCAACAATGATTGCCAGCAGGCCGCCCGCCAGAACGGCCAGCTCTTTCAGGGGCGAGGAGGGGGAGACGTTGTCGTTGGTCTCCGGCAGGCGCGGGGTGTACTTCATGCATGCCCTTTGAGGGTCACGGCGGTGCCGTAGGCCAGGGCCTCCAGGCAACCGACCCCTTTTTTATTGGCCTTGCGGCCCACGGTTGAGGTTTCGATGCGTACGTTGACGATCATGTGGGCCTGGGGCGCCATCTCCTTCATGCGCAGGAGGGCCTCCCGGCGGGCACGGTCGATGAGGCTCTCGTATGATTTCACATTGCCGCCGAAGATGTTGCGCAAGCTGGCCAACAACCGTTTGAAGTAGTCCACCGAGATCACCGCACTACCCGTGACCAGCGCTACCGATTGGATATCTTCGACGGGATAGTTGATGTGCTTGGTGGTCGTGATCGCTAGTTTCAGGGTGGCCTGCTCACGCGCCTTGATGCGGCGGTAGTGGCGCTTCTCCACATAGGTGCCCACGCCATAGCCCAGGGCCACCAGGGATAAAAAAATGATGAGATCGATCATGCTGAGGCCTCCGCTCTAAACGATTTTAATCGCCGTACCATAGGCGTACAATTCCGCCGCACCCTGGGCCACGGAGGAGGTCGAGTAGCGCACGTTGATGATGGCGTTGGCGCCGATCTGGCGCGCCTGGGCGATCATCCTTTCGGTGGCCTGGCGGCGAGATTCGGCCATGAGTTGGGTATAGCCCTTGAGCTCGCCGCCCACCAGGTTTTTGAGGCTGGCCATGAGGTCTCGGCCGATGTGTTTGGCGCGGATGGTGCTGCCTGACACGAGACCGAAGTGCTCCACAATGGTCTTGCCGGGTATGGATTCGATATTGGTGACGATCATCTGATGGCCATCCTGGGTTTCGAAATAGTGATTGACTACCTCACCCTGAGGTGCTTCGGTCTGAGGCGGCACCGGGGGGATCTCTCCAGGGCCTGCGTCTGCATTCGACGCTGACTCGGCGACTTCCAGCGATTCCAATTCACAGGCGGCTCCGGCGTTTTTGAGGGCGCGTTGGATCTTCTCGGCGGTGTCGCGGTCCACGTCACGGCGCAGCACCGTGGGCTGGCCGCTGAAGAGTTGCTCCGCCTTGGCGGCATCGACCTTAAGCAACTGGGCGACGGTCTTGCGGACCGCTGTTGGCTCCACGCCCGGCAGAATCTCGCCTTTGAAAACCACATTGAATTTTTCGCTCATGGGGATTTGCTCCTTGATGGCCATAGTTTCAGGTATGCCGATGGAAAACCTTCCGCTGGCCGTGCGGGGCGTTTTCGGCGGGTTCGATCAGTTTGGACCCTTGGTGAAAATCTGTTAGAATGCGTGTGGGTTATCCAACGGCGCTACGGTCCGGTGTTCTTTTGTTATGATCGGTCGGTAGGAGCATCGCTTTAGGACGATATACAATCTTATGCTAAAAGATCTAAAATATACCCTTTCACCGCTGATGCTTGCAAGGGCCTTGTGTTTCTGGCTGGCGGTTCTGGGATGGCTCCTGGGTTGCGCCACCGCGCCCCCGCCCGATCCCGTGGCGGGACCCGGTGCTTTGAAGGCCGCGGCCGGAAGCGGTTGGTGGTCGGTGGAGATTCATTTTAGATGGCCACCCGACACCCGACCGGCCATGCACTTGGATCTCCTGGTGGCGCGCGAAATCTTCGGCCCCCTCATCGACACCCAGCGCGACAATCTGCCCCTATGGCGCTTCCACCGCCGGGCGGTCCGGGACGCCGCTGGCCATCGCCTGCGCTTCCTTTTCTATGCCCTGCCAGCGACGGCTGCCGAGATCAACACGACCCTCATGGCCCATCCCCTCCTGGCAGAGTTGCATACTACCGGCGTGATCGAGCGCGTCGTCATCGACGATCCCGAGGGGGATCTCCAGACCGATCTGGCCGCCACGAGCGACCCGGCCTGGTCGCCCGCCATGCAGACCTCTTGGCCCTATTTCATCATGGGGGCCAGCCAGCTGTGGCTGAACCTCATGGATCAGTTCGCTGCAACCAAGGCTCTCGGTCCGCCTCCCAGGGATCTGGACGCCCTGATTCTCTACTACAAAGGCTTGAGCGACCAAATGACGGCCACCTGGCAGAAGGAGGGCCGCCACGCCCTGCTCCATCATCTGAACGCACTTTTCGGTTACGAACGCTTGCCGGTCTACATGCGATTTTGAGAGATGCCAATGAAGGTTAGACGTCTCAGTCACATAACAATTATGGTCAAAGATCTCAATCGGACGGCGCGTTTCTTGTGCGAGGGGCTGGGGGCTCGGGAGGTGTACGACAGCCATGCCAGGAACTACTCAATTGCCCGCGAGAAGTTCTTTCTTCTGGCCGGGGTGTGGCTGGCGGCCATGGAGGGTCCATCCACTGAACCCTCCTATGCTCACGTGGCCTTCGAGGTGGATCCCGCCGATTTGCCCGCTTTTGAGGCACGCCTGCGCGCCCTGGAGGCCCCTATCAAATCATCGCGACCCAGGGTAGACGGGGAGGGCGACTCCCTCTATTTTTACGATTATGACAACAATCTCTTTGAGCTCCACGCCGGGTCACTTGAAAAAAGATTGGCCTTGTATAAAACTGAGGCGCTCGATGAAACCGATCCACGAACATCATCTGCCCAAACGAGATCCCCAGGCTGAGGTATAAATGAGACTGCACTGCCTCCAACACGTCGCTTTCGAAGATCTGGCCGCCATCGCACCCTGGGCCCGGGGGCGCGGGTGGACCATAACGACCACTCACCTCTATGCCGGGGAGTCTTTGCCGGTGGTGGACGATCTGGACTGGCTGGTGGTCATGGGGGGGCCAATGAACATCTACGAAGAGAAGCGCTACTCCTGGCTGACGGCGGAAAAGCAGTTCATCCGCTCGGCGGTGGCAGCGGGCAAGACGGTGCTGGGAATCTGCCTGGGAGCCCAGCTGATCGCCGATGTTCTGGGCGCCGCGGTGGTACAGGGCCCCCATCCTGAGATCGGCTGGTTTCCGGTGCACAAGGACCCGCGGGCGAACCGGTCCGCGGTGGGCCGCGCGCTGCCAGCCCGATTCACCGCCTTTCACTGGCATGGGGACACCTTCGAATTGCCCCAGGGCGCCGTATCCCTGGGAAGCAGCGAGGCTTGTGCCTGCCAGGGATTTGTTTATGATGAGCGCGTGGTGGGCCTCCAGTTTCACCTGGAAACCACGGCGGATAGCGCCGCGGCTCTCGTTAGGAACTGCGGGCAGGAGATCGGTGACGGCCCCTACGAGCAACCGGCTCAAGAGATACTGGCAGGCGCCGACCTGTTTGACGACCTCAACACCTGCCTGGTGTCGGTTCTGGACACTCTGGCCGGGGGCTGGTGAAGCCCGAGGGAAACTGCAATCGAGGGCTCCATAAGAGGGGTAATCAACTGGAGCTCAGCGTGGGGCTAATCGATCCATTGCTGGGTCCCCTGCAGTTGTTACTGAAAACGCAGAGTTGGAACGCTTTTGCGCTCTAAGAGCATTTTGAGATGCAATCAGAAAGGCCATTTCGTGACCATTTTCAACCCGGTTCTCAAGCGTCGCCTGTGGAGCGCCGCATCGCTTATCGCCGTTGTGCTGGCCGGCTACTATCTGCGCTACTATCACGGCCCCCTGCAATCCTGGGTCCACCGGCTCAGCGGTGGTCTGCTTTTTGTGTGCTTCTGGTCGTTTCTGCTCTACCTGTTTCTGCCAAGCCTGCGCAGCAAAGCGGTGGCCGTAACGGTATGCGCCTTTGCCTGCGCGGTGGAACTCTCCCTCTTGATTCCCCAGCCCCTGGTGACCTATGTGCGCGGTGCCTTCATCGGCCGCTCCGTGGTGGGGCCCCCTTTCGCCTGGCTCGATTTGGCGGCTTATCTGGCCGGGGGCCTGATCGCATATGCCGGGCTACGCTGGATTGGTCATTGAATACTAGGCAGGAGGATGGTTGCGGACAATACCCAATTCAA
The DNA here is from genome assembly GCA_050291585.1 of Desulfobacteraceae bacterium. Taxonomy (GTDB): domain Bacteria; phylum Desulfobacterota; class Desulfobacteria; order Desulfobacterales; family Desulfosarcinaceae; genus JASJCL01. The sequence goes on from JBNKKA010000201.1 coordinate 5,647, forward strand.
TAGGAAGGTCTAGCATGTCTGAGTCAGAACAAAATCAACGTGTCTCTGGAGCCGCTATCGACAAGATGTTTACGGACCGCTGGTCACCCCGTGGGTTTGATCCCCAGCCCCTTTCCGAGGAGCAGGTGGGCCAATTATTCGAGGCCGCCCGCTGGGCCCCCTCCTGTTTTAATGAGCAACCTTGGCGTTTTTATTATGCAGCCAGCCCCGCCGACCGGGAGGCCTACCTCTCCGCCCTGGTGCCGCGGAATCAACTCTGGGCCAAGCGGGCGCCGCTGCTGGTCTTCGTTCTAGCCCGGCGCACCTTTCGCCAGAGCGGGCGCCATAACCGCCACGCCGCCTTCGATGCCGGCGCGGCCTGGCTCTCAATGGCCCTACAGGCGCGCAAAATGGGGCTCTACGCCCACGCCATGGCCGGCTTCAACCAGCGGCGGGCATTTACCGTGTTAGGGGTTTCCGAGGCGGACTACCACATCATGGCCGCTGTGGCCGTGGGGCGCAAGGGTAGCGCCGACCACCTCCCCGAGGAGATGCAGGCCATCGAGAAGCCCAACAATCGTCGCCCATTGAACGAGATCATGATCGAGGGAATCCCTTCGGACGGCGATGAACCTGACGTGCTGCTGTGATGACGTGAAACATCACAAAGTCATTCTTGATATCGACAATGGCCTGGGTCTCCCGGTGACCGATACGGACGATGCCCTGGCCCTGGCCCTGGCATTGACATCGCCCGAGATCGAGCTGTTGGGGATAACCACCTGCGCGGGCAATTGCACAACCGCCCAGTCCACCCGCAACACCCTCGTCCAACTGGCCCTGGCCCATCGCCGGGAGATCCCCGTGGCCGAGGGTCGCGCCGATCCCTTGTTGCGCTCGCGGGCGGCCCACTTTGCCTATTTGGAAGCGAAAAGCGCCGGGCCGGGGTCGCGATTCTGGAGCCACCTACCCTCACCCCCCTCACCCAAGCACGCAGCCAGCTCCCTCAAGGCCCATGAGCTCATCGTCCAGCAGGTCCGCCGCCATCCCGGCGAGGTGACCATGGTGGCCACCGGCAGCCTCACCAACCTGGCCCTGGCCCTCCTTACCGATCCCGAGCTGGCCGGCCTCCTCAAGGGCGTTGTCCACATGGGCGGCGGGTTCGAACCCGACCGGGAGGGGGACGATCCTCTCGTCTGGAATACCCCGGATATTCCGCCCGAGATCTGGCGGGACACCCTGCGCTTCAACCCCCTCTTCGACCCCGAGGCCACCGCCATCGTCTGCCTCTCGGGCGTGGTCCTGACCCTGGTGCCCGTCAACGTCACCGCGCGGGTTTTCCAGCGTCCCAGTCACCTGGAATTGATGGCCGCCAACACTTCCGATTTTCACCAGCACATCCACAGCTACGCCCGCCCCTGGGTCGAGTGGAGCCAGGCCGAACGCCGTCTGCCTGGCGCCCACCTCCATGACCCCCTGGCCATGGCCCTGGTGGTAGTGCCCGACCTGGTTCGCTACCGACGGATGTGGGTGGATATAGATCGTTTGCTGCGCTTGGAAAACCTCTGGCTGCGGGAACTACCCCAGGAGGGAGACCGACGGGGGGGAACGGTTACGGTGGCCGTGGCGGTGGATGTCGAGGCCAGCGAGGACTGGATCAACGCACGTCTAGCAGCGCCCCTGGCGGAAAAATAATCCAAAAAAATAGGATCAGTCAGCCTCGGCGAGCATTATGGCCCGCAACGGTGCCGGATGGCCCTCAATGGTGAGGCTAGGGTCTGCGGGATCGAGAAAGTCAGTCAAGGATTCAAAGGGCATCCAACGGGTGCGGTGCTGTTCAGTCGCAGTGGTTGCGGTGGTATCGACACAGCGGATGTTTCGGAAGCCGCAGCGTTTCAACCAATAGGTGATGATCTGGACGCTAGGGATAAACCATACGTTGGCCATCTTGGCGTAACGGCCTTGGGG
>JBNKKA010000202.1:0-7422 GCA_050291585.1 Desulfobacteraceae bacterium
CAAGAAATACCCTCATTTCTACGGTCATTACGGTACCGCATGGCAGAACCAGGCCAAGGAGTTCTCCCAGTTTCCGGGGGCGATCCTCATGACCACCAACTGTATCCAGAAGCCGAAGGAGGACTACAAGGGCCGCATCTTCACCACCGGCCTGGTGGGCTGGCCCGGCGTGACCCACCTCGCGGAGAAAGATTTTACCCCGGCCATCAACAAGGCCCTCGAGATGCCAGGTTTCACGGAAGATACCCCCGGCAAGAGCGTCATGGTGGGTTTTGCCCGCAACGCTGTCATGGGTGTGGCTCCCACGGTCATCGAAGCCGTCAAGAACAAGGCCATCCGTCACTTCTTCCTGGTAGGCGGCTGCGACGGCGCTAAACCGGGTCGCAACTACTACACCGAGCTCGTCGAGAAGGTGCCCGAGGACTGTGTCATCCTCACCCTGGCCTGCGGTAAATTCCGCTTCTTTGACAAGGACCTGGGCGACATCGGCGGCATCCCCCGTCTCCTCGATGTGGGCCAGTGCAACGACGCCTACTCGGCCGTGCAGATCGCCGTGGCCCTGGCCGGCGCCTTCGAGTGCGGGGTCAACGACCTGCCCCTGAGCATGGTCCTCTCCTGGTACGAACAAAAGGCCTGCGTCATCCTGTTGAGCCTGCTTCACCTGGGCATCAAGGATATTCGCCTGGGGCCCAGCCTGCCGGCCTTCATCAGCGCCAACGTCCTCGACGTGCTGGTGAAGAACTTCAACATCATGCCTATCTCCACGGTTGACGAAGACTTGGCCGCCATGTTGGGATAAACGCAAAGGAAGCATCCCCGGTCGACACCATTGCCGGCCGGGGTTTTCAGCCGGACCTTATCGGCGAGTGGCAGCAGGGAGGCGCATCATGAAATGTCCCGGACAGGATACCCAGTACTGGCAGGCGGACGCCATCTTCGACGTGACATGTCCCGAGTGCGGCAAGACGGTGGAGTTCTTCAAGGACGACACCCTGCGCAAATGCAGTCACTGCGGCCATCGCTTCATTAACCCCCAGATGGATTTCGGTTGCGCGGCCTATTGCCAGTACGCCGAGCAGTGCATCGGCAACCTGCCCCCCGAACTGATCGCCCAGAAAGACGACCTCTTCAAGGACCGCATTGCCGTGGCGGTCAAGCGCCACCTGAAAACCGACTTCACCCGCATCGGCCGGGCCAGCCGGGTTGCCCGGCATGCCGACCAGATCGGTCGCAAGGCGGCCGCCAACATGGCCGTCATCCTCTCGGCCGCCTACCTCCATGTCCTGGAGGGGCCGGTGGTCGAGGAGATCCTCGAATCCCTCCAGGCCCCTGCCGGTTTGACGGCCGCCGTCATGGATATTCTGTCTGGGGACAGCGATGCCCCTGCCAAGGGTGTCGAACAAGAGGTCCTGGCCGATGCGATTCGTATCGAAGCGCTCGAGGCAGCTGTCAAAGCCGACAAGAGCGCTGCGATCAGCGTGCAGGACGACGAATTTTTTATTCCAGCGGCGGCCGATTTGGCCCGTCAAGTACTATCCGCCCTGATGTGATTCACGTATGCTTGCCCTCCGAGGAGGGCTTTGAGGTGATGAATGAAAATGATGCGCAAGATTATCGAAATCGACGAAGAGAGATGTGACGGCTGCGGCCAGTGCGTGATCGGTTGTGCCGAGGGGGCACTGGAGATCATCGATGGCAAGGCTAAAGTGACTTCAGACAACCTTTGCGACGGCCTGGGGGCCTGCATCGGCGAGTGTCCCCAGGGGGCGCTCGAGATCGTCGAGCGCGAGGCCGACGCCTTTGACGAGGCCGCTGTCGAGGCCCACCTGGAGGGTCAGCAGGGTGCTGCAGCGGCGCAACCGGCAGGGGACACCTTGCCCTGCGGCTGCCCATCCACTCAATTGCAGAGCTTCGCCCCTCAAACCGCCTGCCAGGAAGCCAATGAGCCCAGGGCTCTCAAAGCGTCATCCAAAGCCGCCGCCCCCTCGGGCGAAGTGCCTTCGGCCTTGATGCATTGGCCCGTTCAGGTGCGCCTGATTCCGCCCACGGCGCCCTTCCTCAAAGGCGCCGATCTCCTGGTGGTGGCCGATTGCGTGCCGGTGGCCTTCCCCAGTCTGCACCAGGACTTTCTTCGGGGCCACGCGGTTATGGTCGGTTGTCCCAAGTTCGACGATGCCAACGAATATATTCAGAAGTTCCGCGACATCTTCAAAACCGCCGGCATCAAGAGTGTCACCGTCATGGTGATGGAGGTACCCTGCTGTTCGGGATTGCCCGGGATGGTGAAGCGCGGCATGACCGAGGCCGGCGTCGACATGCCCATCGAGCAGGTGGTCATCAGCAACCGCGGCCAGATTCTGGAGCAGCGTGAGATGGCCTGATGGTCGCAATACCCACGCCACCATTAGAAAAACCCCTCGTTCCCTGTTATTCCGGCAGGGAGCGAGGGGTTTTTGCATTTGGGGTTGAGGGACGGCTGCGACTGGTTTTGTCTGGGCAGCACCGGTTTTTGCGCGTTAGGCTGTCAGCTTGGAAGCGATCTGGGCCACATGGCGGCCTTGAAAACGGGCCCCTTCGAGCTCATTTTCGCTGGGCATCCGTTCCCCCGATCCCCCGGCGATGGTCGAGGCCCCGTAAGGGGATCCCCCTGTGACCTCATCGATACGCATCTGGCCCTGAAAGGCGTAGGGCAGCCCCACGATGACGAAGCCGTGGTGGAGGAGAGACACGTGGAAGGAGAGAATGGTGGATTCCTGGCCACCATGCTGGGTGGCGCTGCTCGTGAATACGCTGCCGACCTTACCCACCAGCGCACCCTCGGCCCAGAGCTGGCCGGTGGCATCCAGGAACTGACGCATCTGGCCACACATGTTCCCGAATCGGGTGGGGGTGCCGAAGATAACGGCATCGGCCGCAGCCAGCTCTTCAACGGTGCAGATGGGCACCTGGGCCTGCGCTTGCTGGGCATCTGCAGCGCCCATATTTTCGAGTACTGCCTGGGGCAGGGTTTCAGGCACTCGCCGCAGGGTGGCTTCGGCGCCTGGGACCTCTTGGACACCTGCGGCGATGGCTTCGGCCATCTTCTGGATATGGCCATAAGTCGAGTAATATACAATCAATACTTTCATGGGATGATCCTCTCTATTGTTTTATAAAGGTGCCTTCTTGATACTCCTGAAAGGCGGTTTCCAACTCAGCCTGGCTGTTCATGACAATGGGGCCCCGCCAGGCCACTGGTTCATTTAACGGCTTTCCGGTTAAAAGCAAGAATCTCAGGGGATCTTCACCCGCGCTGACGACCACTTGTTCCCCCGCTTGATAGAGCACGAGTTTTCCGTTCTCAACCGCTTCTCCATCGGTCTGACCCGAGCCAGCGATGACATAGATGAAGGCGGTGTATGTTGGGTTGGTGCCATGGATGAAGCTTTCGCCGGCCGGCACGCTGCAGTCGAAGTATTCCGGGTCGATGACGATCTCTTCCATGGGCCCTCTGACCCCTTCAAAGGTGCCGGCGATAACATTGACCCTCACACCGTTCTCCATTTCGGCGGTGGGTATCTGATTCGCCGTGATGCCGCGGTAGCGGGGCGGCATCATCTTTTGGGAAGCAGGCAGGTTGGTCCACAATTGAAACCCGTGCATGGCGCCATCGGCATCGCCCTTGGGCATCTCCTGGTGGATAATGCCGCTGCCGGCAGTCATCCATTGGACATCCCCCGCGGAGATAAGGCCGGTGTTCCCCATGCTGTCGCCATGGGCCACCTCGCCTTTTAGGAGGTAGGTGATCGTTTCGATGCCCCGGTGGGGGTGCCAGGGAAAGCCCTTGAGATAGTGCGCGGGCGTATGGGAGCGAAAATCATCGAGCATCAGGAAAGGGTCCAGACGGGGCGCTTCCCGGTAGCCGAAGACGCGCTTCAGGTGCACCCCGGCCCCTTCCATGGTGGCCTGGCCAGTCAGGATCGTGCTTATCTTGCGTGTGGCTGGCATACAAGTCCCCCTCTTCTTGGTTGGGATGTGCGCTCAGCAATGGCGCTAACATCTCTTAAATATAAGACTTAGCGTTAAAAAGTCTAGCTTAGATGAATGCCTTGAGCGTGCACACCGATTTTTTTTAAAAGCCTTACCAGGTCGGAACGTTCTTTGGCGCTAAGGATCTCCGCTATCCTTTCCAAGTTATTGGCATGTTTCGCATAAGCGCTTTCTATCAATCGGCGCCCGGTCTTGGTGAGGTGCAGGTGAAAGCAGCGGCCATCGGACGGGTCCTGGATCCGTTTGATCAGGCCCCGCTCCTCCAGTCGATTGGCGGCGGTCGTCATGGATCCGCTGGTCAGGAGCACCTTTTCACCGATGCTGTTGATGGGCAGGGGGCCTTTATGCAGCAGCGACTCCAAAATACTGAAGTCGCTGAAATTTAGCCCCGTGCCGGTAATACTGGCCCGATCAACGCTTTCAATTGCCTTAGTAGCCCGTCCCAGAACCAGTCGTATGTGAGATCCTGTTTCCATTGGGTTATGCTAAGCCCATTTATCTTGATGTCAAGATAAATGGGCCGGGCCACTCTCAGTGGCCGGGCCACTTTCGATGGCCTTTTTACGCCTTGAGCACCCAGTACAGAGATTTTTGCCGCCGGTTTTGTAAACCCTTCTGCTGCCTCATACGTCTACACTTACAAATACACGTAAAAGGAGATCGTGCAGATGAAAAAAACGATGCTTTATTTGGTGCTTACGTTGATAGCCGGTCTGTGTCTGGTCCATCCGGTCATGGCTGGTAAGATCAGTAATAAACGGGCCGCGCAACAAAAACGCATCCAGCAGGGGATCAGCAAGGGGAGCCTGACCAAAGCTGAAGCGCGCGTGCTTCAAAAGGAACAGCACAAGATCCGCAAGGTCAAACAACGCTTTCTGGCCGACGGGGTGCTGAGCAAAGGGGAGCGTCTCAAGCTGGCCGCTCTCCAGAAACAGGCGGACGCACATATACGACGCCTCAAGCACAATAAGGCTGTGCGGCCACGCGATCGCGCCCGGAGGCAGAAACCAGGCTTCCGCTACCATTGCATCACCGCTGGACAGCCCCTTGGCCAGCCGGTATGATCGCGGCAACCGTTAACCGCTCTATGCTGAGGTACAATTTTCCCCTTGGACCAGAATGTCGCCGCGCATCCACCTACCGAACCCGTCGATGCCGAGTTGATCCTTGCCGCTCAGTCGGGCTCCCGGCAGGCCTTTCACCGGCTGGTGGATCGCCATCAGGAGGCCCTTTTTCGTCTGGTCGTGGTGCGCACACGCAGCCGCATGGATGCAGAGGACATCGTTCAGGACGTGTTTCTAAAGGCGTACACTAAACTTGGGCGCCTCAAGAAAGGGGCCGCATTCCGCAGCTGGCTCTACCAGATCGCCTTGAACAAGGTGCGCGATCACTACCGCCGTAAAAAGGTGCGCGCCATCTTCGGCAGCCTGGACGAGATGACCGAACACGATCTGCCCGAGACCGCCCAGACCCCCGCCGGGGGATATACACAGGTGGCCCGCAAGGCCTTCTGGACCGATTTTTACCAGATGCTCGAATGTCTGGCAAAGATGGAGAGAGAGGTGTTTTTATTGCGCTTTTTTGATGAGATGAGTATAAATGAGATCAGCAGAATCCTCGGAAAAGGCGAGAGCACGATCAAAACCCATCTCTACCGCGCGCTGCGCAAAGTGCGCGATCGAGCCGAGGCCTTTGACCTGGAGATGGAGGTGTAATTAAGATGTCCACTGACCATAACCATCTCGACAGTGATCAACTCCTCCAGGCGGTGGTGGGCAAGGTCGATCTGCCTAAACCCTTGCGCGCGCACCTTAAAAGCTGCCCCCACTGCAGACAGGAGGTGGATCGCCTGGGTTCACGCTTCGGCGCCATCGGCCGCATGGCCCGTGAACTCAGTCCCGATGCTCTCGGGCGGGTGCGCCTGCCGGAAACCCACCAGCGCTTTTTCTTCGGCCGCCGCGTGGGATTGAGGCCCGCCCTGGGTATGGTTGTGGCCATGGTACTGCTTATGATGATCGCCCTCTACCGCCCCATGGGCAACCGACCCATGAAGATGCCCGTGATCGAAACCGCCGAGTTGAACCCAGAAGCAGAAGCCCGGCTTTTCGTCGAGATTCAGGCCCTGCTGCACAACCCCCTGCCGGATGACTACCAGCAATTGAGTGGTGACATTGGGTTTGAGGACCAGGGCGATCCTACCGACTTCATCGTCCCCGAAATCGAAGCAGAGACAGAAGAAGACCTTAGTTGGAATACCAGTGCGAAAGGAATTGCCTCATGAGGGCTATTAAGGAATGGCTAGCTGCCAATACGGAGACGCCTCGGATCACCAAAGGTTTCACTATGGTCCTGATGCTTCTGCTGATGCTCTCCGTCAGCAAGACTTTCGCCCAGGAGATGATGATCGGTCGGTGGTGGAACAACGAACGGGTAGTTAAGCGACTGGGACTCACATCGGAAGAGGTCGATTCCCTCGAGACCGCCTATCGCGCCACCCGCCGCAACCTCATCACCCTCAAAGGCAAGGTTGAAGTAGAACAATTCGAGCTGGAGACCCTCCTCGAAGCCCCCCAGATGGATGCAACTGCCGCCAAGGACCAGTACCAGCGCCTGGAGACCGCCCGCACCGCCCTTGGTAACGAACGCTTCGCCTTCCTTCTGGAGGTGCGCCGCATCGTCGGTTTCGAGCGTTTCCAGAAGCTGATGCAGATTCGTCGTGTGGCCCGCCAGCAGAAGAAGAGATAGGCGCACCGATTTGACGGCGAGCGCATCAAAGATGTGTGAGCCTCTGGCATCTGAAAGGCCTCGAAGCACGAATCCAGAACGACCCAACCCGATTTAAATCGACAGTCCGAACCCTCCAGGAACCATTGATGCCGGAAAAGAAGCGATGCAGATCGTCCCCCTCGACCAGGTGCCCCTGGAAGAACTAATAGCCGCCTTCAACGACGCCTTCTCGGACTACGCGGTCACCATCGAGATGACGGCGGAGAAGCTCACCAATGTCATTATCGCCCGCAGCGTGCGGCTGGATCGCTCCCACGGGGTGATGCATGAAGACCGCCTGGCCGCCTTCATGCTGACCGCCACCGACGCCATCCATCTGACGAACGTTGACGCCGGCGATGCTCACATGAACGCCTTTCTGCAGGAGACCGGCCTCACCCTCACCATTTCCCAATTCGAGATGGTCTTTGACTGGACCTGCTAATCGGGAGATGCTCAGGTCCGCCTTCGACCGCCTGGGCAAGCTCAAGGCGGCGGGCAAATCCGTCCAGGAAACAGAGGTCGCCAAACCCCTGGCCGAATACCTTTCAAGGCTTGACCCACCGCTAACACCTCATTTTCCATATGGTGAAGCTGTGGTATAGATTTCCTGTTTTTTTAGTGGAT
>JBNKKA010000203.1:0-7281 GCA_050291585.1 Desulfobacteraceae bacterium
GGCTGTATTTGACCCGCCGCCGGGTTTCAGGAGGGGCGTTCGAGTCGGCCAGCGCAATGGTGCTTTTTATCAGAGCGTCGATACCCTCCCGGCGATTACCCACGGTAAACACCACTGGCACATTGAGTAAGCTTGAGAGCAATTGGCCGTCGATTTTCACCCCGCGGGAGCGGGCCAGGTCGATCATGTTGAGGGCAAAAACGATCTTGCAGTCAAGCTCGCGCAGTTGGGTGGCTAGGTAAAGGCTGCGCTCCAGATTGGAGGCGTCGATGATGTCGATGACCACGTCGGGCCCCTCCTCAAGGATATAGTCCCGCGCGACAATCTCTTCGATGGAAAAGGGCGTCAGGCTATAGGTGCCCGGCAGGTCGACAATGTTGAGGGATCGCCCGAACTTCTCGACACGTCCCTCTTTTTTCTCCACCGTCACCCCAGGCCAGTTGCCCACCTTTTGACGGGTGCCGGTGATGGTATTGAAGATGGTGGTCTTCCCTGAGTTGGGGTTACCCGCCAGGGCTATGGTGAGAGGACGAGTGGACATGACCCCGAAGGCTCCTGCTCCGTATTTTCCTGAAAAGTGGGCTTTTTGGATGGCACTAGTTGATATCTGTGACCTTGATCTGGGCAGCATCCTCCACTCGCAGGGAGACGTGGTAGCCCTTGACGATCAACTCCAGAGGATCCTTGAGAGGCGCATATTTTTCCACATGTACGATAGTGCCTTTAATGATGCCCATCTCGAGAACCCGACGGCGGAAATTGCCGCTGCCCCCCACTCGATCGATGGTGCAGTTCTGCCCCTCTTTGACCTGACTCAAATCCATAACACTCCAATGTTGCCGGCGGCTCGCCCCCAGACTCATCTGGCGGTTCGCCCCCAGATCCATCTGCCTGCGCGATAAACGGTGACCCTAATACTGTTGGTCAACGCTTGTCAACAATGACTTCACGGACATTTCCAGCCGCTACTGAAAAGCATACAGGTAGTGGGATATCACGAACAAAAATCTTGACATATATACGTAAATATGAACAGATATTCATATATTTACAAAGAGGAGGATCAATGCCTGAAAAAATTTCCCGCCCATCACCGGATGACGTATGCGGCGTGCGCGTCATTCACCTGAAGCGCATCTCCCAGGCCCAGCGAGAAGCGCTCCCTGTAGATGACCTCCAGCGCCTCGCCGACACCTTTAAGATCATGGGCGATCCCAATCGGCTTAAGCTCCTAATGGCCCTCAAAAGCGGCGAAATGTGCGTATGCGACCTGGCCGCCTTCCTGGGGATCAGCGAGTCTGCCGTCTCCCACCAACTGCGGCGTCTCAAAGACGCCCGCCTCGTGCATCCCCGCCGGCAGGGGCAGATCCTCTTCTATCATCTGGACGACGATTGCATAGTGGAGCTCATGGCCATCGCCGAACGGCACCATTGTGCCACCCACCACCAACATAACCTGGATTTGGAACAAAAAGGATAACACCCAAGATGCTCCTCGACATCCTTACCACCATCATGGCCAGCGCCATCGACCTCTTGCTCGAATCAGCCCCCTACATCCTCTTTGGCCTGCTCATCAGCGGCCTGCTGCGAGTCTTTCTGGCCCCCGGCACGGTGAGCCACCACCTGGGCCGCGGCCGCATTCGTTCGGTCCTCAAAGCCGCCCTTCTGGGCATCCCCATCCCCTTATGCTCCTGCGGGGTGTTGCCTGCAGCCGCCGGCTTGCGTAAACAGGGAGCCAGTCCGGGGGCTACCACGGCCTTTCTCATCGCCACACCCGAGTCCGGGGTAGACTCCATCAGCATCACCTACGCCCTCCTCGACCCCCTGATAACGGTCATCCGCCCTCTCGTGGCCTTTTTAACTGCCGTTACTGCCGGCACCCTGGTCAACTTCAGCCAAACGCCGGCATCAGATGCATCAGCCCCCACCGCTGTTGACAACGCCTGCCCGGTGGACGGCTGCTGCGACGGGAAGAACTGCCCCCCGGAGGTCCATCGCAAGCACCACTCCATGGGAGAAAAGCTCCTGGCCGGGATACGTTTTGCCTTCCTGGATGTGTGGCACGATCTGGCGGGCTGGTTCTTTGTCGGGCTGCTCTTGGCCGGAGCCATCACGGCCCTGGTGCCCGACCCCCTGCTGACCCGCTACCTGGGGGGTGGCCTCGCCGCCATGCTGGTGATGCTGGCCTTCGGGATTCCCCTGTACATCTGCGCTACCGCCTCGACCCCCATCGCCGCCGCCCTGATCCTGAAAGGTGTCAGCCCCGGAGCGGCGCTGGTCTTTCTCATGGCCGGTCCGGCCACCAACATCGCCGCCCTTACGGTCATCACCGGCATCCTGGGACGACGGGCCACCGGAATCTACCTTTGTACGATCGCCCTGTGCGCCATTCTCTTCGGGCTGGCGACGGACTGGCTCTACCAGCACCTGGGGTGGTCGGCCCAGGCCCTGGCGGGCAGTCATAGTGAGTTCCTGCCAGGCTGGATTCAAACCGGTGCCGCCTTGGTGCTGATAGTTCTCTCCATCCCCATCCTGCAGCGTTGGGTTGGTAGGATCCGCCGAGAGTACTTCAGCGGCCGCGTAAAACCGCAAACGGCCCCGGCCTGTCAATCTCAGGGAAGCGATCTACTGCCACCCGGCGGCACTTGAGGTTGCAGCCACTGACTGGCGGTGCCAGTCATTTCGTCAAATCATGAATTGCTTGGAGGGTTGATTCGGAAAGGCTGATGGACTTAGCAAGCGAGAAAATACCGACACACAGATAGCTGAGAGAGGCATCAGGCGATATCGGGGGGATCACCCAGGGAAGCGTCACTGGTACAGGCGCCCAGGCTGGAGTCGTCTTTGATGAAATCGTAGAGCCGCCCGGTGTAGGCGCATTGAATCATCTTGCGGATCTTGGCGAGGAGGAAGGCCTGGGTTCGATTTTCCCCGTCCTTGAGCAGGCGAAAAGCCACCATCCGTCGCAGACAATCATCGTCCTTGTCCTTGTCAGGGACAAGGCGCATGAGACGGATCAGCATGCGCAAATCCGGTCCCAGCTTCTCTTCAATGGAGATGAGTTCGGCGGCCATCGTAAGGGGTCCGTTGAGTTGTGTTGCCTGGTTTTTTATCAAGATAAGCTTGAACGCGTGAATTGTAAACCTTGCTCACGCGCTGGGTTGGTTCTATTTGCCAACCAGGACCTCAATACAGAGGGTTGAGGCTCACATCAAACTGTTAAGCCGGTCACGGCGGCTAACGATCTCCTTAATCCGAATACCATACTTCTCTTTTTCCACGACGACCTCCCCCCGGGCGATGAGGGTTTTGTTGACCAGGATATCAACGGGCTCTCCATCGAGTTGCCGCAGGGCGACCACCGATCCGTCCTGAATACGCAGTAGATCGTTGATTTTCTTGCGTGTTCGCCCGAGTTCCACCGTCACCTCCATGGGGATGTCCATGATGAAGTCCAGGTTCTGGAGTTCATCCACCTTAGGGGGGCCGGTCTTGGGCTTTATCACGGCTTTTGCCGTCGGTGTTTCTTCTGTGGCGGCAGCTTTCTCTTTCTTAACCCCCGCCTCGACGATAATGGTATGGTCATTGTAGGAGAACAAAAAACGTTCCGGACGAATACCGGTGGCGGCCTCGACGCGGAAATCACGCCCATTGGTGATACTCGGCGTGGAGAGAATACAGGATAGACCGGCGTCCACAAAGGCAGATTTCAGGTTACCACCGATCATGTTACTAGTTTCCCGGATCACGTCATAGACATCCTCCTCGCCCTCCACCTCTTCGGGTTCCATGCCCAACATGGCGGCTGTCATGATCTGGCCGAAGTCGTCGTTGACCTGGATGTTAAAGAGGCCGTCCACATCGCCGGCGAAGGTCACCGTACCCACCGTGCGCATCTCTTCGGTAAATGCGGCGGGCACCTCCTGGATATATTCGATCTCCATTTCCAGCATGGTGAAGAACACGTCGATGACCGAATTGACCACCGTGGTGCGGACATCCACCGAATTGATCTTGGTGACCACCTCATCGGAGCTCAGTTCGCTGACGGGTCCCAGCGCCTCGGCCCCGCCGCTCTCCTCCTTGACCACCAGCTCAAGGATAACATCGTGAATGTCGGAACGGAAGTAGAAGTGTAAGGGGGGGGCGATAGCCATGGGATCGATTTTGAAATCACAGCCGGTGGTGGTATGGGGCGTGGAGATAATGCATGAGAGGCCGGCATCGAGAAATTCCGTCTTGAGATTACCCGTGAGGATATTGGTCAATTCGCCCACCACGTCACGGATTGTCTCCTCGTCCGGCTCCTCGTCGGGCGGCAAACCCAGCATGGCGGCGGTAATCTTTTTGGAAAAAGGTCGACTGACCTGCAGACTCATGGTGCCCACAACCTCACCAGCGAAGTTGACGGCGCCCACCATGCGGTCATCGTCGAGCCCAGAAGCTTCATTCGCGTCAACGGGCACTAGCTTCATGGACAACATGGTGTCAAAGGTCTCGGTCAGAGTGTCGGTGATCGAGCTGCGTATTTGATCGTCAGTATATTTTTCCATGGATCAAACTATTTCTCCGCTGTGGCCAATACCGGAACGCACCAACCCCAATGGTCGGTTTATTTGCCACAATAGCACTGATATTAGGCAATTGTCGAGGTCAGGGCGCAGGGCCCAAATCCAAATCGTAGATTCAGATTAAGCGCTCCGGTTCACCGGCAGACCAGCAGACCGGCAACCTGGTTCACCGAATAAAAAAGGCCCGGGCCAAAAGGCCCGGGCCTGTACGGTTCAGACCGGTACTGACAATGACATGACGCTTAGAACAGCCCGCTGACCTTTCCGGACTCCGCATCCACATCGATGCGACGGAAGGCGGGGTTGGAGCCAGTACCCGGCATCAGGCTGATGGTGCCGGCGCAGGGGCAGAGGAACTTAGCGCCAGAGTAGATCAGCACGTCGCGGATGGGCAGACGCCATCCCTTGGGCACGCCCTTCTTGACCGGATCATGACTCAGACTCAGATGGGTCTTGACCATCATGGTGGCGAAGTCGGCGTACTTGGGATCATTCTCGAGCATCTCGGCCTTGGCGTTGGCTTCCGGGGCCCAGTCGACACCATCGGCGCCATATACTTCCTTGGCGATCTTCTCCACGCGATCGCGTAGCTTCATCTCCAGCGGATAGAGGAATTTGAAGTCGTTCTCGTCGTTGCAAGCGTCGATGACGGCATCGGCGAACTCCAGCGCACCTTCGCCGCCCAGTTCCCAGTGCTTGGACTCGGCGCAACGGGCACCGGCCGCTTCGGCGGCCTTGCGTACGATGGCGCACTCATCGTCGGTATCCGTGTAGAAGCGGTTGATACAGACAACGGGGTTGATGCCGGCTTTACGGATAACGCCGATCATATGGACCATGTTCTCGATGCCCTTTTCAACCAAGGCGGTGTTCTCCTTGGTGTAGGCCTCGTCCAGAGCCTTGCCGGCCACGACCTTGGGTCCGCCGCCGTGCATCTTGAGCGCCCGGATGGTGGAGGTTAGGACGGAGACATGCGGCTTCAGACCGGAGAAGCGGCACTTGACGTTCCAGAACTTTTCGAAGCCGATGTCGGCGGCGAAGCCGGACTCGGTCACGTGGTAGTCAAAGCATTTTAGGCCGACGCGGTCGGCGATGATGGAGCTCTGACCCACGGCGATGTTGGCGAAGGGCCCGGCATGGACAAAGCAGGGGTTGTATTCGGCGGTGCACATCAGCGTGGGGTTGATGGTGTTGCGCATGAAGGCCGCCATGGCGTTGCCGACTTCCAGGTCACGGCAGGTGACCGGTTTGCCGGATTTGTCGAAAGCCACGGTGATGTTGTTGATGCGCTCTTTGAGGTCCCCCAAATCGGTGGCCACAGCCAGGATGGCCATCAGCTCGGAACCAACGGCGATGCCGAACTTACTCTGCATGGTGTAGCCGTCGAAGCGGCCGCCGAGGCCGATGACAATGTTGCGCAGGGCCTGGGCGCAGAAGTCGATGATCCAGCCGAACTCTACGCGGGTGGGGTCGATGTCCAAGCGACGCATGCCGGTGAGGCGCTCGAGCTGCTCATCATTGTAGTTGCGCTCATGCTGCATGCGGGCGGTCATGGCCACCATGGCCAGGTTGTGGGCGTTCATGATGTCATTGATGTCGCCGGTGAGCCCCAGGGAGAACTCGGTCATGGGGATCAGGAGGGAGTTGCCGCCGCCAGCCGCGGTGCCTTTGACGTTCATGGTGGGGCCACCCGAAGGCTGGCGCAGCGCGCCGCCCACGTTGACACCGCGTTTTCCGAGGCCTTCCATCAGGCCGCAGGAGGTGGTGCTTTTGCCCTCGCCCAGGGGGGTCGGGGTGATAGCCGTGACTTCGATGTACTTACCGTCGGGTTTGTCTTTCAGGCGATCGATCACTTTGAGAAAGTCGATTTTGGCCAGGCGTCCCATGGGAAGCATTTCATCCTTCTGGAGACCAAGCTTCTCTTGCCACTCTTCCGGCATCGGCATGTTCTTCTCAGCTGCTTCCGAGATCTGCCAGTCAGCCATGTTTACTGCATCATAAGGCATCGATCCAATCCTCCTTTAGTAAAATAAGATAGGCTTAAGGCTCCTTGGCGTAGGAGCCCCCTCTACAAGCGTTGTCAGCCGAGACTCAGATGGATACAATGATCAGCAAGCAAATGCGATCATCCCTAACCTGAGGTCGTCTACTGACAGCATCACTTTTTGGGAACTTTGCCTGAAAAATAAGGCAAGATTACGGGCAGAAAGGCCCACGCAGAAAGGCCCACTATAATTCGTAAATCCTTATTAAACTAACACGGGTTCCCGCTTTTGGCAAGCCTATTTCATAGGCCAAATCGAGTGTACCCTCCCCCACCTGCCCATCGCAACATCATAGAAAAAAATTACTGTATTATCAATGCATTACATTTTAAAACCCGCTTAGGGTCCGACGAGTTCAGGGGACTGATAGCCCGCTCCCTGGAGCTGGTGCAGGCGGGCATAGAATCCCCTGCGGGCCATGAGCGCCTCGTGGCTGCCGGCTTCCACAATGGTGCCCTTGTTGAGCACCAGGATACGGTCGGCCCGGCGCGCCGTGCTGAGGCGGTGGGCCACAATAATGGCAGTGCGTCCCTGCATGAGGTTATCCATCGCTTTTTGGATCAACACCTCGGTACGCGTATCTACCGAACTTGTGGCTTCATCCAAAATCAGCATCGCAGGGTCAATTAAAATCGCCCGCGCAATCGTCAAAAGCTGCTTTT
>JBNKKA010000204.1:0-7275 GCA_050291585.1 Desulfobacteraceae bacterium
TTCGATAAACGGTTCTTTCGCTCAAAAGAGATTAGAAAACAGATAAACGGTGCAGAAGATTTCAACAGCAGCGGCTGGATGCTTTGGCACCCCGGCAGCTACTACACCAATAAAGGTCTGAAAGTCTATAACGATAAAGGACAGCCCAATAAGAACGGCGTGGGGATGTTCGCGCGCGCCTTCACCGAACGCTTTCCGCGCATTCCCGTGGAGGAGGAGGGCCGCCTCAACGACCCCAAGCTGCGGGAGAATTTCATCGAACAGATCTTCACCCTCAAGGATTGGCGCGATACCCTCACGGACCGCAAGAGCATGGGGCGTATTGTGGCCTTCCACACCCGCCAGAAGATGCTCATCCTCTCCCATAGCCAAAAGCATTACCGGGAGATGGGGAAATTGGTCGCCGAGGGCAAACAGCTGGCCCCAAGCGAGCTCTACGATCAGTACGAAGCGCTGCTCATGGACGCTTTGAATCTTAAAACCACCATCAAAAAGAACACCAATGTCCTGATTCACATTCTCGGACATTTCAAGCGCCAGCTCAGCGCCGACGAGAAACAGGAGATGCTCGAAGTGATCGACAGCTACCATGCAGAGCAGGTCCCCCTGATCGTACCGATCACCCTGATCAACCACTACGTGCGCAAGTATGACAAGCCTTACCTAGCCCTGCAGACCTATCTCAACCCTCACCCCCTGGAACTGAAACTGCGCAACCACGCTTAGGATCGATTTCTCGCCATCCATACAAGAGCCCTGGTCCACAAACAGGGTGCCCATGGATTTTTGATAGTTATTACCTATCAATAACCCCCATTTTACCCCATATTGCGTTGTTGGCCACCGGCCTTATCTTATGAGTCAGGAAAAGGGAACCACCCAACCGATAACAACTTCTACCCAGAGGTGAATGATGAACGAGAACCAAGAATACTTTGAGAACGAAACCGATGAAGGCCATGTGGATACCCGCCACCACAACTTCGAGTGCGACAATCCCGACGAGCATCTGGGATGTGACATGGGCATTGATGTGGCTGGATAGACCGTTTCGCCGGATGAAACAGATCTTATGACCATGCAGCAAGGCAGAGTCTTGAAAGAGTTAAGGTCAAGGATTCAAACAATAATGAGCATGATCTTGGAGGTGTGCCATGACAGATAGAAAAGAAGAAAACTACTTTGAAAATGAAAATGACAATGATGAAGGCCATGTGGACACCCGTCACCACAATTTCGAATGCGACCAGCCTGACGAGCACCTGGGATGTGATCCGGGCATTGATGTGGCCGGTTAAAAAACCGGTCCGCCGGTTAAAAAACCGGTCCGCCGGTTAAAAAACCGGTCCGCCAGTTAGACCGATGCTAGGCTCAACCAGCTCCGTCTGATTGCACAAAACGGCAGGGCCTCTCGCGAGGCTCTGCCTTTTTTGGGAGGTGGCGGATGATTCGATTGGGATTGTGTTGCATTTTTCGCGAGGCACCCATCCGCTTTCGCCGAACCACGGCAACCGCCATGGCCAAACTTCCGCGGGCGGAACAGCGCCGCCGCCTAGCCGACATCTGTCTGCACAATGCCGATAGCCTCATGGCGGCCCTTGCCTATTGCCAGCGGTTGGGCATCGGCGCCTTTCGCATCAACAGCCAGATACTGCCTCTGATTACCCACCCCCAACAGGGCTATCGGATCAACGATCTTCCCCATCACACCGCCATCATTGAACGCTTTCGGGAATGTGGGGCATTCGCCCGCAAGCACGATATCCGCACCAGCCTTCACCCCGATCAGTTTGTCGTCATCGGTTCGCCCAAAGACACGGTTCGCCGAAAATCGATCCAAGAGTTGATCTACCAAGCCATGGTTGCCGAGTGGGTCAATGCGGATGTGATCAACATCCACGCAGGTGGCGTCTACGGGGACAAGTCGGGCAACCTCAAACGCCTCGCCGCGGTGATCAAAGACTTACCCGACAACGTCCGCTCGCGCCTCACCCTGGAGAATGACGACCGCAGCTATACGCCGGCCGATCTCTTGCACCTTTGCCGTCAAACCGGCGTCCCCCTGGTCTATGATGTCCACCACCATCGCTGCCTGCCCGACGGTCTGGGAGAAGTCGAGGCCACCGAAGCCGCCCTGGCCACCTGGCAGCGGGAGCCCCTGTTTCATATCTCATCACCCCTGGAACGCTCCGAAGATAAGGTGGACCGCCGCCACCACGACTATATTCGAGCAGAGGATTTCCCTGTGGGTTGGCGGGGATTGCGAATAACGGTGGATGTAGAAGCCAAGGCCAAGGAACTCGCCGTCCTGCAACTCCAGCAATCACTGACCATCCGCGCGGCTCAGGGCCCTCCGCCAGCAGATGAAGCGTCTCCCAGCTGGGATTTAACCGCTGCGACCAGCTCCCACATGGTAAACGGTTTGCAGAGATAGGCGCCACCGATCGCCCAGAAGTAGACTTGATAGAAATCATGGAGGAATACCGCAGTAATCCGCCGCCAGTCGGATACGCAACGCATTTAGAGAGATATAGGGTTCAGGTGCCTGTGGACGTCAACCATTGCCAGGCCGCCTCAATGTCCACCGTCTGGTAATAGGCCATATCGAGGCCACCGAACAGGCCGAAGAGCCCCACCCAGGTGTCCTTCCATGGCTCGGCACCCACGACAGCGATGCGGGCAATCTTGGCGGCCGCTAATTTGGCGAAACGCAGATCCTCGCACAGCGCTTCAGCGCTGTTGAAGTTCGGATAGGTATCCAACACCACGAGAATACGCAGTGCCCCCCAGCGGGCGCTGCGTTCCTCTATGTGAGCGGTCAGACGCCGGGTTTCTCGGGCCGTGACCTCTCCCTCGATACGCACACCCATCAAGGGTCCCTTTATCTTGGCGTTAATGGTATACATAAAGGCTACACTCCGATTTAGAAGCTCTCGCCATCAAGCTCAACACTGCCGAGGTTCGTTAATGAAGGTAGCCACGGCCTGCGTGTTCCGCAAGCGGCGACCGATCTCAAGGCCCCGGGAACGAACAGGCGAGATATGGGTTGTGACAGGTTGGCCCTTCCGACCTCACCTTTCGGGTGATACCGGCTGCTATGCGATTTCGACGACCCCTCCAATCAATTCAAAGCCCTTGGCTTTACATCCTTAATAGCAGCCTTATATTCATGGATTAATTGTGACCTCGTAAGGAGATGTGCATGAACCTCAAATTCGACATACCCGAAGCGCTTAAGCCCAACTTCCAGCGCGTCTATCGACGCATCCCCATGGAGTTACGCCAGAACCCTGAATTAATTAAAGATCTGGTACTCTTCCTCAAGGTAGGCGGTGAGCGCCTGGCCCGCCAGCACCTGGAAGTCACCAAAAATGACCTCAAGCTGGTCAAGACCGCCCTGCGTAAAGAGCGCCGCCGGGAGGCGATGCGCCGCACGGCCGCTGCGGCAGCGGAGAATGCGGCGGCAGAAAATGGCGCGCCAAATAATGGCGGGGATGAAACGGTCCATGCCGAAAACAGGACCGACGCCTCCGGAACGGTGGACACTGACCAGGAGAAAGACGCCGTGGCGGTTGAGGACGACGAGTCGGTGGATGATATGGACAGCGACGTCGACGATCTGGACGCCGAGGAAGAAGAAGATACGGATTTTGACAATTAGGTGCCGACCAGTCGCCTGCGTGCCGACCAGTCGCCTACGTGCCGACCAATCACCTGCGTTCATCCTCACAGACAGGAATACTATGGTGGAACAAGAGCTTAACCAGTGCCCGAAAGACAGAACTTTGGAGTATTATCGCGATCATTGTCGAACCATCTTCCGCAACAGCCCCTTACGCAGCTGGTGCCGGCAATGTGAATTGTTTTCCGAAGACACGGATACAGACCCATCCCCGAAATAACGCCTTCATCAAAAACACACCTGCCGGCGGCACCTGAGGAAGACGATGGCGCCATGACCTGCGTGGCCCGCCAGTTGGATCCCCAGCGGGCCGAGCAGTTGACCCTGGTGTTGTCCTCCCTCGCCATTGCCTACCAGCTCCAGACTTCCCCCAGGGGGATCGGCATCTGGGTCGCCGCCCCCCATGCACACTTCGCAAGTCGCCAACTGGCCCGCTATGAGGCGGAGACCCGTGGGGCCGCGGTCGAACCGGCCCCTGAAACGACTATGCCCGACATCTGGTCCAGCCTCATTGTGGCTGGCGGGCTGGCATTGCTCCACTTGCTGGTCTCCCTTGAAGCTGATCAAAGGCTATTTTTAGATGCCTACGGGGCGATGGCCGCGAAAATCCTCTCTGGCGAGCTGTATCGTTGCGTCACCGCCCTGCTGTTGCATACCACCCCCGCCCACCTGCTGGGCAATGTCGCCGCACTTCTGCTTTTCGGCCCCTTTATCTGCCAGCGCTTCGGCCAGGGCTGGGGGTGGACGCTGGTGCTGGGCAGTGGCGTGGCGGGAAATTTAATTACCGCCTGGGTGAGGGGCGCTCCCCACATGGGCCAGCACCTGTCGGTGGGGGCTTCGACGGCCGTCTTCGGTGCGCTTGGCATCCTGGTGGCCATAAATATCCGTCGACGCAGGCGGACGTTAGGAAGTGCGCGCTGGCGGGTTTGGGCACCCCTGGCAGGCGGCCTGGGCTTTCTGGCCTTCATGGGCAGCGCCCCGGGCAGCGACCTCCTGG
Source organism: Desulfobacteraceae bacterium (assembly GCA_050291585.1). GTDB lineage: Bacteria > Desulfobacterota > Desulfobacteria > Desulfobacterales > Desulfosarcinaceae > JASJCL01. Next base: position 4,680 of record JBNKKA010000204.1, read on the forward strand.
CCCATCTATTTGGCTTTGGGGGGGGATTGGCAATCGGTGCGCTTGCCTACCTGATGTGGCCGCGTCCAGCCTCAGGATGGCGCCAGGTCCCGCCCGCCATCGGCGCCCTGGCTTTGCTTGCGTGGGCCTGGTCTCAGGGGATACCGGCGCCCTGAAACGCCGAGGCTTATAAATCGAAGGGGGTAAGGCTTTCAAACCCCTCCTCGGTCACCAGGAGGGTCTGCTCGAATTGAGCCGAGAGGCTACCGTCGGCGGTGACGGCGGTCCAGTTATCGGGTTTGATATAGAGGGCGTGGTCGCCCAGGTTGATCATCGGTTCGATGGTGAAGACCATCCCCGGCACCAGACGCACCCCCTCCCCCCGTCTCCCATAGTGGGGCACCTGGGGAGATTCGTGAAAATCCAAGCCCACCCCGTGGCCGACGAACTCACGCACCACCGAGCAGCCCTGGCCTTCGGCATGCTGCTGGATGGCGAAACCGATGTCGCCGATGGTGGCCATTGGCTTGACCGCCGCCATCCCCAGGCGCAGGCAGGTGCGGGCCACATCGACGATCTTGCGGGCATCGGCCCCCGCCTCTCCCACAAAAAAGGTCTTGTTGGCATCGGCGTAGAAGCCGTCTACAATGGGGGTCACATCCACGTTGATAATGTCCCCCTCGGCCAGCGCACGCGGGCCGGGAATGCCATGGCAGATCACCTCGTTGACGCTGGTGCAGATGCTTTTGGGGAAGCCGCGGTAGTTCAGCGGCGCCGGCACCGCGCCCCTTTCGACGGTGTAGGCGTGCAGGCGTTCGTCCAGCTCGGCGGTGGTGATCCCCGGACGAATGAGGCTTTCGGCCAGGTCGAGCAGCTCGAGCACCAGCAGACCGGCTCGCCGGATACCGGCGACCTCATCGGGGCTCTTGAGGCGAATGCGATGCTGGCGGGCGTAAGCAAGGTCGTTTTCCCGGCGCACCATCTCGGGATTACCGAGGCAGCACTTCTTATATTTTTTGCCGCTGCCGCAAGGGCAGGGATCGTTGCGTTTGATCTTGAGAGTTCGCATCTGCATGCAGTTCCTTTTTCATAAAGCCGATGGACACCGTGCCAGAGGGCCCGGCCACTAAATTCAATTTATAGTTAAGCCCGCCGAGTTAGTCAAACACGGATCGGAACCCCCGGCATATGGCGCAGCATAAGCCGAAGCATAAGCCGATTGCAGGCCTAGGCCGCTTGTGGTATCTGAAACCAGGCTCATGCGATGCAAAACACTATCGATAGGGGATACGATGGCAACTGAAACGCCCAAGAACAAAGATCTCGAGTGGGAAGAGCGAACCCTTTGCAGCGACGAAGCCTGCATCGGGGTGATCGGCCCCGATGGTCGCTGCAATGAATGCGGCCAACCCTATGCCGGCAAACTACCCGAAACTTTCGGTGAACCACCCGACGACCTGTCGCTTAGTCCGGATGAACCTCTCGAACAGGACGGAGGGACGGACTCTGAAGCGGACGACTTCAACGACGACCTCGATCTTGGTGAAGATGAAGAGGACAGTCACTGGGAAGAACGCATCCTCTGCGTGGATGAGAACTGCATCGGCGTCATCGGAGCCGATGGCCGCTGTAAAGAGTGCGGCAAACCTCTGGAAGAGGACGATTGAGATCATGCCTGGCCCCCTCCCAAAAATTTCCCGCCTCGAAGAAGCCCTGGCCACCATCGAGCGCTTCGTTGCCGAAACCACCGGCCAACCGCCCAGCGAGGCGGAGCTGGCCGACGCCCTCCAACGCTATTTTGTCCTCAATGAGATCAAGGGTCACATCGAAATGCTGCGCCAAAAAACCTGATCTCTCCCACCGCGACATTCATCCAGATCACGAGTTAAGGGTCACTATCTCGTCTTCAGCCAGGCGATGGCCTGCTCGGCATTTCTAAAGACGCGGTAAGTGTGGGGCAGGCCTGAGAGGGTGGCAAAGACCTTGAACACCTTGCCCAGACCGATATTCACCATTTTCGATCCCACTATGGCGACCTTTCCGCCTTCGATATGAGCGGCATGGGAGGTCAGACTCTGGGCGATCTTCTCGATGGCGGCGGTGGTGAGCTTCGCGCTGGAGGCCTCGCTGAAGTCCCACATGGAGTCCTTGGTCAGGGGTGCGGCCATATCCTCGGCCGCCTTGGTCACGATCTCTTCGGCACTGACCGCTCCCGACACCGTAAAGATCGTCAGATTGTCTTCAACTGCTTTTTTGATTTGCATTTTTACCGACTGAACTTGGGCTCTATTTTTTGCCGGGATACGCCGACATGCGTCTTAGCGGAGGCCTTTACGAGGTGATCATGAGATGTGTTCCGAGCGCCAAGTTGCCTGCCCCCTGAGAAACTACCTCACTCCTTTATATCGGTCATCGGCACCGGCTCTTAAGAGATACCAGATGCGGTAATGCCTGCCATGGCGGCTCGGGCGCGAGCCAGATCCAACGCCTCGAAAGTCAGATCGAATTGGGCGGCCAGGGCCTTGCTCAGCACGGGCCTGACCTGATTCACTGTGACCGGCCGGTCACACAGACGCGCCATGGACGTCATATGGATGCCGCTGAGGCCGCAGGGGGT
>JBNKKA010000205.1:0-7251 GCA_050291585.1 Desulfobacteraceae bacterium
ATGTTGAAAACATCGAGAAGACCATTAACCTTGTCATGGACAACATTTAGTCATGGCCGGGGATGTCGGCGCTATCTTCAGGCGTCATGGCCCTGCGTATGACCAAAGCTTCGCAGACCGTATGCTGCCAAGCCATCTCAAGGCCCTGCATGAGTTGGGGTCTTGCCGGACCGGACAGCTTGGCGGCCACCTGTGTCAGTGCTCCGAATGCAACAGCCTTCATTACCGCTATCATTCCTGTAAGAGCCGTTTTTGCCCCAAATGCCGGTGGAAAAATACACAAGCCTGGATCGAAACCCATCGTAACACCCTGTTGCCGGTGACTTATTTCCATCTGGTTTTCACGCTACCGGCCGAACTGCGTCGTATCGTGCGCGCAAACCAGAAAGTGATGTATGCGGTGCTGTTTAAGGCAGCGGTGTCCTCCCTCATGGATATTGCCATGGATCCGCACTATGCCGGTAGTCGTATCGGTGTGCTGGCAGTTTTGCACGCCTGGACGAGGGCGATGCTGTATCATCCGCATCTGCACTGTATCGTGCCCGCAGGCGGCATCGATTTGGAAACTGGGGATTGGATTCCATCAAGGGACAATTACCTCGTTCCGCTGAGAGCTTTGTCCGTTATGTTCCGAGCGAGGTTCATGAAACTGTCAAAGAAACGCCTTCCAGATATTGCGATCCCGAAGGCCGTCTGGGACAAGGATTGGGTGCTATATGCCAAGGCTGCAGTTCAGGGAGCCGACAGGGTTCTATCGTATCTGGGCCGCTATGTTCACAGGGTAGCGATTACAAACGCCAGGATCCTGGACTGCGATGATGACTTTGTTCGTATCCGCTATCTGGACCGTCGCAAAGGCCAACATCGCTGCGCGTCATTACAGCCCGAAGAGTTTGTCCGTCGCTTTTTGCAGCATGTTCTACCCAAGGGCTTTCACTAGGTGCGGACCTAAGGTCTGCTGTCACCGTGCTATCGTGAGAAGTTGAGCCAAATCAAGATGAAGTTGGGCAACATCATTGATCCCGGTAAAGCGGTGGATGAGAGTGAACCAGCGCAATCTACACTTCCGGATTAAGGAATCCTGAAACCGTTATATTGGGTGCCACCGCGAAAAAGAGCACCGCCTTTGTGGAGTTGAATTTTCTGTGATCCCAGATTGCAAGGCAGTATATTGTAGATATCCACACCGCCAAGCTAATGATATCCCTCCCATTTAAGTGGTTTATAGCTTGATTCGATCGAGAAGACCGACCATAATACCCACTGACTTATAGAGAATCCCCTTTAAAACCCCAGATAGCGTTGAGTAAAACGCGGTTTAGTTCAACAAAAACTTTTTACGTTGGCTACGCGCCGCAAAAACTATTAATCGTTAGGTGGTGTCGAGGCTTATAGCATGGTCTTAGCAGACTAGTAGCTCCCACTTCGACGGTGGAGGTGTGATGGATCTCCTTGTAACGGGAATCGTAGCAGGCGTGCTTGGGACGCTGGCAATGGACTTGTTTAACAATCTCGGTGCCCGTACTGGAGTATTTCTGAAGATAGATGTCGCAATGATAGGTCGGATGGCGGCGGGTTGGATACATGGGCGTTTTCGTTATGAACATCCAGAAGAAATGGAGCAAGTCCCCAACGAGATGGTTTACGGATATCTTGCGCACTTCGCCATCGGTGTGGGCCTCGCGGTCCCTTTCGTATTAAGTTGGGGTTTTTGGGGCGGAGGACCTGTGTCACCGTTATGGGCTGTCATATATGGTGTTACGACGACGGCGGCCTCCTTCTTCTTTGTTTACCCTTCGATGGGGCTCGGAGTGTTTGGCAGGAGGTCGCCGGAAAGAGTCAAGGCCTTCATCACTCCTCTCGCAAACCACTTTTTCTATGGAGTGGGTCTATCAGCCGGGGTCATACTTATATGAATGCTAATCAAGAAAGGGCGCATAGGATGGATGGTTCGCCACCAAACAAGTGGCTTTACAGTGCACTCGGGCAAAAGAGCAGCCCTCGCCGGTAAGCCACAGCGTTATGTGTGAATATCATTTATGAATGTTCAAGGCTCCTTTATTTTAGCTGGAAATATAAGTATACCTTCGGGGATAAAAATGTATTTTACCGAATGGGATTCTCTATATGGTTTTCCTGTCCCGAAAAGTATTGGCATTGTGATAATGCTGGTTGGAATTGTATTTATCACATTTGGAATTTTTTACAAAAGTTCCCGGTAGATTAGCAACAGCTCTTATTTCGGTCAGATAGATTTATCCACCGCTCTCGATACGTTTATATCATTCCCCTGATCTGAAGAGCTTTTGAAGGCGAACAAGACCGGCTGCTACACCAGTATCTCTTTTGGAGCTGTAACCCCAGGCAAAAGCAGTGAGTATTTGAACATCTTCGTGCTCAAACCTGACCTCTATTCAGTAATGTTCGAAGCCTTTGCGCCTGGTAAAATTTTCTGTTTGATACCAAAGCAAAGATCAGTATGCCTTGACAAGGATGAGGTCAAAGCACCATTAGTAGCGGATTTGATAAAGAAACTGTACACCTTGCCGCAGGATAACCTCTATGAGTGGATTAAGCGTACGGTGTAATGGGGGCTCTAATTTAATTTCTTGGCAACTGGCAACATAATGCTTGGGAGGTTTTATGAAAGATGGAGATCTGAAGAGTGCCTTTATCCTGGGGCTTTTCGTCTTTTTAGGACTTGCGTTTTTGGGGTACTTCATCGGGGACAGCGCCATCAAGTTCAAGGGGTTTGAACGAACGGTGGAGGTAAAAGGGTTGTCTGAGAAGGAGTACCCGGCGGATATCGCCTTGTGGCCCATCACTTTTACGGCGGCCCACAACGATCTGACGGCCCTGTATGAATCAATGGAGACGGACGCGGATACGGTTATTGCCTTTTTGAAGGACGCTGGTTTCGACGCCGCGGAGATCACGACTGCGCCCCCCAGCATCATGGATAAACTGGCCCAGGGCTATGAGAAAGCAAGAATCGAGTTCAGGTATGCGGCCGCCCAGACGATCACCGTGTATTCATCGAAAATCGAGGTGGTTCGGTCAACCATGAACCAACTGGCCGAGATCGGGAAGAAGGGGGTGGCCTTTTCGGATGGGGGTTACCAGGTCGCCACCGAATACCTGTTCACCCGTTTGAACGAGGTCAAGCCGTCCATGGTGGAGGAGGCCACCATGAAGGCCAGGGAGGTGGCCGAGAAGTTTGCCAAAGATTCCAACAGCGAACTGGGGAAGATCAAGCGCGCTCGGCAGGGTCAGTTCTCCATCACCAACAGGGATAAGAATACGCCCCACATCAAAAAAATCAGGGTTGTCTCAACGGTGGAGTATTACCTATCGGACTGACAATGAGACCAGCAGCAATCCCTCCAGCGTGCCCCCTCTGCCACCAGCGCACGGCCGAGTTTTTTTTTAAGGACAAGCAAAGGGCCTATCTGCGCTGCGATGGCTGCCAGTTGGTGTTTGTACCCGAACCCTATTGGCTCAGCCTGGCGGATGAACGGGCAATTTACGATCTGCATCAGAACGATGCCGGTGATCCAGGCTACCGCAAGTTTCTTGCTCGATTGAGCGCTCCGCTGTTGGCAAAGCTGGGCCCAAACCAGGAAGGTTTGGACTTCGGTTGCGGCCCCGGGCCGACCCTCTCCCGCATGCTGGAAACCGAGGGCCATGGTATGGATCTCTACGACCCTTTCTATCACCATGATACGGCGGTTTTTTCCAAGACCTATGACTTCATCTGCGCCACAGAGGTGGTGGAGCATCTACGCGAACCAGCACAAGTGCTCGATCTGCTCTTCAGACTGCTGCGTCCCGGGGGCTGGTTGGGGATCATGACCAAGCTGGTCATTGACCGCGAGGCGTTTCGGCGCTGGCACTATATCCGCGATCTGACCCACATCTGTTTTTTCAGCCGGGAGACCTTTGCTTATCTGGGGCGACGCTTCGATGCCGGCGTGGAGTTTGCGGGTAAGGATGTGATTCTGCTTCGCAAGCGTTCTTGAATAGAGATGGGGCATACGGTTGGTTCAGCCGCTGAAAGCGCATCGACTATGGCTCCCAGGGAGCGAAGGCCGTGAGGTTGGTGCTTGTTATGAGGCCGGCCGGTATGAGGATCACCTTGGGATTGACCGGATCGCCGCCTAACATGTGGAGGCCCAGTTCCACGGCGCGCTCGGCCATCTGGTCCGGAAACTGGGCCGCTGTGGCCACCCAGGGGGTGTCGGCCCGAGCGAGGGCTTGGCGCGCCGCCGGTGCGCCATCGACCGAGGCCAGAATGAAGTCCTCGCGCCCCGCCTGCTGGGCGGCCATCACGGCGCCCTGGGCGGTGGGATCGTTGATGGCGAAGACGGCGTGGATCTTTTCATGGGCGTTGAGCAGAGCGGTCATCGCCTCCAGGCCGCCTTCGATGCTGCCGCCGCCGTTGAGCTGATCAGAGAGCAGGTGGATGTCCGGATAGGGGCCAAGGGCGGCCTTGCACCCCGCCACGCGGTCGATGACCGATGAGATCGAGGCCCCGTTGATGATCACGAAGTTGCCCTTGCCCTCCAGGCGCTCGGCAAGATGGGCGCAGGCGATCCTGCCGGCCTGGACGTTGTCCGTGGTGATGGTGGCGTCCGCCCCGGCCGCGTTGATGTCCACGGCGATGACGCGAATACCGGTGTTCTGGGCGCGTTTTAGATGGGGCTCTATCTGGATACTGTCGGCGGCCGTGAGGATGATGAGATCCACCTTGAGCTGGATGAACTCATCGATCTGTTCCTGCTGGCGGCGCAGATCATAGGCGCTGGAGCGCACGATTACCTCCACCTGGTCGCCGGCCAGTTGACGGGCCTTGTCGGCAACCCGTTCGGCGATTTGAACGAAAAAGGGGTTGCCCAGGTCGGCCACGCTGACCCCGATGGCTCTCAGTTCGGCAGCCTTGACGGGAGCGGCAGCAAGGCAGATCAGCACCACCAGGCCCCAGATACGGGTGTTCGCGAACATTTATAGTGCCCCCCTTTGCCCAAGGCATTCAGAATAGATAGTGGCCTGGGTCAGGTGGCCCGCGCACGCGGCGGGCAGTAGGCGCCGGCGGCGTGGTCTTCGGGCGCCAGGGCGCCGGTCATGATCGCCACCGCGTCGTTCATGCTATGGGTATGTCGACTGATGACGGCGACTCTTTTTCCCAGTCGGTGAATATGGATGCGGTCGGCCACCTCAAATACGTGGGGCATATTATGACTAATCAGCACCACGGGCAAGCCCCGATCGCGCACATCGCAAATAAGGTTGAGCACCCGTCGGGATTCCTTGACCCCCAGGGCCGCCGTGGGCTCGTCCATGATCACCACCCGGCTGCCGAAAACCGCCGCGCGGGCCACGGCTACCCCTTGGCGCTGGCCCCCGGAAAGGGTTTCTACGGCCTGATTAATGTTCTGAATGGTCAACAGGCCGAGTTCGGTTAGCTTTTCCCTGGCCTGGCGCTGCATCGCTTGCTTGTCGAGCATGCGAAATACCTTGCCCAAGAGACCCGGTTTGCGGATCTCGCGCCCTAGAAAGAGGTTGTCGGCGATGTCCAGAGCGGGTGATACGGCCAGGTTCTGGTAAACGGTCTCGATGCCGGCTTTGCGGGCGTCCATGGGGTTGCTAAAGTTCACCGCCCGGCCATCGAGGCGGATCTCCCCGGCCGACACCTGGATGGCGCCGGAGAGGGCCTTGATGAGGGTCGACTTCCCGGCACCGTTATCGCCGATCACCGCGAGGACCTCGCCGGGATACAGCTCGAAATCGGCATCGTCCAAAGCAGTTACCCGCCCGTAACGTTTCACCAGTCCCTTTGCCTCTAACACAGGCTTTTGATTCTCTATACTCATGATCCCACTTTTCTGATCCATTGATCGATGGCCACGGCGACGAGGATGAGCAAGCCTACGGTGAACTCCTGCCAGAGGACGTCCACCCCAGCCAGGGCCAGGCCGTTGCGGAACACCCCCACGATGAGGGCGCCGATCAAGGTTCCGAAGATAGACCCTCGACCCCCGAACAGGCTGGTCCCCCCGATGACCACCGCGGTGATGCTGTCCAGGTTGGCCATCTGGCCAGCAATGGGTGTCACCGAGCCTAAGCGCCCGATGAGGACCCAGGAACCCAGGGCGCAAATGGTGCCGGCTAACAGATAGACCGACATGAGGATGCGCCCGGTGGGGATGCCCACCAACTCCGCCGTTTCCGGGTCGTCGCCCGTAGCGTATACATGCTTGCCCCAGGCGGTATGGTTGAGGGCGTACCAGACCAGGCCAAACAGAGCCATCATGAGGAGGGAACCATAGGTCAGGCGGGCGCCCATGATGTCGAAGGAGAGCCCGGTCCATTTGAGAAAAGGAGCGCTGGCCGTAATCTCCTGGGAAGCGATGGTCTCGCTTTTGGAATACCAGAGGTTCAACGACCAGAATATGCTCAGGGATCCCAGGGTGGCGATAAAGGGCGGCAGCTTGAAACGGGTGATCATTATCCCGTTAAACCCGCCGGCCGTTGTCCCCACCAGCAGGCCCAGACCGATGGCCAACGGAGTGGGGATGCCCATATCAACAGCCATGCGCCCCATAACCACCGAAGATAGCACCATGATGGCGCCCACCGAGAGATCGATGCCTGCCGTTAGGATGATCAGGGTCTGGGCGAGGCCCAGGATCCCGATGATGGTGACCTGCTGCAGGACCAGGGAAAGATTGAAAGGGTGAAAAAAATGCCCGCCCACTACCAGGCTGAAAACCGCCACAGCGGCTAGCAGCACCAGCAGAGGGGCCGCCGTGGGCTGACTGTGTAAAAAGTGATGCAGTCGTTTGGTGAATGATGCCGGCGGGTCGAAACGGGCGATCGTTTCCTGGACCGGATATTTTTCTTGTGTGAGTTCTACCATGGGTGGATGCCTATGTCTGGCCTCGCTGGGGATGAAGGCCCGGGCTTGCGCCCGGGCCAGACGAAGGTTGGCTTAATCCAAACAGAGAGGCATTAATTGCCCCAGCACATGCCGAGTCCCTCATCGGCGCTGATGGATGCCACGCCCTGGGCGGGCTGGTTGGCGATGAGTTGCACACCGGTATTATAAAAATCCAGACCCGGGGTGGCCCCGGGTTTCACACCAGTCTGGGCATATTTGGCGATCGCTTCGACACCCAGAGAGGCCATGCGCAGGGGAAACTGCATGCTGGTGGCCCCGATGACATTGGCGTTGATGTTCTTGACGCCGGCGCA
>JBNKKA010000206.1:0-7251 GCA_050291585.1 Desulfobacteraceae bacterium
CTGGATGAAGTCAAGGACGCCCTCAATGCCCTGGGTATCAGCGGGATGACCATTAGCGAGGTCAAGGGTTTCGGCCGTCAGCGGGGCCATCGTGAAATTTACCGCGGAGCGGAGTATCAGACCGATTTTGTTCCCAAGGTAAAGATCGACATCGTCGTTGATGAGGAGATGGCCGATAAGGTCGTCGCCACCATATGCGAAACCGCCAACACCGGCAAGGTGGGTGACGGCAAGATCTTCGTGCTGCCCATGGACGGCGCGATCAGGATCAGGACCGGTGAAGTGGGCAAGGACGCCATCTAACAAGTGCGCCGGTGTACCGGTAAGCCGGTGTGCCAGTAATCAGGTGAGCTACTGTACTATTCAGATCATTATATTAAGGAGAAAAAAATGAAACGCATCGTACTTTGTCTGATCGGTCTTCTGGTTTGCGCAGCAACGGTCTGGGCCGATGACCCCGCGCCAACGGTGATGTCCAACAAGGAAGCGATTGAGCTGGTGCAGACCCACGCCAACTACCTCTGGACACTGGTGGCCGCCGCATTGGTTTTCTTCATGCAGGCCGGTTTCGCCCTGGTGGAGGCGGGTTTTACGCGCGCCAAGAACTCCATCAATATCCTCATGAAAAACCTCATGGACTTCAGCTTGGGCAGCCTGGCATACTGGGCCATCGGTTTCGGGTTGATGTTCGGGGTCAGCAAAACCGGCTGGTTCGGCACCTCTGGTTTTTTCCTGAGCGATTTCACCCCTAACGGCGACCCGTGGGTCCTGGCCTTCTGGATGTTCCAAGTGGTCTTCGCCGCCACCGCCGCCACCATCGTCTCCGGCGCCATGGCCGAGCGAACCAAGTTTTCGGGGTATCTCGTCTACAGCGTTCTCGTCAGCGCCCTGATCTATCCCATCTTCGGCAGCTGGGCATGGGGCAGCCTTTTCAACGGCAGCGGCTGGCTGGAAGGCCTGGGATTCATCGACTTCGCCGGTTCCACCGTGGTCCACTCCGTAGGTGGCTGGGCGGCTCTGGCCGGTGCCATCGTTCTGGGTCCCCGCCTGGGTAAGTACACCAAGGACGGGCGTGTCAAGCCCATCATGGGGCACAATATCCCCTTGGCCGCCCTGGGGGTCTTCATCCTCTGGCTGGGATGGTTCGGCTTCAACCCCGGATCCACCACCATGGCCGACACCAGCATCGCCATGATCTTCGTCAATACCAACCTGGCCGCCGCCGCCGGGGCCACACTGGCCATGATCACCTCCTGGATCCGCTTTGGCAAGCCGGAGGTGGGCATGAGCCTCAACGGCGCCTTGGCTGGACTGGTGGCCATCACCGCCGGTTGCGCCAACGTGAGCCCCACCAGCTCCATCATCATCGGCGCCGTGGCAGGTATCCTGGTCGTCATGTCGGTCCTCTTTTTTGAACGCATCAAGATCGACGATCCCGTCGGTGCCGTCTCGGTTCACGGGGTGTGCGGCGCCTGGGGTACCCTGGCGGCCGGTCTCTTCAACATGGGCGGAGCCACCATGGGTATCGTGGGGGTGCAGTTGATCGGTATCGCGGCCTGTTTCGCCTGGGTCTTTCCCACCGCTTTCGTCATGTTCAAGGTCATCGATATGACCATCGGCCTGCGTGTCTCGCCCGAGGAGGAGCTTGAGGGTCTGGATCACACCGAACACGGTGGTATTGCCTACCCTGACTTCGGCGTCTCCACCCATGGTGGGGTGTCAGCCATCGGCGGCTCTTCAGCCATGGCCGCCGAGAGCGCGGCCATTATGGGGCAGCCGGTCAAGCAGGCCTGATTATTCTGAAGAAACGACAACGAGACCCTTGGAACAGAAGGATAGCTAAGCTGAGTGGTTGTCAGCTTGGGCAATAAAACGAAACGGGTGGCGGCGGTCCTTGGATCGCCGCCACTGTTTTTTTATGATTTAAGCACCATGTGTACGGCGCGGCTGAATCTTACCTTTCTCCTCATAGAATACAATAACGTAATATTTCGCTATTAATTATTACGTTATTGTATGTTAAAAACAGAAACCGAATATTTATAACTTGTTCTTACTAACTGAAAAATTTAGGTATAATTACATTTTTGACCTTTGGTACGCTTGTTGCTCAATCTACGCTCAGTTTGCCAACCCTTTTTCGAAAGACCTTTGAGGACCATGCCCTTGACTGCCGTAATAGACCGCCAGATCCCATCCACAGCCAGCCAACGGCTGGCCGAGCGCAGGGAGGACCTCATCCGGGACCTGCTGCCCAAGGATCCCCTGGTGTTCAATGAGTCCCTGGCGCGCATCATCGACGACTATTTCGTCGAAAGCTTTGAGCAGAGCCAGGTGGGGCAGTCCATGAGCCTCAGTCGCCAGCCTTACGCACTCATCGCCCTTGGCGGTTACGGGCGCTCGGAACAGAGCCTCTTTTCCGATGTGGATCTACTCTTTTTATTTGAAAAACGGGTGCCCAAGGCGGCCGAGGCGCTGGTGGGCGAGATCGTCTACCCCCTCTGGGACCAGGGGCTCGAGGTGGGGCATGCCACACGATCCATCCGGGAGACACTCAAGCTGGCCACCAGTGATATGGAGGTGCTCACCGCCCTGCTGGACGCCCGCTTCATCTGCGGTTACTCGCCACTCTACATGTCCCTCATGGAGCGGGTGCATGCGCGCATCATCTCCCAGCGGCCGGGCAAGCTGACCACCTGGCTCATCGAGAGCAACCGCGAACGCCACCAGCGCTTCGGGGATTCGGCCTATTTGCTGGAGCCAAACCTCAAGGAGGGGCAGGGCGGACTGCGCGATTACCACACCATGAGCTGGGTGGCGCGTATCAAAAGCGATATCCGCGAGCGGCGCGATCTGGAGTTCTACGGCTACCTGTCCCATGATGAGTACCTGGGGCTTGAGAAAGCCCTGGCCTACATCTGGCACGTGCGCAATCGCCTCCACCAGCTCATGGGACGCAAGGTCGATCAGCTCCACCTGGAGCACCAGATGAAGCTGGCCGCCGCCATGGGCATCGAGAGCACCGCGGGCTACCAGCCGGTGGAGATCCTCATGGGCCAACTGCACGAGCATATGGAGTTCGTCAAGCAGCGCCACAACCTCTTCCTCTATGAACTGGAGCAGAAAAAACGACTCAAACGTAAGAACAAGCAGCTCAAGAATACGGATGTGCCGGGCTTGAAGTTCAACCGCGGGATGCTCAATTTCAGCGCCCCCCAGGTGATCGTCAAGCGTCCCCGTCTCCTGTTGGAGATCTTTCTGGAGAGCGCCCTAAAAAAAGCCCCCCTGAACGCCGAGGCCCGTCGCCTGGTTAAGGACCTGGGACATCTGGTGGACGATGCCTACCGGCGCGATCCGGAGAATGTAAGCATCTTTGAAAAGATCCTGGCCAAGCCGGTGCAGCGCTTCAATGTTCTCAATGAGATGCTCAACACCGGTTTTTTGGCCCGCTTCCTGCCCGAGTTCGAGGCCGTCATCCATCGCATCCAGTTCGACCAGTACCATCTCTATCCGGTGGGGCGCCACAGCCTGCGCACGGTGCGCCTGCTTAAGACCCTGGGCTCGCGCGACCATGCCGAAAAGGACGCCCTCAGTTATCAAGTCTATCGCGAGATCAAGCAGCGCAAACTGCTCCTCTGGGCCGCTCTGCTGCACGATGTGGGTAAGGGCGCTCCGGAGAGTGGCCACGCCGTTCGCGGGGCCGAAATGGCCCAGCGCATGCTTAGCGAGCGGGGGTATCGCAGCGCAGAGGTAGATACGGTGGTTTTTCTGGTCAAGCACCATCTTCTGCTGGCCAACACAGCCACCCGACGGGACATTAATGATGAGGAGACGGCCATTTTCGTAGCCACCAAAGTGCACAGCATCGAGCGTCTCAAGAAGCTCTACCTCCTTACCGTGGCCGACTCCATGGCCACCGGACCCAAGGCGTGGAACGACTGGACGGCCGCTCTCTTCCGGAGCCTCTTTTTAAAGGCCCTCAAGGTCTTGGAAAAAGGGGAGCTGGCCTCGGGGCGCGCCATCAAGGAGATTGAGGCCAAGAAACAGGCCGTCATCGGTACCGAGATTCAGGCTGCTTCGCGGGACGAGATCGAGGGCCTCTTCCGGGTCATGTCGCCCCGCTACCTGCTCTACGCCAAGGCCGAGGCGATTCCCCAGCATATCGAGCTCTACCGCAAGCTGGGTGATGGGGCCTTCGTGTGGAAGATCGAAAAGACCGGAGCGCGCGGCACGCGTACTGTGACCATTTGTGCCAAGGATCGACCGGGGCTGCTGGCCAACTTCGCCGGGGTGCTGACCCTTAACGGGATCGATATCCGCCATGTGCAGATCTACACCTGGCGCAACAATATCGCCCTTGACATCTTTGAGGTCAATCCGCCTCCGGACAAACTCTTCGAGTTCGAGCGCTGGAAACGGGCCGAAGATCAACTTTGTAAGGCCCTGGCCGGGGAACTGGACCCCAGCGTGGAACTGGCCTCCAAAGATGCCAGCGCCGCGGCCAAGAAACCTTACACCACCGATAAACCGGCTAAGGTGGTGGTGGACAACGAGGGCTCGAGTTTCTTCACCATTATTGAGGTGTTCGCCTTCGATTCTCCGGGGTTGCTTTACAAGGTGACAGACACCCTCTTTCGCTGCGGTCTGGACATATGGGTGGCCAAGATTGCCACGAAAGTGGATCAGGTGGTGGACGTCTTCTATGTGCGCGACTTCGATGGCGAGAAAATTGATGACCCGGACCAGCTGGCGGCCATCAAAGCGGCGGTTTCGGCGGTGTTGCCGGATTGATAGGGCCAGAACCAATTTAATACTCTCAGGCAAGGAGTAATGATGACCTTTCCACGAGCACGGATTGCACTGATTACGATTGGAACTTTTCTACTCTCGGCCGCACCGGCTTTTGCTGAAGATGTCCTTGATTCCGGTGATACGGCCTGGATCATCGTCTCCACCGCCCTGGTGATGATGATGACGCCTGCGGGGCTGGCCTTGTTCTACGGGGGGATGTCGCGCTATAAAAATCTGCTCAACACCTTCGCCATGACCTTTGTCAGCTATTGCCTTGCCAGCGTCATTTGGGTAGCCTGGGGCTACTCCCTGGCTTTCGGCACCGATGTGGGCGGCTTTATTGGCGGTCTCGACTTTCTCTTCCTCAAAAGCATCGGGCCCCAGAGTCTTTCGGGCACCATTCCGACTTACGTTTTCGTCCTTTTTCAGATGACCTTCGCCGGGATCACCGTGGCCCTTGTGCTGGGTGCCATAGTGGACCGCATGAAGTTCAGTGCCTGGATCATTTTTGCCACCCTGTGGGTCACCGTGGTATACACGCCGGTGTGCCACTGGGCCTGGGGCGGGGGCTGGATGCATAAGATTGGCGCCCTGGATTTTGCCGGTGGCAACGTGGTCCACATAAACGCCGGTGTGGCCGGTCTGGTTCTGGCCCTGATGCTGGGCAAGCGCATCGGTTATGGCCGTGAGGCGATGTTCCCCTCCTCCGTTATGCTGACGGCTTTAGGGGCCGCCCTCTTATGGTTCGGCTGGTTCGGGTTTAACGCCGGCAGCCAATTGGCCGCCGACGGTGTGGCCGCCTCGGCCTTTCTCGTCACCAACACCTCGGCCGCCCTGGGCGCCCTCGCCTGGATGTTGGCCGAATGGCTGACGAGCCGTAAACCCACCGTCCTCGGTCTGGCCTCGGGCATCGTCGCCGGCCTGGTGGGGATAACGCCAGCCGCCGGTTTCGTCGGCCTGCCGGGGGCTTTCGTCATCGGTATCGTGGCCGGTCTGCTGGGCTTTTTCAGCGTGTCTACACTGAAGCACCGCCTGGGCTACGACGACAGCCTGGACGCCTTCGGGGTGCACGGCATCTGCGGCATCTGGGGTGCCATCGCCACCGGGCTCTTCGCCGATCCCAGTGTCACCGAAGGCGCCGCAGGGCTCTTCTACGGCAACCCCAGACAGGTCTGGATTCAGTTGGTCTCCATTCTCGGCACGGCGGCCTACTCGGCCGTGGCCACGATCGTGGTAGTTTTCGTCACCAAGGCCCTGGCCGGTGGCCTGCGAGTGGAGCGCGACAACGAGGTCGAGGGCCTCGATAGCGCCCTGCACGGCGAGCGCGGTTTTGAAATTGCGGGATAAGATTTTCGCCTCGGCGAAGAGAGAAATTTTAATACGATTAGGATTAGTATACTAGCGGTTGCCCTTTTCAATGCCTTGCTCTGCAACCGACATCCATCACAGCTGTGACAGGAGGAGTAAAATGAAGAAGGTTGAAGCCATCATCAAACCGTTCAAGCTCGACGATGTCAAGGAGGCCCTCAACGAGATCGGCATCCAGGGCATGACCATCTCGGAAGTAAAGGGATATGGTCGCCAGAAGGGGCACAAGGAGATCTACCGCGGCGCCGAGTATGTGGTGGACTTCATTCCCAAAATCAAGATCGAGATCATCGTCCAGGACGACTGGGTCGACAAGGTGACCACCGCCATCCGCGATGCGGCCAACACGGGCAAGCTGGGCGACGGTAAGATCTTTGTTCTGGAAGTCGGCGAGGTGATTCGCGTGCGGACAGGTGAGACCGGTAAGGACGCAATTTAGAGATAGTAATTGTTAAAAAACTGATCTTGAGTGTTTTGGCTTAACGAAGGTTTTCTTTTATCCATCAACAGAGGAGAAAAGGTATGACACCCAGTGATGTTCTCAAAATGACCAAAGAGGAAGGCGTCAAAATTGTCGATATCCGCTTCATGGATTTCCCCGGGGTGTGGCAGCACTTTAGCGTACCCATCAGCGAGTTGAACGAGGGCAGCTTCGAGGACGGCTATGGCTTCGATGGTTCCAGTATCCGCGGCTGGCAACCCATCAACGCCAGCGACATGCTGGTGATCCCCGATCCCACCACGGCCAAGATAGACCCCTTCTTCGAGGCCAAGACCCTGGTCCTGGTGGGCAATATCGTTGACCCGCTGACCCGTGAATCTTATTCTCGTGACCCGCGCTATATCGCCCAGAAAGCGGAGAATTACCTCAAGAGCACCGGCATCGGTGACACCGCTTTCATCGGCCCCGAGGCGGAGTTCTTCATCTTCGACAGCATCCGCTTCGAGTCTTCGCGCAACATGTCCTTCTACGAGATCGACAGCGTTGAGGGCAATTGGAACACCGGGCGTGAAGAAGAGCCCAACCTGGGCTACAAACCACGCCACAAAGAGGGCTATTTCCCCGTACCACCCATGGACAAGTTCCAGGAC
>JBNKKA010000207.1:0-7207 GCA_050291585.1 Desulfobacteraceae bacterium
ACCGCGTCGTAGCAGTTCATATGGTCGGGTGCATGGGCGAGATCCTCAATGCGGGCATGCACTGCCCGTATACCCCTCAGGCCAAGCTGGCGGCAGGCCTGTTTCTGAAAACTGGTCTTCTTGCGGACGGCATCCACCAGGGTGAAGGTCAGGTCCGGACGGACGATTTGTAAGGGGATCCCTGGAAAGCCCCCCCCACTGCCAAGATCGGCCACTCGCCAACCGGTTCGCAACGTCCCTGCCCCGGCCAGCGAATCGACAAAGTGCTTAATAGCCACCTCCGCTGGAGCGGTTATGGTAGTCAAATTGATGCGCCGGTTCCAGGCCAGTAATTCTTGGGCGTAGGTTTGAAACAGATCTATCTGCTCCTCGCTCAGGCACAGGTCAAAACAAGCGGCACCCTCGGTCAATAAGCGTCGCCAGGATTGGCTATCGATAGGCATAGCATCGGTATTGGGGAAATCTGTTTTCATGAGTCACTGCCCGGGGTTGTTTTGGCCCCGTCGCCATCCACCTCGCCCTCGGGGAGGGCGAAATCCATGTCGATGACCATCTCCCCACCCCCGTTGAATTTAATCTTGGCGTGGGGATAGCGCTTTTTGAAGACGTGCAGCATGGCGGTGTTTTCCCTCAAAACCGTGGCGCTGAAGCCTAAAAAGTCGTTTTCGATAGCGATCTTCTCCAAAGTACTCAACAGGTGAGTGGCGATGCCGCAGCCCTGCATGTCCTCGCGCACCACAAAGGCCACTTCGGCCCGTCCGGCCCCGTCGTCGGCGTAAGAACCGATGGCTATGATCTCCTTGTGTCCTCCTTTTTGGATCAAGCCGACCATTGACATATTCTTGCGATAATCCACGCTGGCCCACTGCTGCTGGACAACCTCGTGGGAGAATAGCTTCATCTTGTAAAAGAAGCGAAAATAGATGGTCTTCTCCTGTAGAGAGTAGAAAAAATTTCGATAAGCGAATTCATCCGAGGGCAACAGGGGGCGGAACTCCGCCATCCGGCCATCCTTCAGGGGCAGACGGTTCTTGTAACCTTCCAGAAAAAGCAGGTCGTCCTGGATGGGCGGCAGTTGATCGGAAAAGATATAGTGGCGGCTCTTGGCCACTGAGATCAGCTCTTCGCGAAATTTTGGGTGGGCGATCTGGGCCAACTCAATCACCCGCTGGTAGATGCCTTTGCCGTGCAACTCTGCGATGCCGTATTCAGTCACAACGAAGTTCACATCCCCACGCGTGGTGGCTACTCCGGCCCCCTCGCTCAGGTGGGACACGATCCTGGACACGGCACCATTTTGCGCCGTGGAGGGCAGCGCTATGATGGAAAAACCCCCCTTGGACATGGCACTGCCGCGCAGAAAGTCGACCTGATCACCGATGCCGCTGAAGAACATATAACCCATGGAGTCCGAGCACACCTGGCCGGTGAGATCCACCTCGAGGGCCGAACTGATGGACACCAGGCGATCGTTGCGCGCGATCTCAGTGGGATCGTTGACGAAGGCCGAGGAGCGGAAATAGAATATGGGGTTGTTGTCGATATAGTCGTAAATCTTTTTGGACCCCATGCACAAAGAGGCCACGATCCGCCCCGGCAGGAGGGTCTTGCGCCGGTTGGTGATCACCTTTTTTTCCAAGAGCGGCAGGAAGGCATCGGTGATCATCTGGGTGTGAATACCCAGGTCCTTTTTATTGTCCAAATACTTGAGGATGGCATAGGGCAGGTGACCAAAGCCGATCTGGAGGGTGGCGCCGTCATCCACCAGTTGGTTGACATAGTAGCCAATACGCAGGGCAATCTCTTCATCCTTGGAACCCGGGACGGCCTCCACCAGGGGCTCCTCGTGGTGGACCAGATAATCGATCTGATCCAAATGGACATAGCTGTCCCCTCGGGTGCGCGGCATCTGAGGATTGACCTGGGCGATAACCAGGCGGCTGCTTTCCATGCCGGCGCGGGTGATATCCACGCTAACCCCAAGGCTGCAGTAACCGAACGGGTCGGGGGAACTTACCTGAATTAAAGCAACATCCAGACCGATGCGGCCACTTTTGAAGAGTTCGGGGATCTGGGACAGATAGGTGGGGATGTAGTCAATCTTGCCCTCGAAAGCAGCCTGGCGCATGCTGCTGCTGATAAAAAAAAGTTTCACCTGAAAGCGTTTCTGAAACGAATCGTCATGGACATAGTCCGCAAGGGTGAATGAGAGCATCTGATAGAGCATCGCATCCTGGATTCTCAAATCGGTCACCATGGAACGGATGAGGTGCTGGGGCTCTCCACAACCCGTACCGATAAAAATCCGGCTACCGTTGGTGATCTTACTGACGGCCGTTGCGGCATCCACCAGCTTCTCCGGACAGATCTTGTTTACGTCCATAGCGTCGCTCTCTTTAATTGACCAGCAGACTGTCTGCGCTCAACCCCATCCTCCCACCAGGATAGTGGACTCGGGCGGGACAGATGTCGTCGAGGGGCTTGTTTTATGAAGTGGACCGATGGTGCCTGGACACCCTAATGATACGCTGTTCGAGTACACAAAATTGAATGGATAAACGTGATTTATGTATGCCAAAAGGAGCCGGGAAGCAAGTCTGGCCTGCCCTGGAAACATTAGAATTCCACTTCAGACCATTGACGTACGACCGGCTTGACGGCACTATGAAGCTACTCATACCTCAATACTTGAATCTAAAGACCGCCCTTCGAAGGGAACCCAACCGAGGGCGCGCCCAGAGGGAAGCAACCTATGACAGACCATCCCCGCAACCCCTACCTGACCGTGGACATCATCATTGAGTTTGGGGGGGGCATCGTGCTGATCGAGCGTAAAAACCCACCCCATGGATGGGCTCTGCCGGGGGGCTTCGTGGACTATGGTGAGAGTCTGGAAGCGGCCGCTATTCGCGAAGCCAAGGAGGAGACCGACTTGACGGTTCACCTGATCCGTCAGTTGCACACCTACTCCAGCCCGGACCGAGACCCGCGCCACCATACGGTGTCCACCGTCTTTATCGCGACGGCATCTGGCACCCTGGCTGCCAGCGACGATGCCGCCGACGCGGGCGTTTTTACGGCTACCACCCTGCCCTTGCCCCTGGTTTTCGACCATGACAAGATAGTAAATGATTACTTTAATTATAGAGACGCATATATACGATATTTCGATTAATACGCTCATGTAATGGGACTGTATTAATGGCCCCACGATCGAAATCCCAAGCCTTCACACAGCGCCCCTTCGCCAACTTGGGCCAGATTCTGTCCGATAAGGCGATCTCACCGAGGGCGCTTTCTGAAAGGGCGCTTTCTGAATGGGTGAAAAAAGCCCAGCGGGCGCCCGAGCCCCTCCCTGCCGAAGAGGAGGCGCGGCTCTTTCAAACTGCCATGGCGGGCGTCAGTCCGCTGGGGGCCAACCGCCACGCCCACGAGGGGGCATCGCCCCAGACTGACAACCCCGAACAGGGGCGGATGCGAAGGACGATCACTGATGATGAGGCCGAGGGTCTCAGACAACTGAGGGAATTGGTCGAGGAGGGCAAAGGGTTCACTCTGGCATACACCGCCGAATACATGGCCGGTCCGGATGGAAGGTACGCCGATCACCTCAGTGAGGCCCTGCACCAGGGGCGCTTCGCCATCCAGGATCACATCGACCTGCATGGAATGGGCGCATCCGAAGCAGAGGCAGCCCTGGAACTTTTCTTCAAACGATCGGTAGCCGGCGGCAAGCAGGGCCTGCTCATCGTCCACGGACGCGGATTACGCTCTCCAAAGGCGCCGGTTCTGAAAAACAGGGTCAAGCGTTGGCTCACCCGAGGCCCCTGGCGAAGGTGGGTGGCTGCTTTTGCCAGCGCCCAGGCCTTTGACGGTGGCACCGGGGCCACCTACGTCCTGCTGCGACGAACACCGGGGAAGAAGCGGCGGAGACGCTAAAGCAATTTTTCAACGGCCCAAAACAGAAGCATACCAACAACTACAGTACCGCCAAGAGACCGGGTTTTTAGAGCAAACAGGAGGGTCGGCAGAGCCACCCATAGTTCGGGTCGGGCAAGGGAGAAGGTTCGTGGTTCGCCCGAGAGGACCAGAGCTGGAACCAATAGGGCGCTGAGGATGGCCGCGGGGATCAGATCCAGCCAGTCCACCAGCCACTGGGGCAGTTGGCGGCGGGAAAGGAAAAAGATGGGGGCCCAGCGGGGTAGAAAGGTAACCGCCCCCATGGCCAGGAGCAAGAGCACGTAGTCCTGAAAGATGAGGTTCATCACCCCTCGCCCTTCCCGCCGGGATCATTGCCGGCCGCTTTCTTGAAACGCCGCTTGAAAATGGCGCCTATTGTAGCGGCAAAGATCGCCGCCACGATGATGTACCCATTGCCCGGCCAGATGAGGGCCAGGACAACGGCCACACCGCCGGACAGTAGAGCTGTGAAGATATAGAGGCCGCCGCCCAGCTGATAGACCAGCAGGCAGATGAACATGGCGATGAGGGCGTAGTCCAGACCGAAGGCGTTGGCCGGGATAAACTGGCCGCCGATGCCACCCAGGACCGTACTCACAAACCAGACGAGGTTGGCCGTCTGGTTCAGGACGATGGCACGATCCAGGTCCCAGGCGCCGGACTTGAGACGCGACCAGTTGATGGCAAAGCTCTCGTCGGTGATGCCATAGGCAAAAATCGATAACTTACTCCTGCGGTACCCCCTGAAATAGGTGGCCAGGGCTGAGCTCATGAGAAGGTGGCGCAGGTTGACGGTGAAGGTCGTCACCACTATGGTGAGGAAAGAGGCCCCGGCCGATAGCATGGCCACGGCGATGAACTGGGAGCTGCCGGCAAAAACCAGAAGGGACATGAGGCCAATCTCAAGGGGCGTCAGACCGGCCTTCTGGGCCAGTACCCCAAAGGCCATCCCAATGGGCATGTAGCCCAGGCAAATGGGCCAGGCGGCCCCAACTCCCTGACGCAGGATACCCTGGGACGAGGCTGGCTGGGCGGCAGTTTGCTGAAATTGAGTGTCGGTGCTCAAACGTCCACTGTCCTCCTGATATTGAAGCCTCTTCTATAGGGAACGGATCCAAAATTAGAGATATATAGCCGAGTCCGGCGAAAGAAGGCAAGCGCACTAGGAATGTTAGAAAATGGCTAAATCCAGCGGATGTTTAAAAATAACCTTGACAAACACCCGCCCCGTCTATATTTTCCGCACGCTTTGTCCCAAAGAAAGAGGAAGATCCCCATCCGGCAACTGCCTGCATGAGGGATTTTTTTTTGGCCGGGGTGGCCGGGAAACCACTCTGAACATCACTACTTACAGGAAACACAGCCATGAAGTATCAGATTGAAAAGGTCAGGAACATCGGCATCAGCGCCCATATTGATTCGGGCAAAACCACATTGACGGAGCGAATTCTGTTTTACACAGACCGCATCCACGCCATTCACGACGTCAAGGGTAAAGATGGTGTCGGTGCGACCATGGACTCCATGGAGCTGGAAAAAGAACGCGGCATCACCATCGCTTCGGCAGCCACATACTGCGAGTGGAAGGGCCACGAGATCAACATCATCGACACCCCCGGCCATGTGGACTTCACCATCGAAGTGGAGCGTTCCTTGCGGGTCCTCGACGGCGCCATCCTGGTGCTCTGTTCGGTGGGCGGGGTTCAGTCCCAGTCCATTACCGTCGATCAGCAGATGAAGCGCTACAAAGTCCCCTGCGTGGCCTTCATAAACAAATGCGACCGCAGCGGCGCCAACCCCGAACGCGTTATCCGCCAACTCAACGAGAAGCTCGGTCACAACGCCGTGGCCATGCAGATTCCCATCGGACTCGAAGCCGATTTCGAAGGCGTCGTCGACCTGATCTCCATGCAAGCCCTCTATTTTGACGGTGACAACGGTGAAACCGTTCGCACTGAAGCTATTCCGACCGATATAGAAGCGATCGCCGCGGAAAAACGCGAGGCCCTCATCGACACGGCCACCCTCTTTTCCGACGAACTCATGGAGGCGGTCCTTGAGGAACAGGAGATCTCCACCGAGCTGCTCATCGACGCGTTGCGCCAGGGTACGCTGAGCCGCAAAATAACGCCGGTCTTCATCGGTTCCGCCTACAAAAATAAGGGGGTTCAGCCCCTTCTGGATGCGGTCAACGCCCTTCTGCCCTGCCCCACCGACGTGGAGAACGTGGCCCTCGACCTGGATAAAGAGGAAGCCCCAGTGACCCTCTCCTCCAACGCCGGCGATCCAACCGTGGCTTTGGCCTTCAAACTCGAAGATGGCCAGTATGGCCAGCTGACCTATATCCGCGTCTACCAAGGGCAGCTCAATCGAGGGGATACGCTGATCAACGTGCGCAGCGGAAAGAAGGTCAAGATCGGCCGCCTGGTGCGGATGCACTCCAACCAGATGGAGGATATCGACCTGATCCCCAATGGCTTTATCGGTGCCCTCTTCGGCATTGACTGCGCCTCGGGTGACACTTTTACCGATCCCAAACTCAACCTGGCCATGACCTCTATGTTTGTACCTGAGCCCGTCATCTCCCTAGCCATCGTCCCCAAGGACAACAAGGCCCAGATCAACATGTCCAAGGCGTTGAATCGCTTTACCAAGGAAGATCCGACATTTCGCACCTATGTGAGTGAAGAGACCGGTGACACCATTATTTCCGGTATGGGGGAACTTCACCTTGAGGTTTACATCGAACGCATGCGTCGGGAATACAAAGCCGACGTCACCACTGGTGCACCCCGGGTCGCCTACCGTGAAACCATCACCAGGCGGGCCGAGTTCAACTATACCCACAAAAAGCAGACTGGTGGCTCGGGGCAGTTCGGCCGTGTGGCCGGGTACATCGAACCCTTGGAAGGGGAAGATTTCGCCTTTGTCAATGAAGTGACCGGTGGTGCCATTCCCACCCCGTTTATTCCCGCTTGTGAAAAAGGATTCAGGAACTGTCTGGCAAAAGGTCCCAAAATGGAGTTTCCGGTGACCGGTGTCAAGATCGTCATCAACGACGGTGCCGCCGATAGCGTGGACTCATCGGATATGGCATTCCAGGCTGCGGCACGCGGGGCATTTCTGGAAGGCTACATGAAAGCCGCGCCGGTTATTCACGAGCCGATCATGAAAGTGGCCGTGGAAACCCCCACCGAATATCAAGGGCCGGTGATGGGATCCTTGAACCAGCGCCGCGGTGTGATTG
>JBNKKA010000208.1:0-7182 GCA_050291585.1 Desulfobacteraceae bacterium
GCGGATCGCCTATCTCTATCTGAAGGATCGTGAGTGAAAACTTTGGTCTACATGCTTCACACGCTGGTGATCGCGGGCTGGACGGTGCTGATGACCATCATCCTGGGATTTTGCGCCTCCGTCAGCGCTTTTTTTAGCAAAACTGGTGACACGCCCCACAAGGTGGCCCAGGCCTGGGCGCGCCAGTTGCTCTGGATCGGCGGTATCCGTGTCAACATCAGAGGCCTGGAAAATATCACCCCGGGCCGCTCCTATATCTATATGGCCAATCACCAGAGCAATTACGACATCCCCGTGCTCCTGGGGCGCCTGCCGGTCCAATTCCGTTGGCTGGCCAAGGCGGAGCTGTTCAAGATCCCCATTTTCGGTTACTCCATGCGCGGTTGCGGCTACATCAGTATCGACCGTTCAAACCGTAAACGCGCCTTTGCCAGTCTGGCCGAGGCAGCCGAGACGATTCGTGCGGGTACCTCGGTGATGATCTTTCCGGAGGGGACCCGGTCGGAGGACGGCAAGATAAAGTCATTTAAAAAAGGCGGCTTCGTTCTCTCGGTGGATGCCGGCGTGCCCATTGTGCCCATTCTCCTGACGGGCACACATGAGATTATGCCCAAGGGGAGCATGCTTGTTCGCAGGCGGCCGGTCACCATGACCGTCTGCCCTCCCATCGAAACTGCCGACTATACCCGCAAGACCAAGGATCAACTCATCGAAAAGGTGCGCGAAACCATGATCACAACGCTTGGGGCCATCAAATCGGAGCAGGAGCCGAGGCCATGCTGAAACTCATCCCACTGGGGGGCTTGGGGGAGATCGGCCTCAATATGATGGTGGTGGAATTCGGGGACACCATTTTCATCATCGATGCCGGCCTGATGTTTCCCGAGGCCTACATGCTGGGGGTGGATTACGTTATCCCCGACATGGAGTACATCCGTGAAAATGCCAGCCGGATCAGCGGAGTGGTCCTTACCCACGCCCATGAGGATCACATCGGCGCCTTGCCCTATCTGCTCAGGGAGGTCAACGTGCCGGTTTTCGGCACGCCCTTTACCCTGGGCATCGTGCGCCGTAAACTCGAGGAGCATGAGCTGATCGGCGCGGTGAATCTGCACGAAGTCACCCCCCGCGAGAAGCTCAAGATCGGCCCTTTTGAGCTGGAGTTTATCCGGGTCAACCACAGCGTTGTGGACGGGGTCGGCCTGGCCATCCACACCCCCGAGGGCACCATCGTCCATACGGGCGATTTCAAGATCAATCACACCAACATCGATGGTATGATGACCGATGTGAGCGCATTCGCCCGGCTGGGGGAAGAGGGCGTGTTGGTGCTGCTCTCCGACTCCACCAACGTGGAGAAGGACGGTTACACCATCAGCGATCAGCAGATCGGCGAGACCCTGGCAAGGGCCACCGACGGTCGTACCGGACGCATCGTGGTTGCGGTCTTCGCGTCCAACATCGCCCGCATCCAGCAGATTGTCGAGATCGCCGAGACCCGCCAGCGTAAGCTTGTTTTTAACGGCCGCAGCATCGAAAACAGCGTCAGTATCGCCCGAGAGCTTGGATTCCTCGAGGTTCCCGACCATATGGAGATCGGCATTAACGAGATCGCCGACTACCCCGACGACGAGATCATCATGGTCACCACCGGCAGCCAGGGAGAGCCCATGAGTGCCCTGGCGCGCATGGCCGCCGGTACCCACAAACAGATCAAGATCAAACGCGACGACACGGTGATCCTCTCCTCCAAGTTCATTCCCGGCAACGAGAAGGCGATTACCAATATCATCAACAACCTCTACCGTCGCGGCGCCGACGTGATCTACGAAAAGATCTCCCAGATTCACGTCTCCGGGCACGCCTTTCGGGAAGAGCTCAAGCTGATGCTCAACCTGACGCGCCCCAAATACTTTATCCCGGTGCATGGCGAGTACCGCCACCTGGTGCTGCACTGCCGTTTGGCGGAGAGCGTGGGCATTCCGCGGCGTAACGTGATCCTCACCCAGAACGGCCAGTGTGTCAGTTTCAGCCGCAGTGGCGTCAAGAAGTACGATCTGGGCTGCACCGGACGAGTACTCATCGACGGTAAAGGGATTGGCGATGTGGGTCGTAGCGTGTTACGCGAGCGGCGCATGCTTTCAGAAGAGGGCCTGGTGGTAGTGAACATGGCCTTTGACGAGGAGACGGGCATCGTCGTCTACGGACCCCAATTGGTCTCGCGGGGCTTTGTTTTCGAAACCGCCACCGGCCATGTGGTCGAGGATGCCCAGTGCGTCATCCTGGAGATTGTTGAAGAGATCACGCCGGATATACCCGATCGCATCGAGCTGATGCGCGCAAAAGTTCAGACCGCCCTGCGGCAGTACTTTTTCTACACTATCGGGCGAAAACCGATTATTTTGCCCTTTTTCATCGAGACTTAACTGCAGCTTTTCGGATTCCCATGCGTAAAGAGCTTGCCGGCATACTTCTTTTTTTTCTGGTGGTTTTCACCCTCATCAGCATCCTGTCCTATAACTCCCAGGACCCCTCCGTCTTTAACAACTCCGGCGGCTTCGGGCAGATTGGCAACCTTTTTGGGGTGCTCGGTGCCCACGTAGGGGGGCTGCTCATCGGCCTCTTTGGCCTGGGTGCCTTCTGGGTGCCGGTCCTGCTGCTGTTGGCGAGCCTCAACTTTTTCGGTAAGAACCCCGCCAAAGCCATCCTGCCCATCCTCTGCGGTGGCACCCTGCTGATCCTTGCCACGGGAAGCTTATTTGCCGTTCAGCAGGAACAGTATCTGATTTTTGGCCAGCGCTTCGCCGCCGGAGGTCTACTGGGCAGCCCCATCAAAACCTACCTGCTGGACTACGCCAACGTGGGCGGTGGGATTTTTATCCTCTGTATTTTCTGGCTGGTGGGCTTCATCCTCTCCACGGGCTTTTCCCTGATTGTTTTCTACAAACGCATCCAGGGCCTCTTCGACCGCTTCGGGGCCAGTATGAAAACCTTTTGGCTCAAACGCAGAGAGCGCCGCCAGAAAGCCAAAAAACGCACCGAAGCAATCCGCCGCCGCAAGACCGAGGGCGACCCCCAAGTGAAGATTAAAGCCCGGGCCCCCAAACCAAAACCCATGCGTACCCCGGTGGCGCCAAAGCAGGATGTCTTCGATTTCATGCACAAGGGGCATGGGGACGGTTTTCATCTGCCCTCGATCAATTTTCTGGACGATCCCGAACCTACGGACACGGAAGCCAATGCCGAAAACCTGCAGATGCAGAGCAAGCTCCTGGAGAAGAAGCTGGAGGACTTCGGGGTCCGTGGCCAGGTGGTGGCCGTCTCTCCCGGTCCGGTGGTGACCACTTTTGAGTACGCACCTGCACCGGGCGTCAAGATCAATAAGATCGTCAACCTCACCGATGATTTGGCTTTAGCGCTGCGTGCCATCAGCATTCGCATTGTGGCCCCCATCCCAGGCAAGGCGGCCATCGGCATCGAGATCCCCAACCCCGACCGGGAGACGGTGCGTTTCAAGGAGATCGTCACCGCCGATACCTTCCAGAAGGCCAAGTCGGAGCTGACCCTCTGCCTGGGCAAGGACATCGTCGGCCACCCCGTGGCGGCCGAGCTGGAGAAGATGCCCCACCTGCTCATTGCCGGCGCCACCGGTTCTGGCAAGAGCGTGGCCCTTAACACCATGATCTGCAGCTTTCTCTACAAGGCTACCCCCGATGATGTGAAGATGATCATGGTGGACCCCAAGCGCATCGAGCTGTCCATGTACGACGGCATCCCCCACCTGATCACACCCGTAGTGACCGACGTCAAAAAGGCCACCAATGCCCTCTTCTGGGCCGTCAAGGAGATGGAGCGCCGCTACCAGCTGCTCAGCGACCACAAGGCGCGCAACATCCGCCAGTATAACGCCAAGGTAGAAAAAGCTGCAAAAACAGCTGAAAAAGCAGCAAAAGTTGCAAAAAAGGCAACGAAGAACGCCACCAAAGCCCCTGCCAATGACGCTGAGACGGCCCCCCAGGCCAGCGCTGGCGATGCAGCGGTTGTGGATCAGCCATCGGTGGAGGAGATGGAGCGCCTGCCCCTGATCGTCATCATCATCGATGAGCTGGCCGATCTGATGATGGTGGCCTCGCGGGACGTGGAGGTCGCCCTCATGCGCCTGGCCCAGATGGCGCGCGCCGCCGGCATCCACCTCATCCTCGCCACCCAGCGGCCATCGGTGGACGTGCTCACCGGCATCATCAAGGCCAACTTCCCCACGCGTCTCAGCTTTCAGGTCTCCTCAAAAACCGATTCGCGCACCATCATCGACACCAACGGGGCCGAAAACCTGCTGGGCATGGGCGACATGCTCTTCCTGCCGCCAGGGGCCGCCAAACTTCAGCGAATCCACGGGGCCTACATCTCCGAGGCTGAGCTGGCCCGCATCACCGAGTACCTCAAATCCCAGCAGCGACCCGAGTACATCAAAGAGGTGCTGGAGACCCCCACCAAGGATGCCGGCAACGATGGGGAGAAGGAGTATGACGAGCGCTACGACGATGCCATCGCCCTGGTGACCAAGACCGGCCAGGCCTCTATCTCCATGATCCAGCGTCATCTGCGCATCGGCTACAACCGCGCGGCCCGCATCGTGGAGATGATGGAGATGGAGGGCGTCGTGGGGCCCTCGGATGGCGTCAAGCCGCGGGAAGTGTTAGCCCGCAACTATGATGACATGGAATAGCTTGTTAAAATATGCTGCCAGATGAGAAGCTTCTCGCCGTCACCAAGGGTTTCCTCGATCCTGAGGAGGGCGAAGCCCTTTACGCCTGCGCGTTGGAGATGGCCGAAAAAGGTCCCTGTCTGGAGATCGGCAGCTATTGTGGCAAGTCGGCCCTCTACCTGGGGAGCGCGTGTAAGGCGGCCGGAGGCGTGCTTTTCTCCATCGACCACCACCGCGGATCCGAGGAGCAGCAGCCCGGGGAGGGCTATTTCGATGCCGAGTTGTTCGACTTCTCCGCCCTCCGAATCGACACCCTGCCTTTTTTCCGTCAGACCCTCCATGCCGCCGGTTTAAACGATACGGTCGTCCCTATGGTCTGCGCCTCCCGAGTGGCCGCCCGCGCCTGGCGGACGCCCCTGGCCCTCGTCTTCATCGACGGGGGGCATGCCTACGAAACCGTCCGCTCCGATTATGGCCTCTGGCATCCCCATGTGATGCCCGGCGGCCGGCTGCTCTTCCACGATCTTTTTGAAACGCCCGACGATGGCGGCCAGGCCCCCTGGGAGGTGTATCAGCAGGCCCTGGCTTCAGGGCTGTTCGAGGAGGTCGCACGGGTCAAGAGTCTTGGCATCCTCAGGCGCATCCTCCCTTGAGTATCCACAACGATAGGGCAGATACACCCACGTATTGTCGATGAGACGAATTCCTAAAAATGAGGATGCCGTTCACCCAGGACGCATCCTTGATGAACGGCATCTGACACAGAGGCTTTCGGCCTTTATTTCAATCCACAGGCGTGATTTCAGAAATGGTAGTTCAGCAAAAAGGCCGCACTGTGGGTATCGGTGCGGATCTCCGGGGTGAGGCGGTCGCTACCACTGATGAAACGATAGCTATTGACCAGGGCCTTGGTCACCACCATGCCCAGGAGCAACTCTTTATTGATACCGGTCTCATTGCGGATCAGGTTGGGGTCGTACATGTTGTCGCCCGAGTGGACGTAGTTGGACAGCAGGGTGTAGCCGACGAAGTCTACGGTGGTGAAGAAGATCAGGGCTTTATTGTAGGTCGTGGGGTGCTCCCGGTAAGAGGCCAGGCCATATTCGAAGGTCAGGCCGGCCATGCGGTCGCCGCCCACGGCATAGGCCAGTTTGGATTTTTCAGGGATCTCGTCGTAGGTGGAGAGGCCCAGGTAGTACTGCCCGTTATCCTGCTTGAGAAACTGGATCTGGTGATTGTCCGCCCCCACCTCGTCCGCAACCACTTGGTGGCCCAACTCATGGAGATAGAGGTGGGTCATATAAGCCATGCTGATCTCCACCATATCGCCGAACTCCCAGGCGCGTGCCTGGTCTTTAGGTCCAGCCATCAGCAATATTAGGAGCAGGATAAAAACACGCACACAGTTCTTCACCAAATAAAGGGGGTGCAGATTCAACTGCTTCATCCCACGACCCCTTCCGATTGGAATCGAGAGCGGTCATGGGCTGTCATTTTATTGAGGACAGCCGCCAAGTCTGTCTCCACATCATCGGCAAAACACAGATAGCGGGGGCCGAGCAGGTGGGCCAGGGATAGGGTGGCCTCCTCGGCGTCGGGCAGGATCAGTACCAGGCGTCGGTCCTGGAGGCGCTTGTGAGTCAGGAAACCGGCCAGTTCGTCGGTATCGACTGGCACCAGGACGATGATGTCTTCTGCGCTGACGGGGGACTGGAGATGGTCTAAGAGATCACCGAAGACCCTGAAGCGGAGGGGCGCGTGACTCAGATGGGAAACAAGCGCCCCTGTAGGTCCGGAGTCACCGGGCCCCTCTGTTAAGCTATAGATGCAAATATTTGTTTTTATTGCCGACATTGGATTGCCTTTCAGCGCATTCCGGACGCTTCGATTGGAACTTGCCTTGGGGTATCGCAACCCATATGCCAACGAGTAATTGGGAACCCATATAGTTAAAAAACATAATGATTATAATTATATATGTAATTATTGGCGCATCGTTAGGCAGGCGTTTTACTAGTGTCGGGGCTTGGATGTTCGATGGGCAGAACAGGGGTGTTCGTGATGCGGAACCTCGGCGGCGTCCTGTAACTGCATCAAGCTACTGAGGATTTACGCAGGGACTTGGAGATCTCGTATTTTTTCAGCAGTTCAAACAGGCGGGTGCGAGAGAGGCCCGAGATGCGGCAGGCCTCTTTGCGGCTGCCCCCCGTCAGGCGAGTGAGTTTTTGCAAGTAGATCCGCTCGGTGCGTTCCCGATAGGCGCTGATGCTGAGGAAGCGCTCTTTGTCCATGACGTCCAGCTCCTCTTCGAAACCGCCACAGTCCTCGGGGCCAGAATCCTCCGGACGCCGATCGATGGCCTGACGCACCATGGCCGTGCGGATATGGATGGGCAGATGCTGCGGATAGAGGGTGGGTTCGCACCCGGCCGTGGAGAGCACCTCTTCCAGGGTGTGAAACAGCTCGCGCACGTTGCC
>JBNKKA010000209.1:0-7180 GCA_050291585.1 Desulfobacteraceae bacterium
CGATACGATGTTTGTGTTTGAGCTTTTTGCGCAGATCGGCGTTTTTCTGGTCGGACTGGCGCCGTTTGCCCTGGCTGCTACCGCCCTGATTGAGGGCCTTGCGGACCGCTTTATAATTGAGGTAGTTGGCGTCCGATTCCTGGATATGGGCCGAGTCTGGCAGCAGGTAGCTGCAGGCGTCCTTGGTAACGCGCGTCGCCATGATGCGGCCGCTGAAACCATTGCGTGTGAGCAGGGGCAGCCGGCCCGAGTGGTCGATGTGGGCGTGGGAGAGAATCACGTTGGTGAGCAGCGCCGAGTCGATGGGCAGTACCCGGTTTTTCTCCGCGGCTTCCTTGCGGCGCCCCTGGAACATACCACAGTCCATGAGGATGCGATCGGTGTCGGTGGTGAGCAGGTGCATGGATCCGGTGACTTCTCTGACCGCTCCGTAGAAAGTGATGTGCATGGCGCCTCCTGGTTGGATGTCGGTGAAGCGAATCGAGGGCGTATCATAACAGGAAGTTGTCGAAAAAACAACAGATCGGCGAGCTTCGCAGAAATCACAAAGATGAAATTATGAATGCAATGGCAGGGGGTTATGGGATTTCGGCGGCGGCTTAGACTTCGGGCCAGTGGATCTCGACGCCCCCACGGGCCAAGGTGCTTTGGTAGGCCACTGCGACCAGGTGGTCGCCATACCAGTGCTGGACCACCTGCCAGGGGTCGGCATGGTAAGCGAGGGTCATGCAGGTGGGGGAGGGCAGGGCGGTGATGCGGCAGTTGGAGAGGCCCACTATTCCTTGTCCGACCGCTTTGAGAACCGCTTCCTTGGCGGTCCAGAAACGATAAAAGAGGGCTTCTGATTGGGACTTCACCCGGGCCGCATCTGCATCGGATGTCTGTCCCAGCCGCCACTCCTCGGTGGTGGCGATGCGCATGTGCATGCCGGACTTGACCGGGCGGCGAAACTCCACATCGATGCCGATGGGGTGCCTTGCCACCATGCCGGCCACCAGGGCGGACTTGTGGGAGAGGGACCAGTGGATGCCGTCCATGGGCTGGGGAACCCCATCGTCATCCTTGGG
This sequence comes from Desulfobacteraceae bacterium, assembly GCA_050291585.1. Lineage (GTDB taxonomy): Bacteria > Desulfobacterota > Desulfobacteria > Desulfobacterales > Desulfosarcinaceae > JASJCL01. The sequence continues at coordinate 1,068 of JBNKKA010000209.1, forward strand.
AAAGCCGGAAAGGGGCCGCCCCAACGCTTTGCGGGCAGACACCTGGGCTGCCTGGCGGGCCAGGCGGCTGAGGGCCTGGACCTTGGTGCGCCCTTTGGCGGTTTGGATATCCGTGGGGACGCTCATGATTGCTGGGTACAGGGAAATTTTTTTTGGCGTGTTGTTCATGGTTATCAGAAACCCATTTTTACTTCGTCCCATCCTTTAGCTTGAGGGCCAGGGCATACACCTCACTCCGGGGGCGATGGTGGGCCTTGGCGATGGCCTTGGTGATGGTGGATAGGGAGCCCTGGCCCGCGGCGATGGCTTCGGTCAGGGCTGCTTCTATATCGTCCCAATTCCCGGAGGTTTCCTTGGCGCCACCGCCCACCAGGAGGGTGATCTCGCCTTTAACCTCAGGACGGACCTCTAGCTGGATCCGGATCTGGCCCAGGCTGCCGCGTAGGAACTCTTCATGGCGTTTGGTCATCTCCCGGGCCAGCATGGCCGGTCGGGGGCCAAGCACCATCTCGAGTTCCGCCAGAAGGGCGATGATGCGGCGGGGCGACTCGTAGAAGACCAAGGTATGCGGATGGGGCTTCAAGTCCTCGATAAACTGGCGGCGTTTTCCCTTTTTTTTGGGGGCGAAGCCCACGAAGAGAAAGCTGTCGGTTGGCAGGGCGCAGATGCTCAGGGCGCTCACGGCGGCACTTACACCGGGGATGGGGACGACGTTCAAGCCGGCGGCGGTGGCGGCCTGGACCAGGCGGAAGCCCGGATCGGAGACCGAAGGGGTACCGGCATCGGAGACCAGGGCGATGCGGGCGCCTTCCTGAAGGCGTTTGAGCAGCTGGGGAGCTCGTTGCTGCTCGTTGTGCTCGTGGTAGGAGATGGTTTTGGCTTCGATGCCATAACCGCGCAGCAGGCGGGTCGAGTCGCGGGTGTCCTCGGCGGCCACCAGATCTACCGCTGCCAGGGTGGTCAGGGCCCGCAGGGTGATATCGCCGCGATTGCCGATGGGCGTGGCTACCACGTAGAGCCCTGACGGTAGGGGGGCTTCGGAGGCAGATCTCAAAAAAGTATCAATGTTGAGGGGCGTCGAAGGCATGCCGTATAAGCTCCACACGGTGGGGTTTTGTGTCGGCCGAGATGGCGACCACGTCGAAGCGCACCCGACGGTTATGATGGTCGCCGGCCTTGAGATAGGCTTGGGCTAGCTGGGCGATTTTTTTCTGCTTGCGGGATGTCACGGCGGCTTTGGGGCTTTCCAACTCGGGATTGCGGCGCGCCTTGACCTCCACGAAGACCAGGGTGTCGCCCTCCTCGGCGATGATGTCGATCTCCCCCATTGAGTTGCGGTAGTTCAGAGTGAGAATACGATACCCCTGTTTGCGAAGAAAGCGGGCGGCAACGGCCTCGCTGCTGCGTCCGAACCATTGGGCCGGCGTCAGCATGGGTCCACGCCCTCGGGCAGGTGCTCCTTGACTCCGCGGAAGCTACGGCGATGAATGGGGCAGGGGCCGTGGGCGGCGATGGCGGCCTTGTGGGCCCGGGTGGGGTACCCCTTGTGGCGATCGAAACCGAACAGCGGGTATTGCCTGTGGTAACTGTGCATGAGGCGGTCGCGGCTTACTTTGGCGACGATGGAAGCGGCTGCGATGGAGGCGCTGCGGGCGTCACCCTTGACGATGGCCTGCTGGGGGGTGGCCGTGTGGGCCAGGGTGAACTTGCCGTCGATGAGGAGGTAGTCCGGCGGTGGGGAGAGCTTGGCCACGGCCATGCGCATGGACAACAGGCTGGCCTGGAGAATGTTGATGCGGTCGATTGCCTCCCGGTCGACAATGCCGATCCCCACCGCCAGCGCGCTGGCGTAGATCTCCTCGAAAAGCAGTTCGCGCCGGGTGGGAGAGAGTTTTTTGGAGTCGTTCAGGCCTTGGATGGGGCAGTCATCTGGCAGGATAACGGCCGCAGAAACAACGGGGCCGGCCAGGGGACCCCGGCCGGCCTCATCGACGCCGGCGACACGCAATATATTCTCATGTCGCAACTGGCGTTCAAACGACCAGAGGTCGTCTGCACGAAAATCGTCAAGCTGTTTGGACAAGAGGATCACCGTCGACGTTTGTCAGCTGCCGGTTTTCGATAGATCGGCAGCTTGAGCAGCGCTGTTCAACGGATCAATGGCGGATTGGCACCCGCCAGTGTCCGTCCAGAAATAGTGCATCTCGCCCAAGTTCAAGGCAGGCGGCGAATTCAAACCGGAGGCATACTTATAGTATGTTGGCGTATAAATACGCTTGGGATTTGAATTTGTCGACCAACGCCAGAAATCTGGCGAGCAAGCTCGCCTTCTGAGAGTTGCTGTTTCTGGATGGGCACAACCTTACCAGTCGCGGCGTTCTTTGATACGGGCCGCCTTACCGCGCAGCTTACGCAGATAGTAGATCTTGGCCCGCCGCACGCGGCCGCGGGTAATCACCTCGATCTGGTCGATGGCCGGCGAATGGGTGGGAAAGATACGCTCAACGCCGACGCCGTAAGAGACTTTGCGAACGGTGAAGGTGGCGTTGGTGGTGCCTTTGCGCTTGCTGATGACCACGCCCTGGAAGACCTGGATGCGCTCTTTTTCGCCCTCTTTGATTTTAACGTGGACTTTAATGGTGTCGCCCGGACCGAATTTGGGCAGGTCCATGCGCATGTGTTCTCTGTTCAGTTGTTCGATAACTTGCATAATAATTTCCCCCGATTAAATTTCGAAGGTCTCTTAAACCTTCTATCTAAAATTTTTGCAACTGAAAAATGGTCTTTGCCCCTCGGAGCACCCGCTAAAGTCTAACTCCTTGCGGGGCCAGCAGGCGATCCAGCATGATGGCGGCGGCGCTGCGAACCGACAGATGGTTGTAGTCCGATGGCCCGTTGATGGGTGCCAGACGATCATCCGCTGTTGATAGGCAATCGGGCGCCAGCCCCCAGCCGGTGCCCAGCACCAGCAGGATGAGGTCACCGGCGCTCAATTGCGCGCGCAGCTCGCTAAAGCCCAGGCTGCTGTCTTCAAAACGAGCGCTGGTGACAACCACCCGCGGCCTTTGGCCCTCATTCTCTTCCACGGCCGCTATGGCGTCGCTCAATTGCTCGTGCAGTTCCACAAGGGCCAGGGCCTGTTTACGCTTGGGGTTGTAAGTCGCCCCATGTCCTTTGACCCAGTGGTCGCGCAAGCTGTTGACCAGCTCGTGCTGGTCGATCACCGGGGTGACGATATGATAGCCACGCACCCCATAGGTTCTGGCCGCCCGGGCGATGTCGTGGAGATCCAGGTTGGTCACCGCCGCGGCAATGGTAGCACCGTTTTTGTCCAGTACCGGGTAGTGCACCAGAGCCAGATGGAGTCTGGGCCTAACCAAGGTTATGCCACTCCTCGAGCCAACGCCGCAGGATCGCTTTTTCGGCGGCGTTTAAGCTTTCTTCCTTTAGCAGATCCGGCCGCTTCAGCAGGGTACGCACCAGAGCACTCTCCTCCCGCCAGCTTTCGATCTCCTTGTGGTTGCCCGAGAGGAGCACATCGGGAACCGCCGCGCCTTCAAATTCTCTTGGGCGCGTGTAGTGAGCGTTCTCAAGACGTTGGGTGGAGAAGCTCTCAACCTCGCTGGAATCGGCGTTGCCCAGGACCCCTGGCAGCAGACGCGTGACCGCGTCAATCACAACCATGGCAGCCACCTCGCCACCGGTTAGGATGAAGTCTCCGATGGATAGCTCCAGGTCGATGTCGCTGGCGATGACCCGCTCGTCGACACCTTCGTAGCGCCCACAAACAAAAATCAGGTCCTCCTGGTTCGCCAACTCGCGTGCCAGGCCCTGATTGAAAACCCGCCCCTGAGGGCTCATTAAAATCGTCGTGCTGCCGCCACCCTTGACCTGGGCCTCAGCCGAAGCGCCAAGCGTTTTATTTGCGGCTACTTTGGCCCGAGTGCTGCGAATAGCGGCGGCCAGGGGTTCCGGCTTCATCACCATGCCCGCTCCGCCGCCATAGGGTCGATCATCGGTGACCTGGTGGCGATCCGTCGTAAAAGAGCGGATGTCAACGGCCCGGGGAGCGATGCTACCGCCTTTGATTGCCCGTTTGATGATGCCATTGGCCCAGAAGCCGTCGAACAACTCGGGAAAAAGGGTCAGGACGCGAATCTGCATGCCATTTCTCTATCTGCTCAAGGGGAAGCCGAGGCATATGCGCCGCAGCGCATTTTTAATCGCCGCTTCCTTCAGGCTTCGCTGTCCGAACGCTTTCGTTGCTACCGGTGACCCGTGATGCGCCTAAGCCAACCCTTCGGGCAGGTCGACATGCATGATGCCAGCCACGAGATCCACTTCTTGAATCACCGAAGCTAGGGCGGGAATGAGAAGCTCACGCGCTGGTGTCTGACTGTGGTCCTTGACCACGTAGACATCATTGCTGCCTGTAGGTAGCACCGCCTCGATCTCGCCCAGGGTTTCTCCATCCATGGCCTGGACCATAAGGCCGATCAGTTCAAACCAATAGTAGGTGTCTTCCTCGAGATCGGGCAACCGGGCCCGGTCAATATAGAGAGAGGCACCTATCAAGGTTTCGGCCGCGCTGCGGTCTTCGACCTTTTCAAAGGCCATACGAACCTTGCGGCCATGGGCCTGAACCCAGGCGATGGTATGGGCGACCGGCGTCGCTCCCAGCGGCTGTACCCACAGCTTTGTCCCGCCGGCGAACAGGTCCAGAGAATCGGCGTAGGATTTGATCCGCACGGCTCCTTTGATGCCATGGGCCGCGCTGATCTTGCCGATGAGGACGGTCGCCGCAGGCGGTGAAAGCTTACTCGAGGATTTCAAGGACCGTGCGTTTCCTGACCTTGGCAGAGGCGGCGCTTAAAATGGTGCGCATAGCCCGGGCGGTACGCCCCTGTTTGCCGATCACTTTACCCAGATCCTCTTTGGCTACCTTGAGTTCCAGCACAGACGTCTGGTTCCCTTCGACCTCATCAACAACGACTTGTTCTGGGTTGTCGACCAGGGCCTTCGCGATAAAGCTGATCAGTTCTTTCATAGATCCCTCTCCCTCCACTACGCGTCGGATGAGCGTTCCGTGATCGTGACTGCTGAACTTTATTCGGCCGGGGCTGCTGGAGCTTCATCCGCAGGCGTGCTCTGCTTCTTGAGCAGGCTGCGAACCGTATTTGTCGGGACGGCACCTTGTCCTAACCAGTATTCGATCCGATCGGTTTGCACCACCACCTCCGCGGGATCCCGCAGGGGGTTGTAGGTGCCGACTTTTTCGAGAAAGCGACCGTCGCGGGGGCTGTCAATGTCAGCCACGACGATCCGGTAGAAAGGCCTTTTTTTCGCGCCGTGACGTGCCAGTCTGATTTTTACTGCCATGGGTGTTTCTCCTTGGTCGATGGAACCGCAAAAGTCCGTTGTGATTGTCTCCCCGCATCGCTTTCATAGCCCGGGCCTTTGGCCCCGGCGCTCCGGTTCAAGCGGTAGGCAGAACTGACTTTCAACCAAACCATCCGTTGTGATTAAAAGGGCAGCATCCCGCGGCCCAGACCGCGCATACCGCCTTTGTTCAATTTTTTCATCATCTTCATGACCTGGACATAGTTTTTAAGCAAGCGGTTGACGTCTTGCACCGTGGTCCCGCTGCCTTTGGCTATGCGTTTTCGGCGGCTGCCGTTGATGATGTTGTGCTGGTGCCGCTCCTTAGGGGTCATGGAGTTTATCATCGCCTCAATGCGTACGAACTCGTGCTCATCCACATCGAGATTTTTCATCTGTTTCATTTTGTTCATGCCGGGGATCATCCCCAGCAGGTCGGTGATTGATCCCATCTTGCGGATCTGCACCATCTGGTCGCGAAAATCTTCCAGGGTGAACTGGTTCTTGCGCAGCTTCTTTTCCAGTTCGGCGGCCTGCTTTTCATCCACCACCGCTTGGGCCTTTTCGATCATGCTGAGCACGTCGCCCATGCCCAGGATGCGCGAGGCCATGCGATCGGGATGAAAGACCTCAAGGTCGCTGAGCTTTTCACCCACGCCCACAAACTTGACGGGCTTGCCAGTGACCGCCTTGATGGAGATGGCGGCGCCGCCGCGGGCGTCGCCATCAAGCTT
>JBNKKA010000210.1:0-7124 GCA_050291585.1 Desulfobacteraceae bacterium
CCATGAGAATGCCTACTACCTGTCAAGCATTGCCAAGCAGCCGAAAAAGATAGCCACTGCCATTCGCAGGCATTGGAGCATTGAGAACAGCTTACACTGGCAATTGGATGTCAGCTTTGATGAAGATCATTGTCGAATTCGAAAAGGTCATGCAGCTGATAATCTGGCCGTATTGCGCCATATCGCCTTGAATTTGTTAAAACAGGAAAAATCACTTAAAGCCGGCATTAAAACCAAAAGGCTCAAGGCCGCATGGGATGATCGCTATAGAGCTAAAGTCCTCAACCTTGCATAAGCCACATGCGATTGCCCTGAATTCAAGGCGTCAATGGCCTTCAAGGCTCCCAGGATAGCATCGGTTTTCTTCAGGTCGATGCTGAGCTTGATGTTGCCGATGATGTCAAAACCGAGTTGGATCGGATTGCTGATGGCCACCACCTTGATGACCTCATCCTTGATCAGGCGCTTCAATCGGCTTCTGGCAGTGGTTTCGGAGATGCTGAGCGGCTTGGCCATGGCCACGGTGGGCATGCGTCCGTCCTTCTGCAGCAACCTAACCATTTTCCGATCGACACTGTCGAGCTTGCGGATCCCGCTTTGGTTGGCTTTCACGAGCAGTGACCTCTTAATGGTTTTTTCATATTTAACGAATTCAACTAAAATATTATAAAAAATTAGCGAAATACGATAAAAAAGTCAAAAAATTATTGTAAATAATTTTTTTATTGGTTATAGGGGCTATAAGATGGATGTTTCTCTGAAATACACGCGTAAACAGGGGTTGCGTTGGGTCTCAAAATTGCCCTGTCTGGTACGCGCCCTTGCCAAATCAGGGCCCCATGCGGCTGCATCCTTCTTTCAAGCTTCACCTCAAACCTATGCACTTGCTTTAATTTCATTTTTGTTTAAAGGAGAAAAGATGAAACGGATCCTGGTGATCGGGGTGGGCGCCCAGGGAAGCACCATTGCCAAACGGATGGACGACCATCCCGCCGTGTCTGAAATCATTTGCGCGGACTATGACCGCAAAGCCGCAGAGGCGCTGAGCGGTTCGTTGAGCAAGGCCAAGGCGCTTCAGCTCGATGCCAGTGACCTTCGCAATGTCATCCAGGCGGCCAGGGGATGCGATCTGATCGTCAACGGCCTGCCCCTGGAATACAACCTGCGTGTCATGGAGGCGGCCTTGGCGGTCAACGCTTCCTACTTTGATATGGCCGGCCCCATGGAGGCGGTTGGCTTCGTGGAGAGCTACAAGCTGCTTTTCAGCGAGTGGCATGAGAAGTTTGCGGGCAAAGGGCTGACGGCCTTCGTGGGGGCCGGGTCATCCCCCGGACTGGCCAATATTATGGCCAGGGAAGCGGTCGAAAAGATGGACCGCTGTGAAACCATCAGCATCTACGTTTACGAAAATGTGCTCACCAAACGGTTCACGCCCTTCTGGTGGTCTCCGGAAGTGGCCTTCTGGGATATGGCCTACAGGACCTTCCGCTTTGAGAACGGTCAACATGTCACCGACAAACCTTTCAGCCGTCCCGTCCGAATGAAGCTGAGGGGAATAGATCGAGAAGTGCGCATGGTGGACCACGAGCACGACGAACCGATCACCATGGGACTCCTGGCCGACAAGGTGCTCAAGGGGGTTAAGAATGTGGAATTCAAGTACGGCGGATTCGGGGTGAAGCTCTCCGAGCTGTTCTACAGGATGGGCCTGCTTTCAAACGAACCGGTGGATCTCAACGGAACCGATGTGGTGCCCATGGAGCTGATCCTTAAACTGTGCCCGCCGGCACCCAAATACCCGGAGGAGATAAAAGCCATTATCGACGACGGCGTCGTGGCCGAAGAGGGCGCTTTCCTGGTCCGAGTGGAAGGCTACCGGGACGAGGATCCCATCCGTATCGACAGCTACGCCACCGGGCCCGGGCTCATAGAGGCCTTCGAAAAATCAGGCCTCACTCATGAAGCCTATCTGACCGGCCAGTGCGCCTCGGTTTTCGTCAAGATGCTGGTGGACGACGCCTTTACCGAAAAAGGGGTCTTTGTTCCCGAACAGCTCGGAACGGATGCCCGCGAATACTGCTTCCGGAACCTGGCCGAACTGGGGGTGACGGTCGATGAAATGCTTCAGCAGACAACGGTTTATTGACCTGCGGACGGCAGGGCCCATTACCGTGAGCCGGCGTCACAGGAGGTGCATCCAACCCGTCGTCTACGAACCACCAGCCGCCATACCCGCTTTTAGCCGGTGCGACGCGCCCTGATATTAACGCTCTATTTGATAGTGGATCGGGATCGTCGAGCAAATGGATCAGACCCAAGAACCCACGAATGACGAAGGCCTGGCAGCTAAGCACATCTGTAAGCGTTACGGTGATGTCATCGCCCTGGACGACGTGACCCTCAGTGTGGCCCCGGGAGAGTTTTTTACCCTGCTGGGGCCTTCGGGGTGCGGGAAGACAACCCTGCTGCGAATCATTGCCGGGCTCGAACTGGCCGATTCGGGCCAGGTGTTCAGCGGCGGCAAAGAGATCACCCGCTTGCCGGCCATCAAACGCCAGGTGAATACGGTCTTTCAGAGCTACGCCCTTTTTCCCCATCTGAGCATTTACGAAAATGTCGCCTTCGGGCTGCGTTCGCGCAAGTTTCCAGAGGATGAAATCAAAAAACGGGTGGCCCGCCGACTGGAGATGCTGGACCTGGATGCCATGGCCCAGCGCCATCCCCATCAGCTGTCCGGTGGCCAGAAGCAGCGCGTGGCCCTGGCCCGCGCTTTGGTGAACGAACCGGATGTATTGTTGCTGGACGAACCCATGAGTGCCCTGGATGCTCGCCTGCGAGCCCAGGTCCAGGAAGACTTGCGGCGCTTGCAGCGCAAGCTGGGGCGGACCTTCATTCTGGTGACCCACGACCAGGCCGAGGCGTTGGTCTGCAGCGATCGGCTGGCCGTCATGCGAGACGGCCGCGTCGTCCAGACCGGGACGCCCGAAGCGGTTTATGACTATCCCAAAGACAGTTTCGTGGCCAAATTCCTGGGGGCCGCCAATCTGATCCCCTGCACCCGGGCACCGGGCGGCGTACAGACGGCCTTCGGCTTTCTGGCCTTGAACACAGAACCCCCCTGGCAGGAGGGAACAGTCGCCATCCGTCCGGAGTGGATTCGCATCAGTGAGGACCCCCCCGAGCGCAACGGCATTCATGTGAAGGTGACTGAAATTGTCTACCGGGGGACCAATTTCGATCTCTGGGTGGAGCCAGGGCCGCTGCGCGTGCGGACCAGTTCTTACCGGCGCATCGATCCCGGCCGGGAGGTCTGGCTGGAATTGGCCCCCGAAGAGCTGCAGGTGCTTGAAGATGAAACGATCTGATGCCCTGATCACCTGGTACGGTGAGTTGACCACCCGGCAGCAGTTGCTCAAACGCGGAAGAGGGCTGTTGGTCCCAGGCCTGCTCTGGCTGATGCTGTTTCTGGTGTTGCCCGGACTGGTGCTGGTGGTGGTGAGTTTTCTCACCCGTGGCGCTTACGGCCAACTGGAGTGGACCTTCACCCTGGAGAATTACAAACGCCTGGCCGGATTTTCCCTTTTCGGCTGGACGGCCGATTATTTGATGATCCTCTGGCGATCGGTGGTGGTGGCCTTTGTAACAACACTGGTGTCGGTGATTCTCTCCTACCCGCTGTGCTTCTTCATTGCCGGACGCCCCCAGCGTAGTCGCTATATGTGGTTGACCCTGGTGATCATCCCGTTTTGGACCAACATGGTCATCCGGGCCTACGCCTGGTTCCTGATCCTGTCGCCGGAGATGCCCTTTGCCAGGCTGGCGGCGCTCCTGGATTTGATCCCGGCGGGCGCCCCCCTCTACCCCAATGCCTTCGCCGTTTACTTGGGGATGGTCTCCATGTTCCTTCCCTTTGTCACCCTGCCGCTGTATGCCAGCGTCGAGCGGCTGGACTGGTCGCTGGTGGAGGCGGCCCAGGACCTGTACGCCTCGCGACTGCGGGTATTCACCCAGGCCATCCTGCCCCAGACCATGCCGGGCCTGTCTGTGGGCATCATCTTGACCTTCGTCCCGGCCATGGGCATGTTCGTTGTGCCCGATCTATTGGGCGGCGCCAAATACATGCTGGTGGGGAATCTCATCCAGCAGCAGTTCGGCACCAGCCGGGACTGGCCCTTCGGGGCGGCCATCAGCATGGGCTTGATGGTGCTGACCATGATCGGGCTGCAGATTTACCGGCGCAAGGGCAAGGAGATAGAGGTCGTATGAGGCGCAGTCATCCCATCATCATCGCCATCTCCTATCTTACCATGGCTTTTCTCTACCTGCCCCTGGCGGGTGTGGCGGTGTTCTCGGTCAATGAGGCCCGGCGCGGGCTGGTGTGGAAAGGTTTCACCCTGAAGTGGTACCTCAAACTCTTCGAGAACGACTGGATTCTCGAAGCCGCCTGGAACACCCTCCTGCTGGCGGTCATATCCACCCTTATCGCCACCATCCTCGGTACGATTCTGGCCATCGCCATGGATCGATTCCCCTGGCGCCGCCGAACCAGCAGCTTTCTGGATATCATTCTGCACATCCCGGTGATCATTCCCGACATTATCCTTGCCGCCTCCCTGGTGGTGGCTTTCGGACTGCTACGACTGCTCTCTTCCGTTTTCGAGCCCGGTCTTTTGGATATGATCATCGGCCACATCACCTTTCAGATCGCCTTCGTCGCCCTGGTGGTGCGCAGCCGCCTGGTGGCCATCGGCCGGGAGGTGCAGGAGGCGGCCCGGGACCTTTTTGCCTCCAACTGGTATCTGCTCAGAAAGGTGCTCCTGCCGCTGTTAATGCCCGGTATCATTGCCGGCGCCATGCTGGCCTTCACGCTTTCCCTGGATGATTTCGTGATCAGTTTCTTTACGGCCGGTCCGGAGTCGCAGACCCTGCCGCTGTTTATTTTTGCAGCCGTTCGCAGGGGGGTGACCCCGCAGATTCACGCCCTCTCGACCCTGATCATGCTGGTCACGGTCGTGCTGGTCGTCTTGACCGAACGGCTTACGCGCCGGCAGGAGAAAAAATAGCCATCGGTTCCAGATAGCCAGCTATCAGCGTCTCGCTGTCTCGGATGGCGTTTTGATTATCATCAGCATTACTGAAAGGGAGAACAAAGATGCGAAAAATCGGTCTGCTCATTTTGGTATTGGTGCTTCTGGGCGGTGCATTGGCGAGTGCCGAGGAAATAAGGGTTTACACGTGGTCGGAATATATGGATGAGGAGAAGATGCCTGCCGACTTCGAGAAGAAATTCGGCATCAAGGTCAGGCTGGATATTTACGAGAACAACGAGGAGATGGTGGCCAAGCTCCAGGCCGGTGGGGTGAGCCAGTATGACATCATCGTGCCTTCCGACTACATCATGCCGGTGTTGATCAACCAGAAGCTGATTCAGCCGCTGGACCACGCCAAGCTCTCCAATCTGAAAAACCTCAAACCGCTGTTCCGGGAAACCAGCTACGATCCGGGCAACAAATACTCCGTCGCATACCAGTGGGGCACGGTGGGGCTGATGTATCGCAAGGACAGGATCAGCGAGGCGGCGGCCCAATCCTGGGCGGTGCTCTTCGATGCCGGCAAACAGCTCGGATCCTTCTGGCTTATCGATTCCGTGCGCGAGATGATGGGCATCGCCTTGGTCTACCAGGGCAAAGATTTCAACAGCACCAATCCCAAGGATCTCAAGGCCGCCGCCGATCTGCTGGTGGCCACCAAAAAGACCCCGAACTGCTTGGGCTTCAAGCCGGGTGTGGGTGGGAAAAACGATGTGGTCGGTGGCACGGCTGCGGCCGCCATCGTCTACAACGGCGATGCCATTCAATCGGTGACCGAAGAACCGGACAAGCTGGGTTTTCTCATCCCCAAGGAGGGCAGCGAAATCTGGTTTGATTCCATGTGTATCCCCGCCAAGGCTCCCAACCCGGATGCCGCCCATAAGTGGATCAACTGGCTGCTGGAGGCGGAGGTCGGCGCCGAGCTTTCCAATTACAACCAGTATGCGACCCCCAACGCGGCATCCGAGCCATTCATTACGCCCGAAGACCTGAAGAATCCGGGCATCTATCCCACCCCCGCGATCATGGAAAAACTGCACTTCACCAAGGATCTGGGCAAGGAAAACCGGATCATGGATGAAGCCTGGACGCGCGCCAAATCGCATTGATGCTTTGGGTCCGTCCATGCGAGTCGTGAAATAGAAAGCAAAGCGCCTGATCTGCCGGAGCCCTTTGGCCAAGGTGATCAGGCGTTTTTTTTACGTTTATCGGCTGAACCCTCCCATGCGCCATCAATTGGCAGATACCGTAAGTGATGAGAGCGATGCGCGCTGACAGTTTTAGTCAGGTGGAGTTAAAAGCTCCGCCGCATAGGGGAAGAGGGCCGGAGAACCTCCCGTATGCCAGAAGAGAACGGTATCGTTCTGGCCAAACCGTCCCTTTTCGATCATGTCCATCAGGGCCCCCATGGCGCGCCCGGTGTAGACCGGATCGAGGAGAATGCCTTCCTTACGAGCAGTGAGCGTGACGGCCCGTCGTTCCAAACCTCCTACCACTCCATAGCCTTCGCCCAGATAGGCGTTGTCCACGATGATCTCTTCGCTGGAGAAGTGATGGTTGATGCCCAGGTGGCGTACGGTGGCTGTGGCGAGTTTCCGGACGTGTTCCTCAAATGGGCCCTCGCCGGCCTCGCCCTTGTCGATGCCGATGCCGATCAGTTTGGAAGAGAGCCCATACAGGTGGGCCCCCACCAGCAGGCCGGCCTGGGTACCGCCTGAGCTGGAGGCAAACACAATGTGGGAGACGCTCTGTTGCGTCTGGGCCAACTGGGACTTCAACTCCCCTACAGCGGCTACAAATCCGATGGCGCCGGTGGTGTTGGACCCCCCGTAGGGCACCACATAAGGTTTTTTCCCTTCGGCCGTAAGCTGACCCACGATGGTGGGGATCTCCTCGCCCTTGCGATGGGGACCGCCCCAGTGGATATGGGCCCCCAGGAGGCTGTCTAAAAGAAGATTGCCTTCCGGCAGGTCGGGCGCTTCACCCCCCAGGGCCAGGTGACACCCCAGCCCGGCGGCGCAGGCGGCCGCGGCC
>JBNKKA010000211.1:0-7044 GCA_050291585.1 Desulfobacteraceae bacterium
ACCTGCTCGAGTTTATGGACATCTTTGATCTCGTAGTCGGTGATCTTGCCATTGACCACATCGCGGAAAAGGTCCACCATGCCCATGCCGTGGTCGGTGTGGGCGGCCCCGCCGGCAGCCACGTTGCGGGCGAAGTTGCGGGCCTGGATAGTGTCAATGGTGGCGCCGCAGACGCCCACCTTGCCGTAGGGGTCTTTGGCGTTTAGGCGGCAGGGCCCCATGAAGCAGTGCTTGCAGCAGGCCGAATCCGCCCCGATGGGACAGGCCTTCATATTCGCCGCGCGGTCAAAAGCGGTTTCAACGCCATCGCGGCGGGCTTTCTCGAGCATCTGCGCGGTGGCCTCACAGGAGGTGAAATCGCGAACCGGAACCTCTTTTTTCGTTTTTGCCTTGATGATCTTCTTCTCAGCCATGGGGCCTCCCCTTCTTGGAAAGATTTATGTTTTTTTGGATGAAGTGCATCTTATTTTTTTTAGACCATATGGTTTCACAGAACGCAGCAATCTCAGAACCATTGGTAGATATTCCCTGTGAGGTGCAATGAGGATTAAACTTTCTATAATCATTTCAGATACTAATTACTTTAATAGTAATGATTATTACTTACATTAAGCCGAATCCTTCAGGCCTGTCAACAAAAAAATCAACTATTTGAGCAATCTGTGCAGAGTCCCGGTTCAGCACGCAGAGGTCAAACGGTCACCGCATGATAACAACAGCGATAGCCCACCTGGTTTTCAAAGATATGGCCACAGGGCAACTATTGACCCTCTGCTGAATCATGGTCTATATTACGCAAACGACTCACGAACACCCCACCCAAGCGGAAAGGATGTCTGAATATGGTGGATAAAGATGTGAAAGTGTTCTCCCTGAGCACCTGCAGCCACTGCAAATCCACGAAAGAACTGCTGGCCGAATGCACGGTTAAATATGACTTCGTGGATGTGGACCTGCTGGAGGGGGACGAACGCAAGGCAATTCTGGAAGACGTTAAAAAGTTTAATCCAAAATGCTCTTTTCCGACCGTTATTATCGGTGAAAAGGTGATCGTCGGATTCAAAGAGAATGAGATCAAGGAGGCGCTGGGCCTGTAATGGATGCCAACAGCCTATACGAAATGCTCCGCAAGGCGCAGGAACCCAAAGGGTATTTTTTCAGCGACGACCAGGAGCGCGTCATGGATCTGATGAAAGCCCTCCTGGTCAACAAGGACCGCTACGGCTATATGGCCTGCCCCTGCAGACTCGCATCGGGGGATAAAGCCAACGACCGCGATATCATCTGCCCTTGCGAGTACCGGGAGCCCGACGTGGCCGAATACGGCAGCTGCTATTGCAACCTCTACGTGTCCAAAGAGTGGATCGAGGGCGGCATCGAACGGGACTATGTACCCGAACGACGCCCGCCGGAGAAGCTCTTCCCCTGAACGACAAAACATCGAACCCACGCCACAAAACCAAAAGGGGCGACCTGTCCGGGACAGGCCGCCCCTTTTTTTATCCCAATCCAATTAAGCCAAGACGGCGTCCACCCATAAATAGCTTAATTCACACGAGATCGATGGTGTTTGGTCGTTCAGCTTTTAGCCAAACGGATTGCGAGAGGTGCAATTTCTGGGGGGATACTAGGCTAGTTTTGCGCTGACCGCTTTTCCGTAATCCTGACAGGCGCGCAGCCCATCGTCCGTTCCGATGACGTGCTCCTTGAGGTTCAACGCCCCCAGGTCGACCATGTCCATCTTGAAGACGTGCTGCATGGTGTCGAAGATCATGGGCCCGGATTCGCCGCTGTGGGTATAGGCGCAGAAGGCGCCGCCCATCTTCCCCACCAGATTGGCCTTCTGGGCGAGAAAGAGAAAGGTCTTCATTCCCGCCGTCATGTCGCGGTGGTAGGTGGGGCAGCCGAAGATCAGGCCGTCATAGCCACCCAAATCTTCTTCGCTCTTGATGGTCGTAATCTTTTTAATGTCCGCCTGGTTGCCAGCAAAACGGACCCCTTCGGCAATTCCTTCGGCCATCTTCTCGGTGGTCCCGGTGCGACTAATGTAGGCGATCAACACGTTTTTCATTATTGATAATCTCCTTGTATTATTCATGCGAAGCAAGGCGAACGGCCACCGCACAATGGCGGCTGGCCGTCGTCTTGATTGAGGTTTAACCCTCGATGGCAAAGCGGACAAGCTGCGCTTACTGGGAGATAAATTCTCCAAGTCATCCGTTCGAGAAGCATCACAACCAGCGCAACCTATTCCTCGATGGCGAGCCCAACAGGCTTCTCTTTCTGGGGGACGTCCCCCCCAGGCAACCGGCTAAAGAGAAAGCACGCCCACCGTGGCTAATCTTCGATGGCAAACCGCGCGAGTTTTTCTTTTTGAGGGACGAATCCCTCAAAACCGTCCAAAAGGGGGTATGCCCCCCCCGGATCGCATCACTCTTCGATAGCAAAACGGGCGAGTTTTTCTTTTTGAGGGACGAATTCCCCCACCGGTACCAGCTTCTTGTTGAACTTTGCGCAGTCCACGATCAGGTTCCAAAGGGTCTGCAATTGTTCCGTTTCCTGGTCGTTGGCCGGGACGAATTCCACCAGATTTTTATCAACCTTGATCTCCATGGGGCCTCCTTGTTTCAAACAAAGTGGTTATTGGGTTATGGAGCTTTAGAGCATGGATAGTTGCAGAATTGTGTGTATGTACTCCAAGATACATGCCAGTTGATTGAGAATCAGTGGCAAATCTCTATTTTCACACTATATCAAATAGATGTCTCGATACCGGAGCAACTCAAACGCAGGAGGGATGTGTCATTCAAAAGAATCATGAGACATATTGTCTCGGGTTGTCAATCCTTTAGCCGTAACAGATCTTTATTTGAGTAAGTTGTGGTGGTGAGGCATTAACCAAATTTATCGTAGGCGATCATTTCATCTTCAACGCCCAGGTCGTAGAGCATATGGTTGACAGCGTCGATCATGGGCGGCGGCCCGCAGAGATAGTATTCGATCTCCGTGGGATCCTCGTGCTTCTCCAGGTAGGTGTCCAGCAGACACTGGTGGATGAAACCCACCAACCCTTCCCAATTGTCCTCGGGCTGGGGCTCGGAGAGGGCCACGTTGTAGGAGAAGTTGGGGTATTTCTTCTCCAGGGCCTTGAACTCCTCGTCGTAAAACATCTCCTGGCACGAGCGCGCCCCGTACCAAAAGGTCATCCGCCGTTGGGTGTGCGCCCCCTCGAGCTGGTGCAGGATGTGGCTGCGCATGGGCGCCATGCCGGCGCCGCCGCCGATGAAGCACATCTCGCGCTCGGTCTCCTTGACGAAGAAGTCGCCGTAGGGCCCGCTCAAAGTCACCCGCTCGCCAGGCTTGAGCTGGAAGACATAGGAGGAGCCAACCCCCGGTGGGGCCACGGCGCCCGGGGGGGGCGTGGCGATGCGAATGGTGAACTTGAGTACATCCCCCTCTGCCGGCGGGTTGGCCAGGGAGTAGGCCCGGAACACCGGAACCACGTTGGTGGCCTTGAGTTGCCAGAGTCTGAACTGATCCCAGGCGCTACGGTATACATCTTCGATGGCGAAGGTTTCGAATTCGGCTTCATACTCGGGGATATCGATCTGGATGTAAGCCCCGGCTTTGAAATCCAGGCGTTCGCCCCCTTCCAGTTGAAGCACCAACTCCTTGATAAAAGTGGCGACGTTGGCGTTGGATACCACTACGGCTTGATACTTCTTGATATTGAAGAAGGCGGCCGGAATCTGGATCTGCATATCCTGGCGGACCTTGAGCTGGCAGGCCAGGCGCACGCTTTCGCTTCTCTCGCGTCGTGAGACATGACCCAACTCGGTGGGCAGAATATCGCCGCCCCCCTCGGGCACCTGGCATTTGCAGGTACCGCAGGTCCCCTTACCGCCACAGGCCGAGGGAATCAGAATGCCGTTGCTGGTCAAAGCGGAGAGCAAGGTGCTGCCCGAAGGCGCCTGGATGGACTTGTCGGCATCGGCGTTGATGACGATGCGGTTGTCGCCCTTCTTGACGACCTTGGCCTCCACCAGCAGGAGCATGCCCACCAGAATCATGATGACGCCGCAAAAAACGGCGGTGCTGACAAAGTAGATCAAGTTCGCGTCTCCCTTCGGGCGACGGTGTCTATCCCCCAACGTTGGGGGTTATAAACAAAGGCCGGCATCAAAGTGTAATCCCCGAAAAAAGCATGAATCCCATGGCCATCAACCCCGTTGTGATCATGGTGATGCCGAAGCCCTCCAGCCCTTTTGGTACGTCGGCATAGCGCAGTTTCTGACGGATGGCCGACATGGAGACGATGGCCATGAGCCAACCCACCCCCGAACCGATGCCAAATACCAAAGCCTCGGCAAAGGTGTAATGGCGCTCGACCATGAAGAGGGCCGTACCGAGGATGGCGCAGTTGACGGCGATAAGCGGCAGGAAGACTCCCAGCGCGCTATAAAGGGTGGGAGAGTATCGGTCGATGACCATCTCCACCACCTGCACCATGGCGGCGATGACGGCGATGAAGGTAATGAACTTGAGAAAGCTCAGGTCCACATTGGGTAACCCGGCCCAGGCCAGGGCCCCGGGGGCCAGCAGATAGCGGTAGACGAGCCAGTTGGCCGGCGTGGTGATGGCCAGTACGAAGACGACCGCCAACCCCAGGCCCACCGACGTGTTGAGGGTCTTGGAGACCGCCACGAAGCTGCACATCCCCAGAAAATAGGCCAGCAGGATATTGCCCACGAAGACCGAGTTGAGGAAGATGCTAATGAGGTTTTCCATACCTTTATCCTGTTATTCCTTGCTAAGCGTATTCTGCAGCCACACCAGCAGCCCGATGATGATAAAGGCCGCAGGGGCCAGTAGCATGAAGCCATTGTTTTCGTAACCTAAAGCGTAAAACCCCTCGGGCACTACCTGCCATCCGAGCAGTTTGCCCGAACCCAAGAGCTCACGGAAGAAGGCCACCGTCACCAACACCAGCCCGTAACCGGCCCCGTTGCCCAGGCCGTCGAGGAATGACGGCAGGGGGGCATTGCCCAGGGCGAAGGTTTCGGCGCGCCCCATGACGATGCAGTTGGTGATGATCAGGCCCACGAAAACAGAGAGCTGCTTGCTCACGTCGTACATGAAGGCGCGCAGGACCTCATCGGCCAGGATCACCAGGGAAGCGATGAGGCTCAACTCCACGATCATGCGAATATTGCGGGGGATATAGTTGCGCAGCAAAGAGACCGACAGGTTGGAGAAGCTCAGCACAAAGGTCAGAGCCAGCCCCATGACGATGGCGGTCTTGAGCTGAACGGTCACCGCCAGGGCCGAACAGATCCCCAGGCTCTGACGCGAGATGGGGTTGTTGGTCAGCAGTGGTTCGGTGAATGTGGCGGTCAGCTTGACCTTGGTGTCACTTGTCATATTCATACCTTAAATAGTGTCAGCTCAGCGTATTGGCATATGATCCTTGATCAGCAGATCCTTGCGAAATTGGACGGCCACCGGCTCATAATCCTTGAGGATGCGCCGGAACCCCGAGGAGAGATACTTGCCCGTCAGTGTGGCGCCGCTAATGCCGTCCACGTAGTTGGGGGCCTCCTCCTTTGGTACGCCCACACCGACCTTACCCTTGGCGATGGAGATGGAAGAGAATTCACCTTTTTGGTTGACGATCTTCTTGCCCACAAAGTTCTTCTGAAACCAGTTCTGCTCGATCTCCCCGCCTAAACCGGGGGTCTCGGCATGCTTGAAGACCGTGAAACCCGTGATGGTGGCACCATCGTTGGAGATAGCCAGATAGCCTTGGATCTGTCCCCACAGGCCGCTGGTGTTGATGGGGATCACATAGTCCTTGATATCGTCTCCCTCCACATGCAGACAGATGGGCAGATCGCCGGGGCCGCGCTCTTCCTCCGCGACGATGCGTCCGCTGGCATCGGTCCAGAGGCATTTAATGCGCGCTTCGTAAAGGGCGGCGATGGCTTCCGCCGTGGGCGCCTCATCCACCGTGACCAACCCCACCGATTTGAGGATGTTCTTCTGGCGGTCCACCCGCATGTTGCGCTCCTGGTAAGGCTTGAGACCCGATGCCGCTGCCGTGAGCAGAAAGCTGCACGCCACGGCCACGATGATGGCGAAGCGTATGGATCGGCCGGTGTCAGACATTGATCATCCTCTTGCGCAGACGCGCTTGAACCACCACATGGTCCATGAGGGGCGCAAACAAGTTCATGAAGAGCACAGCCAGCATGGCGCCCTCGGGGAAGGCCGGGTTGAAGACCCGAATCAGGAGGGTCAGTGCGCCGATGAGAAAACCATACACCCAGCGAGCGGCGTCCATGTCCGGGCCGCTCACCGGTTCGGTGGCCATGTAGGCCAGGGCAAAGGCGAAACCGCCCATGACCAGATGATAAAGGGGATTGAGGCCCAGCCAGGGGTTGCCCCCCTCCTTGGCCACCAGATTGAAAATGACGCCGGTGCATAGGATTCCGAGGATACCCCCCACTACGATGCGGTAGTTGGCGATCCCCATGATGCACAGGGCCACGGCTCCCATGAGGCAGAGCCAGGTGGCAGTGCCGCCCACGCTGCCCGGATAAAGGCCCCAGAAGAGCTTCCAGAAACCATAGCCAGCCTCATGCAGAGCCACTTGAATCGGACTACCCGTGGCGGTCAGAGCCGCTACGGCCAGGGGGGTGGCAGCCGTTACAGCGTCCACAGCCTTGTCCGCCCCCGCGCTGACCGTCCTCCAGACGGCCTCAGCCGTCCAGACCGCATCGCCCGACATGCGCACGGGAAAGGCGAAGAAGAGAAATGCACGCCCGGTGAGGGCCGGGTTGAGAAAGTTGCGCCCCGTGCCCCCGAATATCTCCTTGCCGATGACGATGCCGAAGCTGACCCCCAGGGCCACCTGCCACAGGGGGATTCCCGGAGGCATGATCAGGGGGAAGAGAAGGCTGGTGACCAGGAATCCCTCGCTCACCTCGTGTTTCCGGATGATGCCGAAGAGGATTTCCCAGAACGCCCCCACTGCGAATGAGACGA
>JBNKKA010000212.1:0-7032 GCA_050291585.1 Desulfobacteraceae bacterium
GGTATTCGTTCTGGACGTCGATTACCAACAACGCAGGTTTTATCTGTTTGTTTTTATTAGTTGGGTGCTTTGATTCTTCTGCCAGTGCGCTCTGTGAGATGAATACAATTAACAATAGACATAAAAACTTTTTCATACTTCCTCCTTAATTTATTGTCCAAACGCCCTGCATAACCGGACAGATTGTGATCATATTTACACGCATTGTTATTTCCTTGCGGATCAAGGAAAAAAATACGGCTTAAAAATCCAAGGCTTCTGGAACATGCAAGGCAGAAAATCCGGTGTTTCCATCTGAATACGGGTTTGGGTCATGCGCAACTGCCCTTCCAATGCTTCACGCCCAATGCGGCCTGGTATTACATGATGCTCGCCGACCAATGCCTGCTTGAATTCTTCAAGCAAGACGTCAGCGCTCTTGTGTTGTCAGTCGGTACCTATACCTGCATCGTTGCCAAGGCCGATCATCAGCGGTTTTTCGCGTCGGCTGCCTATTGTACAAAAAAGCCAATGCGTGGGAGTGCAGATATATTTTCGTCATGTTGAAGAGGGATCAACAAAGGAAAAAACGGGGCAATTCGACATCAAAGCAGGTATTGAGAGCTATTTGAATTTAAATCAGCGAAGTATATTTAATCGATAATGGCAACCGTGTCAATTAAATCATGCTTTGTATATATTGGAATCTGATCGATTTTGGCAGCCTTTGGGGACCATATGACGTGTCCCATCATGAGGCGCCCGATCTCCTTCAGGAGTTGAGCTTACGGTAGAGGGTCTTGCGGCCGATGCCCAAGATTCGGGCGGCCTCGGTGCGCGAATCGCCCACGTGGCGCAGAACGGCCTGGATGTGCTGGCGTTCGACCTCCCGCAGGGGGAGAAATGGGGAGCCATCGGCGATCTGCATTCCGGAAGGGTTGAGTTCGAGGGGCAGGCAGGCCTCGGTGACGACGCCCGAATCGGAAAGGATCAGCCCCCGCTCGAGGACGTTCTGCAGCTCGCGCACGTTGCCGGGCCAGTCGTAGGCCATAAGGCACTGCATGGCTCGGTCGGAGATCCGCGGGTGCACCTCACCGGTGGCCATGCGGGCGAGGAAGAACTCTACCATGGCGGGGATATCTTCCTTGCGTTCACGCAGTGCCGGCAGGGGGATGTTGAAGACGTTGATGCGGTGGTAGAGGGCCTGGCTGAAGCTCCCCGCCTCGACCTCCTGCTGGAGATGGCGGTTGGTGGCGAACACCAGGCGTACGTCCACGTTCTGTTCGTCGCGATCGCCCACCCGCCGGAAGGTGCGCGTCTCGATCACCCGCAGCAGGGCGCTCTGCACCTCCATGGGGACCTCCCCGATCTCGTCGAGAAACAAGGTGCCCTTGTTGGCGAAGGTGAGCAGCCCCTCCGACGACTCGTGGGCGCCGGTGAAGGCACCGCGCCGGTGGCCGAAGAGTTCGCTGCGGATCAGGTCCTTCTGGAAGGCGCCGCAGTTTTTGGTGATGCAGGGTTGTCCGCTGCGGGCGCTCAGATCGTGGAGACATTGGGCCACCAGAGTTTTGCCGGTCCCGCTCTCCCCGGTGAGAAGCACGGGCACATCGGTGGGGGCCACTTTGCCCAGAAGAAAGCGCACCTCGTCCATACGGGCCGAATGTCCCACCAGCTGGCGGGGGGGCAACTCGGACTGGGCATGGCGCAGGGCGCGGTTTTCCCGCTGGAGGAGGGTGCGCTGGCAAGCCTTTTCCAGCAGCAGCTCCAGGCGGTCCAGTTCAAAGGGCTTGGTGACGTAGTCGTAGGCCCCGCGTTTCATGGCTTCCACTGCATTGTCCACGTCGGCGTGTCCGGTAATGACGATCACCTGGACCTCCGGGGCCAGGTCCTGAAAATGCTCGAGCAGTTCCAGTCCACTGCCATCGGGCAGGCGCATGTCCAGCAAGACGGCGTCAAAGGATGCATCCTTGAAGGCCCTCAGCCCGCTTTCAACCGAACCCGCCGTGATCACCCAGCGACGCTCGTTCCCAAGCTCCTTTTCCAGGAGCCGGCGGATGCCCGCCTCGTCGTCGACTACTAGGATGTGAAGCGCTTCGGTGGCCGTCATAGTGCCTTCTCCCCATTGTTCGCCCATGGGAGGGTGACGGTGAAGCAGGCCCCACGGCCCGGCGCACTGCGCACCCGGATCTCTCCGCTATGGGCCTTGATGATGTGGTAACAGGTGGACAGGCCGATGCCCACCCCCTCCCCCACGGGTTTGGTAGTGAAAAAGGGTTCAAAGAGCTTGGTCTGGTCCTCCGGGCTGATCCCGCAACCGTCGTCCTCTACTTCCAGGGCGATGTGGTGCTGATCTTCGAAGCGGGTACCGATCCGGATCGTGCCCCTGCCGTCCACCGCGTCCATGGCGTTGAGCACCAGGTTGAGGATCACCTGCTCCAGTTCGGCCGGGTTGCCTTGAATCTCAAGCAGGTAGGGATCCAAATCGCGTTCCAGAATACACTGCGGGCAGGACTTGAGGCGGTGATAAAGGATGCGCAGGACATTCTCCACCAAAGGGTTGAGGGCGATTTTGCTGAAAACGGCTTCCTTACGCGGGCTGAAGGTCAAGAGACTCCGGACGATATCGCTGCAACGCCGACACTCCTTGAGAATAATGCCCACGTATTCCTCGACATCGCCGCGCAGCACCGGATCTTCAATACTATCGGAAATCGGCCCCATGCGTCTGCGTAACCCCTCGGCAAATCCCTGAATGGAGGCCAGCGGGTTGTTGATCTCGTGGGCCACACCGGCGGCCAACAGACCGATAGTGGCCATCTTTTCCGCATGCTGGTACTGGGCCTGAAACTTCTTCTCCAGGGTGACATCTCTCTTGACCAGAATGATGTCGGTGGGCCGGCCGTCGGCGTCCCGCAGGGGGGAGGCGGTGATATCGAACTGCCGATTACGCCCCTCGATACGGATGATGGCGCTCTCCCGGCAGACCTGGTTGGATTTCAGGGCCTGGCGGTGTACACAGGTTTCACAAGGGGTGTCTCGCTTCCGAAACAACTCGTAGCAGCGGGCGCCCACGGGCGCTTTATCGGGGAACAGATCGTAGAAGCTGTTGTTGACCGAGCGCACCTTGTAGTCTGCCGCGATCACGGCGACCACGTCGGAGATGCCGTCCAGGATCGCCTGCACCTCCTGGCGGCGCGCTTCCAGTTCCTGGTTGGACTTGCGCAGCTCGACGATCTTGTCCTGTACTTCCCGAAAAAACCCGAGCTTGGTGTGGCCCAGGCCAATGAGGTCATCGAGGCCGGGTTTGTGTTTGCCGTCCGGCGCAGCTTTCCGCCTGGCTACCATGCCGCCTCGCAGACGCCGAGCATATCTTCCACCGTGGCCTCACGCGGGTTGGTGATCAGGCAGGCATCGTTAAGGGCCACCTGGCAGAGGGGCGCAAGGATGTCGCGACCGTAATCTCCGACGATATCCCTCAGCCCCGTGGCGATGCCCAGCCCGGCGAAGAACTCCTCGAGCTTCTCGATGCCCGCCCGGGCGGTCTGCTCATCGTCGCCATAGCGCCGTCCTAGAATGATCTCCCCGATGACGGCCATTTTGGCGGGACAGGCCGGCAGGTTGAAGCGCATCACCGGTGGCAGCAACACCGGGTGGACCAGGCCGTGGGCCACATCCAGCTTGCCGCCCAGGGCGTGGGCCAGGGCGTGGTCGAGGCCCAGGCTGGCGTTGCTGAAAGCCATTCCCGCCGAGGTTCCGGCGCTGGAGAGGGCCTCCAGCACCGCCATGGGCCGCTCCTCCAGGGCCCGGGGTAAAGTTTTCATAATCTTGTCGATGGCCATGAGAGCGTGCACGTCGGTGAGGGTGGAGGCGATGGTTGAGGTATAGGCCTCCACGGCGTGGGAGAGGGCGTCGATGGCCGACGAGATCACCAGGTCGGTGGGCTTGGTGGTCAATAGCTCGGGGTCGGTGATCGAGATATTGGGCACCAGGGTGCGGCTGATGATGGACATCTTAACCTGGCGCTGCATGTCCGTGATGATGGCAAACTGGGAGATGTCCGCCCCGCTGCCTGCTGTGGAGGGGATGAAGACCATGGGCGGCAGGGGACGCTGGATGCGGTTGGCCCCCTCGTAATCCTGGACGCGCCCGCCATTGCTGGCCACCATGGCGATCCCTTTGGCCGCGTCCATGGGGCTGCCCCCGCCGATGGCCATGACCACGTCGCAGCCCGTTTCCCGGTACTGCTCCACCCCCTCGGTGACCTGTACGGCCCGAGGATTGGCCACCACCGCGTTGAAGTAGGTCCAGTCCAATCCCACCTTGCGCAGGTGATCGGTCAGCTTCTCCACCCAGCCGGCCGCCTCAACTCCGGGGTCGCTCACCAGGAAGATCTTCTCACCGCCCAGCCGCTGGGAACAAAGGCCCGCGTATCGCAGGCAACCCTCTCCGAATAGGATCTCCGGAACCGAAAATTTTCGCACGTTCATAGTTCACCTCCCTGGCGGATATGCTCCGCAAACCCCGTGCCACAGGATGGATCTCTCCCCCTTTGGCCAAGGGAGCGTGTCGGTGGGGGGGGCATGGCCAAAGCCATGGGTCACTGCGACCCAAACCACCCGCTCCGCGCGGGTCAATCTGCCACGCGCCGAGGGAGCCTGCCCCGCCCAGCTCCCCTCCCGGCGCTCGGGATTTTAGAAGACGTAATTGTGATTATATAAAAATGGTATTTTATTTTCAATCAGATAGCTCGCTTTCGCGCGGTTTTCAATGGGGTGCTTGCACCGTTTGGCCCACGAATTGCCATAGGTGTCCCCACAACGAACGGCAAGATCGCTAAAGGCGCAAACTCAAAACGCTTTCCATCAACCCATCAAGGAGGCCAGCATGGCAGTTCAAGAACAAGTCTTCGGATTCTTCATCCCCACCGTCACCCTCATGGGCGTGGGCTCCCACAAAGAGATCGGCAACCAGATCAAGACTCTGGGCGGTAAGAAACCCTTCATCTGCACCGACCAGGGCATCGTCAATGCCGGTATCTCCGACCAGATCGTGGCCCAGATCAAGGAGTCCTGCGGGGTCGAAGCCATCGTCTACGGCGGCACCCAGCCCAACCCCACCGACAACAATGTCCATGAGGGGTTGGAGATCTACCAGAAGAACAAATGCGACCTGATCATCTCCCTGGGGGGCGGCAGCGCCCACGACTGCGGCAAGGGGATCGGCATCGTGGCCACCAATGGCGGCAATATCCGCGATTACGAGGGCGTGGACCAGTCCTCCAAAGCCATGCCCCCCTTCATCGCCATCAACACCACCGCGGGAACGGCCAGCGAGATGACGCGCTTTTGCATCATCACCGATACCAGCCGCAAGGTTAAAATGGCCATCGTGGACTGGCGCGTGACCCCCAACGTGGCCATCGACGATCCCCTCCTCATGGTGGGCATGCCCCCGGCCCTCACCGCGGCCACGGGCATGGACGCCCTCACCCACGCCGTTGAGGCTTACGTCTCCACCATCGCCACGCCCGTCACCGACGCCTGCGCCCTCAAGGCCATCACCCTCGTGGCGGAGAACCTGCGCGCCGCCGTGGCCAACGGCCAGGACATGGAAGCCCGCGACAAGATGTGCTACGCCCAGTACCTGGCCGGCATGGCCTTCAACAACGCCAGCCTCGGCCACGTCCACGCCATGGCCCACCAACTGGGTGGCTTTTACGACCTGCCCCACGGGGTCTGCAACGCCATCCTGCTGCCCCACGTGGAGCGCTTCAACCTCATCGCCAAGATGGACCGCTTCGCCGACATCGCCGTGGCCATGGGCGAGAACATCGAAGGGCTCTCCGCCCGCGCGGCGGCCGATGTGGCCCTGGACGCCATCAAAACCCTTTCAACCGATATCGGCATCCCCACCGGCCTGACCGAACTGGGCGTCAAGGAAGCGGACCTCAAGATCATGGCCGAGAACGCCCAGAAGGACGCCTGCGGCCTCACCAACCCGCGCTGCCCCACCCTGGACGATGTGGTCCAGATCTACAAGAACGCTCTGTAAGCCAAAATGAAAAACAAGGATGTCCGGAAACCATCGCCAGCATCTTTTAGCGGTGGTTCCCGGGCACCCGGGAAACCGGAAATGACCGACACCACCAGCGTACCAGAAGTCGTCCTGTATTCGCTGACGACCTGCAGTCATTGCAAGGCCCTCCGGCGCTACCTGGACACCAGGGGTGTGGCCTACGAGTTGATCTACGTTGACATGCTCTTCGGCGAAGAACGCAACTGCGTCCGGCGGCGGCTGAGGCACCTCAACCCGGCCTTCACCTTTCCCACCACCGTCGTGGGCGAAGCCGTGGTGGCGGGATTCAAGGAAGAAGTTCTAGCGTCCGCATTATCTGATTTGAAGAAAAAACGATAGCCACCTATTGCGTTTATCCGAAAAGAGAAGGTGATCTGCAAAACGCAATAAATATCCCATATTCAATTTGGGTCTGGAACATCTCAGTCCTAAAAAAATGCACTATTTGGGGCGTCGTCCCAACTGAAAATCCCAACTCGGTAAGGCTCCGAGTTGGGATTTTTTTGTGGCGGCGCGCAACGTTTGCCCACCGGTTACCCCCCATAGGCGCTAGTGCGCCTCCAAAACCTGCTCAAAACCCTGGTAGACGTAGGGGTCACTCTGACCCGAGTGGCGCCTGCCGTGCGGGTCATTCCGACACTGGCCGGAGCGGAGGACCGTCCCTGAACGCCGGCTCAAGGGATCCGGCTTCGGGTAAACGGGGTCGACAATAATTAATATTGTTATAGTTTTCAGACAGATAAACTTGGCCACCCTGAAATCCGATTGGAAAACCACGCTGTTTGGCCCACGAATTGCCATAGGTATCCCCACAAAGATCAACGAACAGCGTGATTGCTAACGGGCGCAAACTCAAAATTCTTTCCATCAACCCCTCAAGGAGGCCAGCATGGCAGTTCAGGAACAAGTCTTCGGATTCTTCATCCCCACCGTCACCCTCATGGGCGTGGGCTCCCACAAAGAGATCGGCAACCAGAT
>JBNKKA010000213.1:0-6991 GCA_050291585.1 Desulfobacteraceae bacterium
CGGTTTGAGAGAGATCAACATTCGTTAGCTGTAGTGGAATATGAGGGCGTTGTCTTCCACGTCAATGAAAACCTTGCCGCCCTTCTCCAACTTGCCGAAGAGGATCTCATCACTGAGAACGTCCTTGATGTCCGTCTGTAGAACGCGCGCCAGTGGGCGTGCGCCGTACCGGGGATCGTGACCCTTCTCGGCCATCCAGATGCGCGTGGCGTCAGAGTACTCCATCTCCACCTTGCGGGCCGAGAGTTGCTGGGCGAATTCGAGCATGAACTTGTCGACGATCATCTCCATGATGTGACGGCTAAGGGGGTTGAAGGTAATGATGCCGTCCAGCCGATTGCGGAACTCGGGGCTGAAGTACTTCTCAATGGCCTTTTTACCCTTGCCGGTGGAGTCTTCCTTGGGATCACCGAAGCCGATGGTGGGCGCGCTCATCTCGCGGCTGCCGGCGTTGGACGTCATCATGATGATGACGTTGCGGAAGTCGGCCTTTTTGCCGTTGTTGTCCGTCAGAGTAGCGTGATCGAGCACCTGGAGGAGGATATTGAAAAGGTCCGGGTGGGCCTTTTCGATCTCGTCCAACAACAGAACGCTGTAGGGGTGCTTGCGAACGCCGTCGGTGAGGAGCCCGCCCTGGTCGAAGCCGATGTATCCAGGGGGCGCGCCGATGAGTCTGGCCACGGCGTGCTTCTCCATGTACTCGCTCATATCGAAGCGAATGAACTCCACGCCCAGGTTCAGGGAGACCTGCAAGGCCACCTCAGTCTTGCCGACGCCTGTTGGGCCGGTGAATAAAAAGGAGCCCACGGGTTTTCCGGGGGCGCTCAGGCCGGCGCGAGCGCGTTTGATGGCCGTTGTCAGGGCGGTGATAGCGTCATCCTGCCCGAAAACGACGGTCTTGAGGCTGGTCTCTAAGGTCTCGAGTTTTTCCTTGTCCGGTGTGCTGACGCTGACGGCCGGTATGCGTGCCATCTTGGACACGATCTTTTCGATGTCCGTGGGATGGATCTTGGTGCGTCTGGAGGAGCCACTCAGGCGCACAAAAGCGCCGGCTTCGTCGATCACGTCGATGGCTTTGTCGGGCAGGAAGCGGTCGTTTAGGTACTTGGCCGACAGCTCGCACGCCGATTTTAGGCTGGCATCGGTGTAACTGATCTCGTGATGCTCCTCGTAGCGCGAACGCAGCCCCTTGAGGATCTTGAAGCTGTCCTTGATTGAGGGCTCTATGATGTCGATCTTCTCGAAACGCCGGCTCAGGGCGCGGTCTTTCTCAAAGTGGTTTTTGTACTCCTCGTAGGTGGTGGAACCGATACAGCGGATCTCGCCGGTGCTGAGCACAGGCTTGAGGATATTGGAGGCATCCATGGAGCCGCCCGAAGTGGCCCCGGCACCCACGATGGTATGGATCTCGTCGATGAAGAGAATCACGTTTTTGCGTTTTTTTAGTTCGCTGATGACGCCCTTGAGGCGCTGTTCGAAGTCCCCACGGAACTTTGAGCCCGCCAGCATGCCGCCCAGGTCGAGGCTGTAAATACGCATCTCCTTGAGCAGGTCGGGCACCTCGCCGTTCCAGATGCGCTGCACCAGCCCTTCGGCCATGGCGGTCTTGCCAACCCCTGGGTCCCCCACGAAAACGGGGTTGTTTTTGCGCCGCCGGCAGAGAACCTGCATGGTGCGCTCCAACTCGAGGCTGCGCCCGATGAGGGGATCGTACTTGCCCTCGGCCGCATAGCTGAGCATGTCCACCGTATACTGTTCGAGTGGGCTTTCCTTTTTCTTGGTCTTGTTTTTTTCCGCCGCGGTGAATCCGCCGCCCTCTGGTTCCACCGACGCAGATGAAGGCGCTTCGTGGGAGATGACGTTGAGGATGTCCAGGCGCGTGATCCCCTGGCCGTTGAGAAAATAGGCCGCATGGGATTCCTTCTCCAGAAAAATGGAAGCCAGCACATCGCTCACCGCCACCTCGCTCTTTTCGGCTGAGCGTACATGGTTGACGGCGCGTTGGATAACACGTTGGAAGCCGATGGTCTGCTGGAGAACGTATTCATTGCCCTCCGGAATCACATCGACCTTATCTTTGAAAAAGCCCTCCAGAGACCCCTTGAGGGAATCGGCATCGCCACCACAATTTTCAATAATATCGATGCCCGCGCGGTCGTGTAAAATGGCATATAGAACATGTTCTATGCTGACATATTCGTGGCGTCTTTTTTTGGCCTCGCGCACGGCGAAGCCCAGCGTGGCACTGAGTTCTTTGCTGATCATGGGATCACTCTTTCTCCATGGTGCACTTGAGAGGGTGGCCATTCTCGCGGGCCAGCCGCATGACGATGTCAACCTTGGTCTCGGCAACATCGCGGCTGTAGACCCCGCACACCCCCATGCCGCGACGGTGTACGTTGAACATGATCTGAGTGGCCTCCTCCACGGGCTTATGAAAAACCTGCATGAGAACCTGGATCACAAACTCCATGGTGGTGTAGTCATCGTTGTGCAGGAGCACCCGATACATGGGCGGTTCCTGGGTCTCGATGTCGTTCGCTTCTAGGACCTCGCCTTCAAGGTCAGGTTTATTGTCCGTCATCATTAATGCGTTTAGCGTGTTTTTTGAGGCACCTGACGCTTCGGTGTAATGAGCCGGTGCGCTAAGTACCTGTTTGGGTATGGGTTTTGGCTGTATGGCCGAGTTTCAACCCTATTGCCGAAACCATCGCAACTCCATAAAAAATCAACATTTTCCTAAATATATAAGCATCGAACCGGAGCCTTGTAAAGGTCCAAATCGGCTTACCATGATACCATCCACGCCTTCCAGGACGGTGGAAGATGATGTGAATAGATCCGAAAACGGCTAATTTTCCTGAAGAAGCATACCTTTGATATCGTCCGCCCCCTGGTGGAGTTGAGCCCCTTCTTCGAGGAACTCCCTGAAGGAGGGCCCACCGTGTCCACAAACAAAAGCCTTACGGTTGAATCCTTTTTTATGAAAAGACGAACCTTCTTCTTAATGGACGAATCTTGCTTTATAGGGCGATTAGCCGGCCATGCACTCGCCCCCCGTTAATCTCCAGTATCCCCACCGAGGCCGGGCTACCATGGCGCGGAAAGCTGGCGCTGCCGGGGTTGAAATAGAGAATGCCACCACGATCCTCGTTAAAGGGTTGATGGGTGTGACCGCTGATCACTGCCCCAACCCGGGCGGCTACGGGATCTATATCCATCCGGTCCAGGATATGAAGCGCGTAGAGCGTGATCTCACCCACCTTGAACATATCTGCACTGGGCAACCGTTGCGCCCAGGAACCGCCGTCCATGTTACCGCGCACGGCCCTCACCGGGGCGATCTTGCGCAGTTCGTCGAGCACACTGGGATGGTCTATATCGCCGGCATGGACGATGCTTTCCACAGGACCGAAAGCGGTTTCGAGATCGGCGGGCATGTGCCCATGGGTGTCGGAAATCACTCCAACGCGGATAGGGGCTTCAGTCATATTCTGAATGGTTCGCATATCGCATTTAAATCAAACCAAGCCTCAAGAACCGCTAGCTTGTGCCCGAGGTCGCAATCCATCGGATGTAAGCGGCTCTTGCTTGCTATCGGCCACAACATTTCTTGTATTTCTTGCCACTCCCGCAGGGACATGGATCGTTGCGCCCAACTTTTTCGCTGGCACGTTGGATGGGCTTCTTTTTTGCCGGAGCACCGCCGTCACCGCCGGAGAAAACCAGATCCTGTTCTTTGGGCGCATGTTGCTTTTCGAGGGAGTCGGGGTCGGCCAACTGGATTCGGAAGAGAATCCCCAGGGTCTCCTCTTTGATCCTGTCCATGAGGCCCTGGAACATCTCGAAGCCTTCCTTTTTATAGACTAGAAGGGGGTTCTGCTGGGCATAGGCGCGCATGCCGATGCCCTCTTTAAGGTGATCCATGCTGAGGAGGTGGTCCTTCCAGAGGCTGTCCACCGTCTGGAGCATGATGTAGCGTTCGATCTTGCGGAACTCCTCGTCACCAATGGTGGCGGCTTTTTCCAGGTAGGCCTTGTGGGCCACTTCGTAGATCAGCTCGGCCAGCCCTCCCGCGGTGAGGCCGTCCAGGGTGTCCGCATCGGGTTTGGCGATCTTCAGGCCGAACTGGCTGAAAAAGCTGTTATTGAGCCCCTCCCAGTCCCATTCGGCGGCATGGGCACGCTCATCGACGAATTGTTGGGCAATTCCCTCGGCGGTTTCCATGAGGATATCCTCGATAGTGTCGCGGATGTCCATGCCGGTGAGCAAGTCGCGGCGCTGCTGGTAGATCACCTCGCGCTGCTGGTTCATCACGTCGTCGTATTCAAGAAGCTGTTTACGGATCTCGAAGTTGTGGCCTTCGACCTTTGCTTGGGCGTTTTCTATGGCCCTACTGATGAGGTTGTGCTCAATGGGCTCACCCTCTTGCATGCCCAGTTTCTCCATGATGCCGGTGATGCGCTCGCCGCCGAAGATTCGCAGGAGGTCGTCCTCGAGGGCCATGTAGAAGCGCGAAGAGCCAGGGTCACCCTGGCGGCCAGAACGGCCGCGCAGCTGGTTGTCGATGCGCCGCGATTCATGGCGCTCGGTGCCCAGGATGTGCAGGCCGCCGAGTTCCTGGACGCCTTCGCCCAGCTTGATATCCGTACCACGGCCCGCCATGTTGGTGGAGATGGTCACGGCGCCGGGCTGGCCGGCATCGGCAACGATCTCAGCCTCTTTCTCATGGTGTTTGGCATTGAGAACCGTGTGGGGAACGCCTCGCTTTTTCAGCTGCTTGCTGAGCTGTTCGGAGACGTCGATGTTGATGGTGCCAACCAGCACGGGCTGGCCGGTTTTGTGCAGCTCGCGGATCTCCTCGATGACGGCCTCGTACTTCTCTTTGCGGGTCTTATAGATCACATCGGGGAAGTCTTTGCGCACCATGGGCAGATTGGTGGGTACTACGATGACGTCGAGGTCGTAAATCTTTTTAAACTCGGTGGCTTCCGTGTCCGCCGTACCCGTCATGCCGGAGAGCTTGGTGTACATGCGGAAGTAGTTCTGGAAGGTTACCGTGGCCAGGGTCTGGTTTTCGTTGGCGATCTTGACGTTTTCCTTGGCCTCCAGGGCCTGGTGGAGGCCTTCGCTGTAACGTCTCCCGGGCATGAGGCGGCCGGTGAATTCGTCGACGATGATCACCTCCCCCTCTTTGACGATGTAGTCCACATCGCGCTTGAAAAGCGCATGGGCCTTGAGGGCCTGGTTGACGTGGTGGAGCATGTCGATATTGGCCGGATCGAATAGGTTCTCCACCTCGAGGAGTCTTTCGGTGGTGGCCACTCCCTCTTCCGTGAGGGTTGCCGAGCGGGCTTTCTCATCGACGTTGAAGTCCAGCTCCGCCTTTAATTTCGGAATGATGCCGTTGACCTGATAATAGAGGTGGGTGGATTTCTCGGCAGGCCCGGAGATGATCAAGGGGGTCCGCGCCTCGTCGATGAGAATACTGTCCACCTCATCCACTACGGCGAAGTGCAACTCACGCTGGGCCAGGGATTCGACGTCGAACTTCATGTTATCACGCAGGTAGTCGAAACCGAACTCGTTGTTGGTGCCGTATGTAATATCGGCGGCATAGGCCACTTGGCGTTCCTTGTCGTTCATGCCGTGCAGGATGGTGCCCACCTCCATCCCCAGGAAACGATAGACCTGCCCCATCCAATCGGTGTCACGGCGGGCCAGGTAGTCATTCACCGTGATCACGTGGGCCCCTTTGCCACTGAGAGCGTTGAGATAGCACGGTAGGGTGGCCACCAACGTCTTGCCCTCTCCGGTCTTCATTTCGGCGATGCCTCCGTTGTGCAGGATCATGCCACCAATGAGCTGGGCGTCGAAGTGGCGCATCTTCAGCACCCGTTTTGAGGCTTCACGGACCGTGGCAAAGGCTTCGGGCAGCAGGTCGTCCAGGGGTTCACCCTGATCCAGGCGTTCCCTGAATCGGGCCGTCTGACTCGTCAGCTCCGCATCGCTCAAGGCCTTGATGCGCCCTTCGAGGGCGTTAATTTGCTCCACAATGGGCTGCATGCCCTTTAACACCCGCTCGTTTTTACTGCCGAATATTTTGGTGAGGACATTAAACATGGTCGTCGCGTCGCGCTCCGTTTTGATTTCGCTTTGTGTAATAGGGGAAATGCCGAATTGGGCTGAATCCGGGTAAAGCTAAAACAATCATCGGGGGTTGGCAAGGGAAAAGCCGGATGAAATTGTCAATAGATTGAGTTCTTTAATCTGAGACGATAGACGGCCATCGAGATTCGATTGTGTCATCATCAGCGCGGCTCCTCTAATTCGGCCGTCCGGCTCACCATCTGCTGCCGCGTGAACCAGGATTTGATGACCGCATTGATCAGTGTGGCTAGAGGAATGGCGAAAAACAGACCCAAAAGCCCCCACAATCCACCGAATACGAGCACGGCAACAATGATGGCAATGGGATGTAAATTGATGACTTCCGAGAGCAGCAGCGGGGCCAAAAGGTTGCCGTCCAATAATTGGATGATGGCATAGGCCACGATTGCCCAGAGGGTCTTGGGGTCTACCCCCCATTGGAAATAGGCGATCAGGGCAACCGGCAGAAACATCACGGTCACGCCGATATAGGGAAAGATCACCGAAAGTCCCACGAAAAAGGACAGCAATAGGGAGAAATCCATTCCCATAAGGGAGAAAGTCAGGAAACTGATCGCCCAAATAATCAGGAGTTCCCAGCCCTTGCCGCGAACGTAATTGGCGATCTGCAGATTGACTTCCCGCCAGACGACACTTGCCAGCGTCAGGTTGTCGGGCAGCAAGCGGGCCAACCAGCCCAAAATCATATCCTTGTCCTTGAGAAGGAAGAAAACCAGGGTGGGTACCAGGATAAGGTAGACAATAAGCGAAATCAGGCCCATCACCGATGCCATGGAGAGTGAGAGCATCCGCTTGCCGAAGCTTGTCAAGCCGGAGTTGA
>JBNKKA010000214.1:0-6978 GCA_050291585.1 Desulfobacteraceae bacterium
CATTTTTTTAGAAGCGCGGGAGATTACCCACCTGGCGCCCCAACGGCGCGACCTGGGGATGGTCTTCCAGAACTACGCCCTGTTCCCCCACCTCTCCGTATTCAACAACATCGCCTATGGGCTGAAGCGCCGCCGCCTAGCGCCCAACGAGATTCGAAAGCGCGTCGGAAATATCCTCGAGACCATCGGGTTGGCGGGATACGCCCGGCGCCGCATCCATGCCTTGTCCGGCGGACAGCAGCAACGGGTGGCCCTGGCCCGGGTTCTGGTGCTGGCACCCAAGCTGCTTCTGTTTGACGAACCACTTTCCAATCTGGATGCCCAGCTGCGCATGAGCATGCGCGAAGAGATCCGCGAGACCCAAGCCAGAGCGGGGGTGCCCGCCCTCTTTGTCACTCACGATCAGGAGGAGGCCATGCAGATGGCCCAGCGCATCGCCATCATGGAGGCGGGACGCCTGGTCCAGGTGGGCACACCCCGTGAGATCTACGAACGCCCCGCCTCCCTGTTCGTGGCCGACTTTGTCGGGCAAACCAATATCGTCCCCGCCGAAACAGATGGGCGTCAGTTGCGCATACTGGGGCAGGTGCACGAGCTACCCCGACAGCAATTGCCCCCCGGTAACCACTTTCAGGCGGTGATTCGGCCAGAGCACATCCAGCTGGCGGAGGAAAGGGCAGGGGGGCTGAACGGTGTGATCCAAACCCGGCACTTCATGGGCGATCACCTGCATTACCGCGTGGTCGTGAGCCCCGCAGAAGCGCCGCCCGTCATACTGACGGCGAAGGGATTCAACGCTCAAACCATATTCAACTCAGGGGAGAAGGTGTCGATAAGCTTTGCCCTGGATCGCCTGCGACTCTTCCAAGGCACTGAATTGAATTAAAAACATCGCCCTGCCTATATCTTCACTTGGATGCAGGGGAGACGAGGGAAACCCCTTTTGGCCGATAACAAACAATCGTGTCATGAATGTTGGTTATCGGCCTAAACAATTGCGGTTCCGCGCCCCGAAACGGATTCAGCTGTTCAATCTTTTCTGATGACCTGAGAATTCGACCAGGGTTTCCAGGCGCACCACGCGCTTATCCACATCGACCACATGGGTCTGCAAACGCCCGATGTCCTGATTGAGCCTTTTGACTTCATCCGTAAGCTTCAGCACATCTATCAGAAGATCCTTCCAGCCGGACATTCCTACCCCCCCGATACGCCAAGCTCTTTGAAGGCTTGGTTCAGGCGTTTGCGTGTGTGAACGGTAAAGGATGGAATAAACAGGCCTTCTCAGAAGGTTGGCCAGCAGGTTGCTGAGCGATACTTAGTCCAGAATATGCGCCAAAAACTGGCGGCTGCGCTCTTTTTTAGGATTGGTGAAGATCTCCTCGGGCGGCCCCTCTTCGATCCAGTTGCCCCCATCCATAATGAGGACCCGATCGGCCACGTCGCGGGCAAAGTGCATCTCGTGGGTGACGGCCATGATGGTCATGCCGTCTTTGGCCAGGCGCTCCATGACGTCCACCACCTCCCCCACCAGCTCTGGATCCAGAGCGCTAGTGGGTTCGTCGAAGAGCATCACCTTGGGTTTCATGGCCAGACTTCGGGCGATGGCCACGCGCTGCTGCTGGCCGCCGCTGAGGCGGGCGGGGTATTCGTCGCGCTTGTCCATCAGTCCCACCCAGTCGAGGAGTTCCTCGGCATAGGGGATGGCCTCTTTTTTGGACTGCCCCAGGACGGTCACCGGTCCCTCGATGACGTTTTCGATGACGTTCATGTGTGGAAAGAGGTTGAAGGCCTGGAAGCACATGCCCGTCTTCTTGCGGATCTCGAGGATCTGCTGGTCGTGTTCGCTGGTACGCTCGCCGGCGTCCAGACTGGTGCCATCCACGGTGATGCGCCCGGCGGTGGGTTCTTCCAGAAAATTGACACAGCGCAGGAGGGTGCTCTTGCCCGACCCCGAGGGCCCCAGTATCACCACCACTTCACCGGTCTGCACTTCAAGATTGATGCCCTGGAGGACGTGCAGGTCGCGGCCAAATACTTTATGAAGGTTCTCCACTTTTACGATAGCTGTATTGGCGCTCATCCTCCGACCCTCCTGTCGCCGCGTGCCATGTGGGTTTCAATGCGCTCCTGGATACTCTGCATGATGATGCAGGCCACCCAGTAGATCAGGGCCACCATGATGAGCATCTCGAGGCTCTGGAAGTGGCGCCTGCCGATCTTGATGGCGCGGTAGCTCAGCTCCCAGACCCCCATGAGGGAGACCAGCGAACTGTCCTTGATCATGGCGATGAACTCGTTGGAGACGGGGGGGATGATCACCCGCAGGGCCTGGGGAAAGATCACCCGCCGCATGGTCTGCCCGTTGGTCATGCCCAGGGCCTTGGCCGCCTCGTTCTGGCCGATCTTAATGGACTGGATGCCGGCCCGCACTGTCTCGGTCATGTAGGCCCCGTAGCAGACCCCCAGGGCCATTACCCCGGCGGGAATGGCCGGAAGGGTCAGGAAGCGCTGGGCCCCCTGGATGCCCATCTCTTGGAGGGCGCCGCCCACCTGGGGCAGGGCCAGATACCACATGTAGACCTGAACCAATAAAGGGGTGCCGCGCACCAGGGAGACATAGGAGGAGGCCACGGCGTTGGCCACGGGATTGCGCGACAGGCGTCCCAGAGCACCGATCACCGCTAGGACACAGGCCAGGGAGATGGCCAGCACGGATACGAGAATGGTATAGCCGATACCGGTCATGATGAAGCCGAACCATTTGGCCATAAACTTGAAGTCCAGCCCCAACATTACCAAGCCCACAACGAGTATGATGAACAGCACGATGAAGCTGATGATCAGATGGGTCCTGTGTTGGCCGCGCTTCTTTTCGTTTTGCGCCAACACCGCCAGGGCTTCGGGGGGAATGCCGGCGGATCCGCTATCGGTTAAAATGGTCATCGCATATCTCCGCTTTGCTTCATAAAAAAGCCCGGCCGCTTCCACGCAAGGGTGAAGGGGCCGGGCTGGGATCACAGGCGTGGGCCTGCACAGGGGGCATCCGGTGCCCGCTGAGGGATGTCGGCCCGTAGCTGTCTACATTTTAGGAATCAGGTCGGTGCCATAAAACTGCATGGACAATTTGACCAGGGTCCCGTCGGCATACATGCTCTTGAGGATCTCGTTGAGCTTGGCCACCAGCGTGTCGCTGTCGGGGCGATGCTTGTCCAGGGCGAAGCAGAGGGGCTCGTAGTAGGGCGGCTCGCCGAGCATGCGCAGGGGGCAGCCCTTGCCGCAGCCTTTGGCGATGGCCTCGGCCAGGGTCTGGCGTGAGGTGAAGCAGGCGTCAAGGCGCAGGCCATCGCCGAGGGCAAGATCTTCAATGTGGTTTGCGTCGGTGGGATAGGTTTTCAACTCGCCCGCCTCCCAATCGGGATAAACGATCTTCACATCCTCGATCTTGAGGTTGCGCATCAGGTAGCGCTCGTTGGTGGTCTCGCCGGCCACGCCAATGCGCTTACCGGCCAGATCTTTAATGGTTTTTATGGTGGTGTTGTCCTTGTGAACGGCGAACTGGGCCGGTGAGCTGTAGTAAGGCATGGTGAAGTAGAGGGCCTGTTTGCGCTCGGCCGTGGGGGTCATGGACCCGATGGATATATCCCAACGTTTGCCCCATTTGCCGGCGGTGATCAAGTCCCAGTCCGGGGTGATGAACTCGACCTTGACCCCCAGGCGCTTGCCAACCTCTTTGGCCACGCTGACGTCGAAGCCTTCCAGTTCGCCCTTGTCGTTGAGATAGCTCTGGGGGGCGTAGTTGGCATCGGTGGACACCTTGATGACCCCCGCCGCCATGATCTCATCCAGGGCCGCCTTGCCGGCAATACCCGTTCCCGAGAGTGAAACCACCATTGCGATGACAATTGCCGTGCATAGCCAGATCTTCTTCATCCTTCCACTCCTTGTGTGAGGTTAGTGCTGAACCCCAGGTAGAATCAGGGGTATTGCCAATTTTTCTGTTGCGGGGTCCGGACACCGCCCTTTACGGTCGGGGCCGGGACGGGGTGTTTTTTCAACATATCATCAGTCCACGTATTTTAGTAGCCGTGGTACCTTAAACATCCTCTCGAATCACCCGGTAAAGGACCTTTTCCCGAGACGTTAGAGGCTCGTTGCGTTCGTGCAGCTTGTCCAGAAAATAGTGGAAAAAATCGTGTCGCAGACTATCGCGCCCGGCGATCACGCTCCAACGGTTGCGGCCCCAGTTTATCTTGACCTGCTCCTCTCTACCGATTTCCAGAACCCCTCCTAAAAATTCGGCCTTATCCACCACCAGGTCGAAGCTGCGCCCCCCCAGGATTTTTTCGATGCCCTCGTTCTCAGGGTGGATCACTTGCAAGTCAAAAGTATCGGGGTAGGGCTTCATAAAGATGCATTTGACCGATACCCCGCGCTTCTGGGCCTTAAGCAGGGCGGCAACGAGGTGCTCGGCCTCTTTGGGAAATAGGCGCACATAGATCTCTGCCTTGGCCGCGGCAACCATTTCGCGCGCCTTGGAGATAACCATGTCATAACCACTGAGGGTCCAGATGAAATCGGGCTGGGCGGGGGCCTGGGCCTCGTCGATGAGGGCCTTGAGCTTGCCAAGGTCGGCGTCATAGCTCTTGCGCAGTTGGCTGAGCAACTCCGCTGGGGGCAGAGGAATATACATGCCTTCGCTGGGCTCGGCCACAAAGCCCCGGTCTTTCAAATTGCGCAGAACGTCGTAGATGCGGGCGCGTGGAATGCCGGAGGAGCGACTCAGCTGGGAGCCGTTGACGGGGTGGTAGGTCACCAGGGTGAGATACGCTGTGATGGCGTAATCCGATAGACCGATGTTGAGGTTGTATCGCTTCTGTACCATGCGTCGCCCGCGCCCGTGTTGTCACAAACCGAGCAAAACTTTTAACAACATCTCAGGGGGACTGTCAAGCGCAGATAAAGGCAAATTCGTTGATTCAATTGGGATTCAGTTTGTGATTCAGTTTGTAAAGGCGTCACGGGCAGATGAGACGACCCTTGGGTGGGAGGTGGGGTGTATGCGCCCGCGGTTAACCCAAGGCGACATCGAGGGTCATCATCACGGCAAAACCCAGCATGGTGCCCACGGTGGCGATGTCGGTGTTCTTCTCCAGCTGGGATTCGGGAATGAGCTCCTCCACAACCACATAGATCATCGCACCGGCGGCAAAGGCCAGGACATAGGGTAAAATAGGTTTCATGAAGATCACCGCCGCCGCACCGATCACGCCGGCCACGGGTTCCACCGCCCCGGAGAGTTGCCCGTACCAGAAGGATTTCAAGCGGGAGACACCTTCGCGTCGCAAGGGTACAGAAACGGCTGCACCTTCGGGGAAATTTTGGATGCCGATACCGAGGGCCAGAGCCAGAGCCCCCGCCAGGGTGGCCGAAGGCAGATTGGCCGCCACGGCTCCAAAGGCCACGCCCACAGCCAAGCCCTCGGGAATGTTATGCAGTGTGATGGCCATGACGAGGAGCACACTGCGCTGCCAGTTGGTTTTAACGCCTTCTGCCTCTGCAATGGGAAAACCCAGATGCAGATGGGGCAACACCTTGTCCACCCCCCAGAGAAAGCCTCCCCCAAAGAGAAATCCCACCGTGGCCGGGACCCAGGCCGGTAGGGAAGATCCCTCGGCCATCTCAATGGCGGGCGCCAGGAGGGACCAATAACTGGCCGCTATCATCACCCCGGCGGCAAACCCCAGCATACCATCCAAAAGCTTGCGGTTGATGGTACGGAAGAAGAAGACCAAGGCGGCGCCTAAAGCTGTCACAAACCAGGTAAAGAGCGTGGCTACCAGTGCTTGGATGATGACGTGCTGAGCTCCAAACCAGCTCATCATAGGAAAAAGATCCTTTCAACGGGTGGCTCGTTTTACTCCCATGGAAGCGTGGCGAAAGC
Source organism: Desulfobacteraceae bacterium (assembly GCA_050291585.1). GTDB lineage: Bacteria > Desulfobacterota > Desulfobacteria > Desulfobacterales > Desulfosarcinaceae > JASJCL01. The sequence goes on from JBNKKA010000214.1 coordinate 5,945, forward strand.
GGAGTAGTAGGGGCAACCCCCGGAAGCATCCGAAGGTCAGGAGACGAAAGACTGCACACAGTCAAGCATACAAGCAAAATGGCACCGTACGGCGGTGCTGTCAAGGAGATGAGGCCCTCTATTTGCTTACATTTTCACACTGCAGGGGGGGTACTTTGAGCAAGGGCCAGGTGTGGAAAATTGGGTTCCACGAAGCCAGTGAGCTGATTCCGAACGCGATGGTCGGGGGCATTGAAAGCGCAGTCAAACCGGACGCGGCAAGCAGAGAATGCTCAAAAGGAGGAGGGTCATGGGGCCGCCAGGGTTGCTGGGCCGGTCGAGTGTTGTCGGTTCGCTTTAACCAGTTGTTTGTAGAGCTCCTGGGACTGGATGCGGGTATCCAGAAAGAGCACCCGTCCACGGTCCGTCTCGGAACGAATCAGACGCCCCACCCCTTGGCGCAGCTTGATGTATGTGTCGTAGTGGTAGCGCTCCCAATAGGCCTTGTTGTTAGCGCGCTGGCGCGCCATTTGAAGGGGGTCGGCGGGGGAGGGGTAGGGGATGCGGGTGATGATCACCTGGGTGAGGGTGTCGCCTTTGAAGTCGACCCCGTACCAGAAGGTGTCCACCCCCAGCAGAACGCTCTCTTTGATGGTGCGAAAATCGTCGCAGAGGGTAACGGTGGGCCCCCCTTTACGCTGCACTATGAGGGGATAACCGGCTATGGCCAGGGGCGCCTCGATGCGGGTCGCCACGGCCTCCAGGTCGGCGTAGGAGGCAAAGAGCACCAGGGTGCGCCCGCGGTTGCGGTGCACCAGGTCTGGTAGCAGGTCCGCCACCACTTCGAGCCATACGGCCTTGTTATTGAAGCCCCCATTAACAGTTCCCGGCGGTACCCCTACCGCCAATGCACCGGGATCGAAGGGGGAGGGCAGGACGGCTTCCAAAACGGGTTTGGGCGGGAGATCGGGCCCGGCGGGTGAGATGGGTCGATCCAAACCTACGATACGGCGGAAGCTATCGAAGGTGTCGCGGTAGCGCAGGGTGGCGGCGGT
>JBNKKA010000215.1:0-6901 GCA_050291585.1 Desulfobacteraceae bacterium
AAGAGGATCATGGTGGGGGCCACCAGGACCGAAAGCATAGTGCCGGCGGTCAGGATGGCCAGGCCTGAGCCCTGACCTGAGATCTCTCTTACAAAGGGCACCAGCAGAAAGATACCCACGAAACCATAGATGACGGTGGGGATGCCGGTCATGAACTGGACCAGGCCGTGAAGGATCCGAGCCAGCCCCCGGGGGGCCGTCACGGTGATGAAGATGGCGCAGCCCAGGCTCACAGGTACGGCCAGGATCAACGCCAGGGAGGCGATGCACAGGGTCCCCAGGATCATGGGGCGGATGCCGTAACTGCCGTGATCCGGCGACCATGGTCCCAGAAGCACATGCAAGAGCTGCCCATCCAGGAGTATGGGCAGCCCCAGCGCCGCCATGAAGAGAAAGACCATCAGCGTAGTGGCGGCGCTGAGGAAGGCGGCCGTGGCGAAGGTTCCGCATGCCACAGTATCTGCCCGCATAGACCCTGACCCTGCACTGAGTTGTTTCGTCATTGCTATTTTGTTCCGGCCAGCTTTGGATCAACCCTAATGTCGCAACGTTGGGGTCAATTCACCGGGATGAACCCCTTCTGCGCGACAATCTTCTGACCTTCAGGGCTGTATAGATAGTCGATGAACTTCCGGGTCAAGCCGCCTGGCTCGCCCTTGGTATTGCTGAACAGGCCGCGGGCGACCTTATACTTCCCCTGCTTCACGTTCTCCAGGCTGGGCACCACCCCATCGAGGGCCACAGGCGCCACACTCTCGTCAATATGTCCCACGGAGACATAGCCGATGGCGTAAGGGTCCTGGGAAACGGCCGTCTTCATGGCACCATTGGATGCCGCAAAGAGCGCCTTGGCGCTGATCTCGCCTTTGGCCAGTGCCTTTTTCCAAAACACACTGCGGGTGCCGCTGGCCTCGTCACGGGTGTAAATATTGATGGCTTTATCCGGGCCGCCGAGGCTTTTCCAATTGACCAGCTTGCCGGCAAAGATATCTTTGAGCTGGTCTGAAGTGAGGCTTTTGACCGGATTTTTCGGATTGACCACCACGCCGACACCGTCTATGGCCCACTGGTGCATCTTGAGGGAATATTTGTTGATTTCCTCCTCGGTGGGTTGGCGGCCTGAGTTGCCGATGTCCACCAGCCCTTCGCCCACCTGTTTGATCCCCACGCCGCTGCCTCCCCCGGCGATGCTGATCTTGATTTCAGAGTTGGCCGACATGATCTTTTGAGCGGCCACCTTCATCACCGGAATATGGGCCGTGCCGCCGCTGATTCTGATGGTGCCGGACTCGCCGTCAAACAGATTCAGATCACCGGCATAGGTCGTTGCCGTCAACCCCGAAACGAGCATCAATACGAAAAACCCGATGAATGTCCACTGCTTTTTCATAACCTCTCCTTAACTTAAGTTGCCCGAACGTCATCTTCAAACAAGGATCAACCTCTATCACAGGCGAATTTTTTAAAGCCAATCGAAAAATTGGATGTGATCCTTGATTGTCATTGGTTATCTAAATCATGGCACCCTCTCCAATCATCATGAGGGTCGGCTTCCTATTACGAGGTCTCACTTGACAGAGGCCCAAAAAATACGGCATCCAGTCATCAGACCACAATGAGGAGGATACGTGATTGATGCAAACATGAAGCTCAGAACATGGACCCGCCCTACCCTTCTGGGCCTGATCCTCACCCTCCTCGCCTGCGGGAATGGCGGCGGCGGCTCCGACAACGGGCCAAACGGCAATCCATCCGACCCACCGACGACACCGCAGGTTCAGTTGACGGCTTCCGCCAGTCGCACCAGCGGGGTCGCCCCCCTGGGTGTCTTCTTCAACGCCTCTGTCGACACCACAGCGGACGCTTTTCACGACATGGAGTACGTCTGGGCCTTCGGCGACCCTGCCAGCGGCAACTGGGCAGACAGCGGCGCGGCGCGCAACATGGATAAGGGGCCCATGGCGGCCCACATATTCGAACGCGTCGGTGATTATGCGGTGACCCTCACCGTCCGGTCTGATGGCCAGACCGTCGCAAGCGAGGCCTTCACCATCAGCGTGGCAAGTCCGGACACCTATTACGCCGACGGCGATACCATCTGCCTATCCACAAGCAGTGCCAATGATTTCTCCGGTTGCCCGGACGGCGCAGGCCAGATGCTGATGGACGATGTCGATGAACTGCCCAATCATATATCCAGCGGGAAACGCGTACTCCTGCGCAGGGGGGATGAATGGACCACGGACGGCTCGGCCAGCTACGCCAATATCGCCGGCCCCGTCACCGTTGGCGCCTATGGCAGCTGCGCGAGCCCCGACGACAGGGGCATCTGCGCCAATGCCCCCCGGATCCACCTCACCGGCGATGAAGAGAACGCTCTCTTCAATCTCTACCGCCCCAGTGACTGGCGCATTCAGGATCTTTCCATCACCGGCGAAACCACGCGCTGGGGTGCCATCGGCGGTGTCACCGACATGCAGTCCGTCCTGCTCCTGCGGCTGAAACTGGAAGGCTTTACGGTGCCCCTCGGCAACAGCCACTGGGACACCGACGGCCACGACCAGTATATGATCGTGGACTGCGATGTCTCGGGGGCCCAGATGAATGGGGTCTATATCGGATCGGAGCGCCTCGTCCTCATGGGCAATGACTTCCGAAACATCAGCACCTCACATGTCCTGCGGGTCTGGCAGGCCTACATGGGAGTGATTGGCCATAACACCCTGTCCGGATCGAGCCTCGACTCCGACTCCGGACGGCATGCCCTCAAACTCCACGGCCCCAGCCAGGAGGTCCTGGCCAATGCCGGTGACGGTGAGGGCGGGCTTGTCCACCCGACCCGGTTCGTGGTTATCACCGACAATATCTTCGGCGGCTCCGGTCCATGGCCAGTGGCCATCGGGCCCCAGGACAGCAGCCAAGACGAAAGGTTGCGTGACATCGTCTTAGAGAAAAACCGTTTCTTCCCCGGCTATGGGGAGCAAAGCTGCTGCTCCAGCCCGGTCCAGATCAGCCTGAATCTGTGGGCCTCCCACACCACCGTACGAAACAATATCTTCGCCGGCACGGGGTCTTCCCAATACTTCACCGCCATCAGTATCGATCGGCGCGGCGGCGAACCCACGGCGACGAACAACCAGATTTACAACAACACCATCTTCAAATCGGATCTGCTCCCGGGTTACACCGCGTGCACCGGCATCTCCATCGGATCCGAGGCGTCCCAGACCGTGCTGCGCAACAATCTGGTTCATTTCCCCGCCGAGACCGTCGCGGTATCGATGATAGACGATGACAGTGGAGATCTACTCAGCGATCACAACCTCTTAACCGCAACACCCGGCCTGACGGATCCCGATAATACCGACTGGCTGCAAAAAGACTTCAGCCTCCAGAACGGCTCGCCCGCGCAGAACCAGGGCGCCGACGTTCCTGTTTGGGATGATTGTGAGGGGAACCCGAGACCCAGTGATGGGGCCTATGACCTAGGAGCTTTCGAAAAGTAATGAACGATTCCCGTTTGGTCTACTCGACAGAAACAGGCCCCATTTGCCCCAAGTGTAAGTGTCCCCAGGCTAAGTGCGCCTGCAAGAAGGGGAGATCGACATCAGCCTACCGGGACCCAGGCGACGGCACCATCCGCATCCAGCGTGAAACCAAAGGGCGCAAGGGCAAGGCCGTGACCGCGATCTACGGCTTTCAGGAAGCAGACTCTGACCTCAAGAAGATCGCTTCAACACTGAAAAACCGCTGCGGCACCGGGGGCAGCGTCAAAGGCGGCGTTATCATCATCCAGGGGGATCACAGAGAGACCCTCAAAGCCGAGCTGACCAAACAGGGTTACAGGGTCAAGCTGGCCGGCGGTTGAGGCCTTTATATAGCAAGTCATAAAATAACCAAACCCCTGCAGTTTCCAATGCTGATGGTAATTATTCTCACGCCATTTTGGCTATGGTTAACAGCAAATCTCACCGAACTCCCGCATAGTATATCCAACCTGGTGGCAAGTCAGCACCCTATTGGAAAATGCGCCATTTCCCCCTCTCCCCCTGAGCCCGATCACTTACAACCTCGCAAATACTCAAATTCGAAGACGACCCTCCGCAACCGTTTGAACCTGTATTGCTTGCCAACCCCAGCCGGTTTTCCAGAATCGATTTGATCGCCATTTAAACCTGAATTGAAAAAACATCTCCCGAGCCAAAGCAGCTGAACGAGTATGCCTCCTCTCGACATCACGGAAAACCCCGCTGACGATTCCAAAAATTCAATGGCCTTGGGCAGCCACATCGGTGGCTCCAAAGGCAGTCAATCCAATCGAGGGAGAGGGGGTTAAAATGAGAGATATCGAGAAAATGATCGACGCTATCCTTCGCCGTGAGGGGGGCTATGTGAACCACCCGGCGGATCGGGGCGGTCCCACAAAATACGGCATTACCCAAAAGACCTTGTCCGCGTATATCGGTCGGGCGGCGATGGAGAGGGAAGTGAAAGCCCTGTCCGAAGATGTGGCCCGTGAGATCTATGCACGTAATTACTACATTGCGCCCGGAATCGATCGACTACCTGGATCCATTCAGCCGTTTGTTTTTGACAGCGCCGTGAACCACGGACCCAGAAGAGCGATCAAGTTTGTGCAGAGTGTCTGCAATCAGGCTGGCTATACCCCAGAGCTGTCGGTGGACGGCGCTATGGGCCCGAAGAGCAGACAGGCAGCCGTGTGGGCCGACAGGCAGATGGGACCGCTCTTCCTAACCGCCCTTCTGGAAGAACGCAGAAATTTCTATCGCGTCATCGTCAGAGAGAGACCCTCCCAGGAAGTTTTTCTGGCAGGTTGGATGAACCGGGTAGATGAATTTGAAATGGAGGTGGCCTAATGGCTTGGTGGAATTTTATCGAGGGCATTTTGAACGGCGGGAAAAACGCCGCCGAGGTTTTTATCGAAAACAAGGAGAAGCGGGGTCAGCGCAAGCATGCCGAATCAATGGCCGATATCGGCCGCGATTTGGCATCCATGGAGCAGTTTTCGGGGGAATTCCATAAGCGCAATGATCGTACCTGGTGGGATTCCTTTGCCGATGGAATGAACCGCTTACCACGCCCCCTGCTGACCATAGGCGTCCTGAGCTTTTTTGTCCTGGCCCCACTTGATCCGAAAAAATTTCTGGAGATCGCCAAGGCTTATGAATTGATGCCGCCAGGATACTGGGCCCTGGTGAGCGTCATCATCGGGTTTTACTTCGGCGGCCGAATGCAGCTTAAGGCGCAGGATATGACAATTAAAAAAGACGCCGTCAAAGCCGCAAAAGAACTCGTCAGCATGAAGCGGTCATTTCGTCAGTTGGAGATCGAGGGGGAATCCACCGAATCGAAGATCTTCGATTCAGCCCTCGCAACAGGCAAACGGGTAATCAAAAACAAAGTGGTGGCTGAGTGGCTCGAAGGTCGCAGACGCCCCCTTCGACTGGCCCCATAGACGCGGGACGAAGGGCCGTATCTCTGCCGATACCGAATAATAAAAAAATGCAAAGGAGTCATAACAATGGATATGCCAATGATGAGACCAGTACCGATCAAAACCAGAAACCAACCTCTCGTTGTGCGCATCTGGAGGTGGATCACCTATGTCCGCAAATGGGAAATAGCTAAAGACTGGACCCATACCATCCCGGATGGAACCACCATCGTCATCCACAGCGGATTTGAATTTGATGGCGCCTCCATTCCGAAACCCTTGTGGGCATTATTGTCTCCCACGGGTCTCCTGCTCATTCCTGGGCTCATTCATGACTATGCCTATCGCTACGATTATCTCATCGGGCGAGACGCCCATGGAAATGAGTACAAGTACAAGCAAAAAGCCGGGAGAAAGCATTGGGACCAGCTATTCAGAGAGGTCGGGCTCAAGGTGAACGGGTTGACCCTGATCGACACGATCGCCTGGGCGATGCTGTATCTGTTCGGCGGACTAGCCTGGCACGCCAATCGGAAGCGCACGACGACGAAGTTGAGACATCGCTTTACGGGGTAGTCTGTCGAAGAAGAGCTGATTACAGAGACGCTGTTCTCTATATCGGCTGGTTTTATGGGTATTAGCAGTATGATTCGAGCCTGAAGAAAACACCCCACACGCTTGAAGTCTGTGAAATGTCATGTCCACTTTATCTTTATGGGTGGCCTGCTCGCTCTCACAGGCCAGGCATCTTTGTGTGAAGCGCACGCGCACGAATAGGACGCATGTAAAACGGATTGGTTTTATTCAATACCCTGTCGTGAGTGATGCCGTACGTGTTCGGAGGGTTTGCCTGCAACGTCATACGGACACACGCAGAGTACAAGTCGCGCGCCACGTTGACATCCTATTATCATTGCTAAAACATCGGCCCCCGTCGGCGAACCGCCAGACGGGGGCTAATTGTTTCCAGAGTGATCTCAGGCCTGCCGGCCTGGAAAGGAGATGAGGGTTGTGTGCCCATATTTCTTATAATAGCTGTATATCCGCCGGACGCTCTTCACCCCGGGATCCTCATCGGCCGGGTAACCGTCCACCTGCTCTGCCGCTTTGTACCAGTCCAGGATGCGGCCCACAAAGGGCGAAATCAGGTAAACGCCGGCCTGGGCACAGGCCACCGCCTGGCCGAACCCGAAGAGCAGGGTCAGGTTGCAGTGGATGCCTTTCGTTTCCAATACTTTGGCCGCCTGAATCCCCTCCCAGGTGGAGGCGATTTTAATCAGGATGCGTTCCTTGGGGATCCCGTTCTGCTCATACAGGGCGATCAGGTCCCTGGCTTTCTGGATGGTGGAATCGGTATCGAATGACAACCTTGCGTCGACCTCGGTGGAGACATAGCGGGGAACGATTTTCAGAATCTCCACGCCGAAGTTGACAACCAGCTTGTCG
>JBNKKA010000216.1:0-6814 GCA_050291585.1 Desulfobacteraceae bacterium
CAACAATCCCACTATTAAACCGCTGCAGATAGTTAGTGTCCGTCCAGAAATGGTGAATCTCGCCAGAGTTCAAGGCGGGTGACAAATCCAAACCGGAGGAATATTGTTAATATTTCGAGGATTTGGATTTGTCGCCCAACGCCGAAATCGGGTGAGAGGTGCCTTTTCTGGATGGGCAATAGTTAGACTCGGCCGGTGTACTGCCCCTCATAATCCAAGGTGGTCAGAGGGTCACCCTCGGCCGGGCAGCCGGCTTTAATCACATCGGCAATAAAGAGCGTGTGGTTGCCGGGGGCCAGGCTTTCACGGACGGTGCACTCGAACCAGGCCAGGCAGTCGCGCAGCACCGGGCAGCCAGTCTGGCCCGCCTGCCACTTCAAGCCCTCGAACTTCTCGGTCGCATCCGGCCCCTTGAAGCGCCCCAGCATCTCCTTTTGGGAACGGTCGAGGACGTGCAGGGCGAAACAGCCGCTCTCCTCCAGGAGACCATGCGAATACCGGTTGGGATGCACGGCGGCCATGAGCAGCGGCGGGGTGTGGGAGACCTGACTGACCCAGGAGGCGATCATGCCGTTGATAGTATCTTCGAAACGGGTGGTCAGGACGTAAATACCATAGGTCATCTGTCCGAAAGCCGAACGCCAGGGGTCTTGCATCGCTTTCCTCCTGTGTGAACCCCATAGTTGCATACGATAGGGTGAATGTTTTGCCTGGAACGTCCAGAAGGCGGCCTGCGGCCGAATTCAGGAGCGATTCAGCGATTTCGCGCGTTTTTAGCCATCTGGTCAGTGATCATGATGTTAAGCAAAAAGGGTCACATGAGGTTTACGTCCAGACAGCTTCAGCCGGCTTGATAAAAAGGCCCTAACCTGATTAGCTATATGACAGTTTTACTGATGGATCGTTCAGCTGTCGAGAAGTTTTTTCTTCCCGGAAGTAATTACTTCCCTGACGGCAGCCACATCTTTTGCAAGTAGATCTTTGATAGCGGACGTCGTTGCCAAAAGAAGCGCTAGCATCGCTCCCCGTACGGTATACGAACGCCAGCCCTGCCTCCCACCCTATGCATTGTCGCATCGGGGCATCTTCAACCTGCCAAATAAAACAATCCCCCCATACATCCATCGCCGTTGATCGTATATGTATAGTTCGAGTCTATTGCATTTTCCATCGCACGTCAAAAGGAGAGAAAAAGAAGTACGATTGAAAGCGCTATATTATCCAACCCGCTACCCCTCAGGAGGAAGCTCGTATGCCTGCTATTTATGCCCTCTGGACCCATCCGCGATCCATCTCCACCGCTTTTGAGCGGGTGATGATCGAACGCGGCGATCTGAAAGTTCTGCACGAACCGTTTTCCTACTACTACTATGTGAAGCAGGATGACGCTACCATCGAACAGCAGTATGTGGACCCCGAACATCCCACGGACTATGCCGGCATCAAGGACCTCATCCAAGCCAGCGCCACCGACAAGCCGGTCTTCTTTAAAGACATGTGCGCCCACTGTTATGATGCCCTCGCCGAAGATGAGGCCCTGTTGAAACAATTGCACAACACCTTCCTGATTCGCGACCCCGCCAAGGCGATCGCCTCGTATTACGCCATGAATCCTCGGGTCACTTTAGATGAAATCGGCCTGAAACAGATCTGTGGAATCTTCGAGAAGGCGGCGGCCATGAGTGAAGAACCCCCCATTGTCGTGGACGCCGATGATCTCGAGGACGACCCCGACGGTATCATCAGAGCCTATTGCCAGCGCCTGGGCCTGCCCTTTATACCCGAAGCGATGTCCTGGGCACCGGAACACCAGGAGGAATGGGAAATATGGAAGGACTGGCATACGGACGCGGCCCAGAGCACAGGCATCCAGAAATGCATGGAATACTTCGATGTAACCATCGACAACAGCGATCACCTCAAACATTTCTACGACCAGCTGTGGCCCTATTATGAGCGTATGCACCGTCATCGCATCGCGCCGGTGGCTGAAGCTTGAAAACCGGAACCTCATACTGGGATAGCCGTGCCGCCTCAGCCGGTTTGCAGCTGCAGATGCGCTATCTCGCGCCGATTCTCAGCGGTGGACCCTAGGTTGACCGCCAGGGCCATGGCCAGCATGACGATGGCGCCGATCACACCGGTCACTAAAGCACTGGGCAGCTTCAGTTCACCGAAGAAAAAAAGGCAATAGACCAAAGGATAGACAAGAACACCGGTCAAAGCAGCGCCGATATAGTGGATACCGCCCTCTTTGAAGCGCTGTCCCAGCCGATATTTCATGAAAAAGAGCAGTAGGGCCGTAACAAGCCCGAAGCTGAGACCGAGCATGGGCCGCATCCAAAAGTTGACATCCAAGCTCAAGGTCGACAGAGAGCCCGCCAGCCAGCTCTGGGCGACCACCCAGTAAAGATGCGACATGTAGCCGCCCGCCGCCGCCCAGATGGCGGCATAGATCCAGCGGCCGGTGGCGATTCCAAAACTGATGAGGCCGGTGAACAGCATCAAGGCGGTGGCGCCCAGAAAGCAGTAGTGGGTCGCGTCGCCTAATTTGAAGATACAGAAAACGGGCCCAAACCAGAGCCCGAACATGAAACCCATCACCAACCCGCGGGTAATGATGTTGGGTGTTTGCCCCTGCCCCTCATCCTTGAGGGCCAGTACGTCGATCTTCACCAGAAAAGCCTCAAGCTGGGCATCGTCTCTGAAGTTCTTGAAGGCGAAGGCCACCAAGTACTTCTGCAGCTTGCGGATCAGGTTGCGGCGCAGGTCGCCCATGCGCTGCCTCACACGCTGGACCACCTCCACCAGCAGCTTCCCGCCCCGCCCACTTGTGGGCAGTTGGTCTCCGAGCCGATCCAGATCCTTGCCGATGCTTTTGAGGTAGTCGATCTGTTCGCTAAGCAGCCTTTCGTCCTCGCTGTAAGCTTTCCAGTCGAGAGATAGCGGGTTCCATTTGTTATATTCAGTTTGACTTCGCAGTGCATCGGCCCGCTGCCTGAGCAGTTTGAAGGTCTCTTCGGCAGCGGCATTGCTGTAACGGATATCCTGGGCGGCGAGGCGATGATAGCTGAACATGTTCTGAAGCAGGTCCAGCAGCCGTCTGTTTAGCTGAATCTCCTTGGATCCCAGCTTAATGGTACCGGCGCCGGCGCCGAAATAGACAACCGCCACCACGAGGGGCACCAGCAATTTTAGCCCATCGCCCTCGAGGGGTATATCGCCGAAGAAGAGCTTGTAGGCCGAGGTTTGCAGAATGATCTGGATCAGTACCATATAGGCGAAGGCGTTGATGGTAACGAAGATGGCACCCGCCAGGTAGTACTGCCATCGGTTTTTAGATTTGCGCACATTTTTACGGAAATCGTCGCAGCTCATGGCAACGATCATCACCCAGCCAAGCAGCACGGCTGCCTTCATCCACAGGCCCATGATCTTTCTCCTTTTTAAATTAGGTTGCCAGGCTGGCCGGCGAGGGGCTGAGAAGAAAGCAGCAAACGCGATGTTTGGGGGCCGGATAAAGCATATCTGAGGGGGACAAAGTGCTGGAGAACGATCGGTTCCTGCCGTCAGTATGCCCAGTTAAGCAGACGGCGTTCAACCGCGCAGTGATCTGTTCGGCATTTTTTCAGTGAATTGGCCACATCCTGGAGGGAGTGAAGATACCAGAACGCCAGGGTGAGTCTTGTTTTATTGCCCATAAAAAAGGGGCACCACCTCAAAGCGCTCCACATCCACCAGCCCGTGGTCGGTGATCTTCAGCTTGGGGATCACCGGAAGGGCGATGAAGCCCAGGGCCATGAAGGGATCAGATAGAGGCACGCCCAGATCGTGGGCCACCTGGATAATGGCGTCCAACTGGCGGCGCACGGTTTCCATGGGGGCGTCGGACATGAGACCGGCGATGGGCAGGGGTACACTTGCCAGCACCTGGCCATCCACCACGGCGGCAAACCCGCCCCCCAGGTCGACCACGGCCGTTATGGCGGCCAGCATATCACCGTCGTCGGCGCCGATGACGATGATGTTGTGGGAGTCGTGGGCCACGCTGGAGGCCAGGGCGCCCTTACGCAGACCGAAGCCGGTGGCCAGTCCCAGTCCGACCTTGCCGCTGCCTGTATGGCGCTCCACCACGGCGAGCTTGAGGAGATCACGGACGGGATCGGCCACCACCTGTCCATCGACCACAGTGGGCGTGAGGATCTTCTCCCGGGTGACCACCTGGTCGGGGATCACCTCGATGACGCGCACCCGCTCGCCCTCGACGGGAATGGAGAGATCGATTTTTGTCAGATCCACATTCATGCTGGGGGGCACGGCGATGGGCGCCGGACGGGGCAGGTCATCCGTTAGACGGCCGCCGGCGGCCACCTCGCGCCCCTCCACGTAGACCGCGTCGATGGTCAATTTTTCCAAATCGGAAACCACCAGCAGGTTTGCACTGCGCCCCGGCGCCACGGCGCCCACGCGGTCCAGGCGGAAGTACTCCGCCGGGTTGAGGGTGGCCATCTGGATGGCGGTGACGGGATCCAGCCCCTTGGCGATGGCTTTGCGCACGGCGGCGTCCACATGGCCTTCGTCCAGGAGGTCGTGGGGATGGCGGTCATCGGTGCACCACATCATACGGCGGGCCGTGTGGGCGTCGATGAGGTCGAAGAGATCGTCCAGGTTGCGGGCGCAGGTGCCCTCGCGCACCATGATATGCATGCCGGCAGCCAGCTTCTCGGCGGCCTCTTCCATATCGGTGCACTCGTGATCGCTGCCGATGCCGGCGCTGAGGTAGGCGTGCAGTTGGGGGCCACTGAGACCGGGGGCGTGGCCGTCCACGGGTTTATGGGCCTTGTGGCTGGCCGCGATCTTGGCCAAGACCTTGGGGTCACCGAAGATCACCCCGGGAAAATTCATCATCTCCGCCAGGGCCATGACACGGGGATGGTCGAAGAAGGGTTCAAGATCGGCGGCCTCCAAACGCGCTCCGGCGGTCTCCATCTCCGTGGCCGGCACGCAGGAGGGCAGGGAAAAACGCAGGTCCATGGGCTGGCCCGTGGCGCTCTCCAGCATGTAGCGAATCCCGTCGGTCCCGAGGACATTGGCGATCTCGTGGGGATCGGCCACCACCGTTGTCGTGCCATGGGGCAGGACGGCACGGCAGAACTCGGTGACACTCGTCATGGCGCTCTCGATGTGCAGGTGGCTGTCGATGAAGCCGGGGAGGAGATAGCGGTTCCCCAGGTCCACGGTCTGTTTGGCCGCATAGGTGTCGCCCAAGCCCACCACGAAACCATCCGCCACGGCCACCGCCGTATCGACGATCTGCCCGTTGAAAACGTTGACCAGTCGGGTGTTGGTAAACAGCAGATCTACTGGACGATCTCCCCGGGCGGCGGCGATGGTGGCTTCCATGCGGGTATCCATATATGCATTTCCCTTTTGCGGGTGACGGGCTGGGTCATGCCCGGCCTTGGATTTGAACGGCGACCGCCCTTGCTTCGGCCATAACAGGGGTAAGCTCGAAGGTCAACAATTGGCGCTCGCGTACCACCCAGCGCCCGCCCACCATGACATGGCGTACGTCGCCGCCCCGGGCGGCGTAGACCAGGTGGGAGACCGGTTCGTACATGGGCGTAAAATGCGGCGTGCGGGTCTCCACAATAACCAGGTCGGCCAGTTTGCCTTTGGAGATCGAGCCGATCTGCGCGTCCATCCCCAAGGCCCGGGCCCCCTCGCTGGTGGCCATGGCCAGGACCTGATGCGCATCGGCCACGGTGGGATCGCGCTGCATGACCTTGTGCAGTCTGGCGGTGGTGCTCATCTCCCCGAAAAGATCCAGGTCGTTGTTGGAAGCGCTGCCGTCGGTGCCCAAACCGACGTGAATCCCGGCCGTGTGCAGGTCGGGCAGGGGCATCACCCCCGAAGCGAGCTTCATGTTACTCTCCGGGCAGTGCGCAACGGCCGCGCCACTGGCGGCAATGCGCTGGATATCGGCCTCATCCAGCCACACTCCGTGGACCAGGAGGCTGCCATTGTCCAGAAGCCCCAGCTCGTCCAGGTAGTGAGTGGGACTGCGCCCCGCGGCCTCGACGATCATGCCCGCCTCGCCACGCGTCTCGGCCAGATGGATAAGAAAAGGCGCTCCCAGCTCACGGGCGGCCGCTTTGGCGTCCCGGAGGGTTTTACTGCCACAGGTGTATGGGGAGTGGCAGAAGATGGCCGGGGTGATGCGCTCATGAAGACCCCGCCAAACCTTCACATATTCCGCGGCATGGGCCACATTGTCGGCCGGGTCGCCCACCCCCGGGGCGGGAAAATCGATCACTCCCTGGCCAAGGATGGCCCGCATGCCACTGTCCGCCACGGCCATGGCCACCTCGCTCTCCAGAAAATAGCCGTCACAGCAGGTGGTCGTGCCTCCCAAGAGCAGTTCGGCGCAGGATAGGAGAGTACCCGTGCGCACGTTGGCCGGGGTGATAAAACGGGCCTCGGCCGGAAAGATGTGTTCATTGAGCCAGAGGTCCAAAGGCAGGTCGTCGGCCAGCCCCCGGAAGAGGCTCATGGGCAGGTGGGTGTGGGCGTTGATCAGCCCAGGCATGAGGATGCAACCGGCGGCGTCGATGGTCTCCTTGGCTTCGGGCAGGAGCGCATCCCTATCCGCATCCACGCCCGCCCCCCTCACCAAGGCGATATGATCCCCGCGGATACCCACCATACCGGGCGAGAACACCTCCCGGCCACTATTCTGGGTGACCACCGTGGCATTATGGATCAGAATATCGAGCATAACGCGTTTATCTCCCCCCGGAATAACTGACCGACA
>JBNKKA010000217.1:0-6809 GCA_050291585.1 Desulfobacteraceae bacterium
AATTTGAATAGACCGGTAATTGCATCAAAATCGATGCAAAGCTTGCTGGATGCGTCGATGGTATGGTCTACGGAAGCCATCTTATTCCTCTCGCAAATCTCATTGTGAACGGCGAAAAGGCGCGACCGCCCCAATGGTGGCCGCGCTTTTCATATTTTTCGATCATGCCCTGCTCGAAACATCGGCTATTGGCCTCAACAAAGGCCTTTCTGGCCTTGGCTTTGAGGTGCGCAAGGATTGTGTCCTGGGCCGGATAGCGGCCGCTGCCGATGGCCACCGTAAAGGGCTGCCTCGCCGATCAGCTTGGTGGCCAATCTATTGCCCTGTCCGCCGACACCTACAAAGAAAACTCGTTAGGTTTGCATTTTTCCTGGTCTACGTTGCAGACCGGCGCTTTCTTCTCTTTTAAGCGGCCCACAAGCAGCGGGCAAGGCTCACGTGAGATGATGAACGAAACGCCCTCAAAGGCCAGTGCCTCCTCAACTGCCGCGTTGGTTTTTTCAGGTTTTTGGGTTTGACCACCTGGATATGTTTCACGCCCAGCCCCTCAACCACTTTCTCTATCTCGATATGGGATTAGGGTTGGCCGGTGCGCACCGTGTCCATGGCCGGATCGTACGCCATCACGCGTGACAGTCGTCCGATACCTTTCCCCGCGATGTCGCATTGAATTGCGTTTTTCTGGGCCACCACATTCATGCCCACGTGTTTCATGGCCGTAAGGCTTCGGACCCCCGAAAGGGCGGCGGCCCCGGCCACTTCCATGGCCACCTTTTCATTGGTGGTAAATTTCATATAAAGGCCGGCCTTCTCCTTGAGCATGAAGCGGTTGTTGGGAACCTCGGATGAGGGTGTGTCCGGATAAGAGCTTGCAAGGGCCAGTCTGGCTTCCAGGGCTCCCCGAACCAAACCCTCGCTGCCTAGAAGCAAAACCTTGCGGTCCGGCTCGTTGATGAGAAGTTCAGACAATTTACCTTCTGCTTTGTGTGTACTATTGGTGTCTGTGCAAACCTGCAATGGTAGAACCCCATGAATGCCTTTTCGGCCCATGATTTCTCGCTGTATGTTGCATTGTTAGAATGTCCGTTATTTTCCCCGAGTCACAAAGCTTGCGCCAATAGGACAATGGGGTGGACTGCTTTTCGCTTGGTGCCGTCTTTGATTTGTTGGCGGCAGGATGTGCCTGCGGCGGCGATAATCGTATCCCTTGAAGCTGCGCGTACACTGGGAAAGAGCGCCTGTTCGCCGATGGCCATGGAGATCTCGTAATGCTCTTTTTCATAACCGAACGATCCGGCCATGCCGCAGCAGCCGCTGTCGACCTCCTCGACGCTAGTATCAGGCAAAAGGTTTAACATCTCCACTACCTGGGCCGCCGTACCGAAGGCCTTTTGATAGCAATGGGTGTGAAGTTTTATCTTCCGGAATCCGTTGCCCGTGTTAAACGCCAGGTCGAGTTCGTTTTTTGCGGCCAGTGCGGTGATAAACTCTTCGAAGAAAAATGAACCCTTCGCCACCGTGGCGGCGGCATCGCTCTTGAGCAGGCTGGGATATTCATCCCGGAAGCAGGCGATACAGCTGGGCTCGATGCCGATAATGGGTATTCCGCGCCGGGCATGCTCGCACAACCGTTCGACATTATGGTGCGCATAGACCCGGGCCTGTTTGAGCAATCCTTTGGAGATCATCGGCCGGCCGCAGCAGCGCCGGTCCTTGATCAGGATTACTTCGAAGCCGGCCGCTTCCAAAACTTGCACGGCCGCCACGCCGAGATCGGGCTCATGATAGCTGATATGACAATCGTCCCACAATATGACCTGGCCTTTACCCCCTTTTTGCCCGGCCGGGCGTCGTTGGAACCATTGTTGAAACGTTTCGTCGGCCAGCAGGGGCAGCTCACGCCGTCGATCGATTTTCACGGCCTGATCAAGCAGTTTTCGAAAAGCTGGATGTCGGTACAATGCATTGGCCAGGCGCGGGACTTTGCTGCCCATCGCGTCCGTCAGGGACATGGCGGCGAACATCCGGCTGCGCAGGGGCACACCGTGTCTGGCCTGATAGTGGGCCAAAAACTCGTATTTGAGTTTGGCCATGTCCACCTTGGAGGCGCATTCGTTACGGCAGGCTTTGCACTCCAGGCACAACTCCATGGCCTGGTAAACTTCTGCGCTGCTCAGACCCTCGGCTCCCAATTGGCCGGTGAGGGCCGCGCGCAGGGCATTGGCCCGGCCTCTGGTCGTATGGAGTTCATCTTTGGTCACCCGGTATGAGGGGCACATGGTGCCGGCCACCTGCGAACG
Organism: Desulfobacteraceae bacterium; assembly: GCA_050291585.1. GTDB lineage: Bacteria > Desulfobacterota > Desulfobacteria > Desulfobacterales > Desulfosarcinaceae > JASJCL01. The sequence continues at coordinate 2,301 of JBNKKA010000217.1, forward strand.
GCAGACCCCCATCCCGTTGCACATCTCCACCAGGCCGGCGTAGCCGCCGTGTTCGCTGAAATCTAGAAAGGTGTCGGTCGGCGCCAAGGGGGTCCGATAACCTGGGTGATAGCGCAGCCAACCCGTGTCCCAGGGCTCGATGGGATTGAGCACCTTGTGCGGATTGAGCCGGTTGTCGGGATCAAAGGCTTTCTTGACCGCTTCAAAGGCCTGGTGAAGGCGGGGACCGTAAAGCTGTTCATTGAAATAACTGCGGGCCAGCCCTTCCCCGTGCTCGCCCGTGGTGGTGCCGTCGTTTGCCATGGCCATATCCATGATCTCCTTGGACAGCAGTTCCAGGCATCGCATTCCCGCGTGGGTTTTCAGGTTGATATTCAGCCCCATATGGAGGCAGCCGGCAGAGGCGTGAGCGTCGAAGTTGATGTCGATGCCGTGCCTGCGCCCGGCGGCCACCACGTCCCGGGTATAGGCGACAAGCCTCTCCACGGGAACAGAGGCGTCATCGATAATCATAATAGGTTTGTCGTCCCCGGGGGTGCTGAGCAGCAGTCCCAGGATCGATTTTCGGATCTGCCACACATTGGCGATCTGTCCGGCGGTGGCGCAGTGGGTCATCGGTTCGGCGTATCCATCTTTACTCAACCAAGCTTTAAAAAGGTCGATCCGATGGTTCATTTCAGCCTGGGAGGCTTCGGAAAACTCTACGATTAAGATGGCGCCGGGGTTGCCCTGGACGAATTTGCGCAATTGGGACCGAAAACCGGGATGGTTGTCTGCCAGGATGATCGATGGCGAGGACATCAGCTCAACGGCAGCTGGCTGGTGCTCTAAAATGGCGGGTACCATCTCCAGGGCTTCCTGCATATTGGGAAAATGCAAGATCATCAAGTTGACGGCCTTGGGTCTGGGAACCAGCCCCAGTTTGACCTGGGTGATGGCGGCCAGACTGCCTTCACTGCCGGCGATCAGTTGGGCCAGGTTGAATGCGCCGTCTTTGGCTTTGTCCGCGAGGATTCGATTTAAACGGTAACCGGCCACATTACGCCATGTTTTGGGGTAACCGCTTAGAATGTCGTCCCTGTATTGATCCACCAATTGTGGAATACGTCGGTACAGCCCACCTTCCAGGGTATTCTGTCTTGAAAGAAAATCCACGGTGGCGGCATCTTTTTCACCAAAGCGGGTTTTGCTGCCATCAGCCAACACCACCTCCATCTCCAGGAGGTGGTCGGCGATCATGCCGTATCTGAAAGAGTGCGAACCGGTAGAGTTGTTGCCCACCATTCCGCCTAAAGTGGCAACGGTGCTGGATGAGGGATCCGGCCCCACCATCAGGTCATGGGGTGCAAGGGCCGCATTGAGGCAATCCAGAACCACCCCGGACTCCACCAGCACCCATTTTTCTTCCGGATTGATCTCCAGGATCTTGTCCAGGTATTTGGAATGGTCGATAATCAGCCCGGTGCCCACCGTCTGGCCGGAGAGGCTGGAGCCGCCGCCCCTGGGGATAATCGCCACATTGTGGCGGGCGGCAATCTCCATGGCGGCCTGGATATCATCGCTGTCCCGGGGAATCACGACTCCCGCGGGGATTTTGCAGTAATCGGAAGCATCGGTACTGTATAGCTGCTGCGTCAGACGGTCGGCCAGCACCTCGCCGCCCACCGCTTGTTTCAACGCGTTGACGAGCTCCTGTACTGCTTTTTCAGTGTCTTTCATTGGACGGTTCTTCCCTGCTTTCAGTCCATGTTAAGGCATTAACAATGCGGGTACCCAAAGCGAGATCCCGGGCATATAAGCGATCAGCAACAGCCCGAAGAGCATCAGGATCAGTAAAACCGCCTTGCCAATACGGGTCAAGGATTTACCTGTAATGCCCATGGATATAAACAGGTTCAAACCAAAAGGAAAGGTGAGGAATCCGAATTCAATGACACAGCCCACCATCAGGAGGATAACATTGATGGCCAGCAGGAAGAGATATTTGTTCTGGATGTGGGCTGTGAATCAGCCGCTATCACCGGCACTATACCCGCATCGTTGAAGCCATAGAAAAACACGGCCCCTCCACGGCCCGCGCTGCAATGGAGGTGCATCTCGAAACCATTTTGGAGGCTTGCAGAGAAAATGGGCTCTATAGATTATGTCGGCTCAGGATGACGGCCGAACCCCTCCTAATTCTGTTCATGGTCAGCCAGACCCATGCAGCCTATTTCAGGGGCTTAGGAGACACCACTGGCGGTATTGTTGAGGACAACGCCTATGAGATCTCGGCCGATGGCACTGTTGTGGTGGGCTGTGGGGAGGGCCTTTATGCGGACGAGGCCTTCCGTTGGACCCTCACCGAGGCAAGGCGCATCTCCGCCGATGGAAGCACCATCATCGGATATGGTCTCAACCCCGATGGGGATAGGGAAGCCTGGGTCGCCCATATCGGTGCAAAAACCAGCGCCCCAATTCTGGCGCCCCCCACGGGGTTGCGCATCGTGACCGATTGAGAGAGATAGTGTCTGAGATTAAAAAAGGCTGCCCCGCAGGGCAGCCTTTTTTAATGCTAGATACGGAAAACAATTACTCACACAGCTCGAACAGCGCCGCCGCGCCCATGCCGCCGCCGATGCACATGCTCTCGACGCCGTAGCGCACGCCCAGGCGCTGCATGTTGGCCAGCAGGGTGGCGCACAGCTTGGCGCCGGTGCACCCCAGGGGGTGGCCCAGGGCGATGGCGCCGCCGTTGACGTTGATCTTGTCCATCTGGTCCTCAATGCCCAGCTCGCGGATGCAATAGAGGGCCTGGGAGGCGAAGGCCTCGTTGATCTCCCACAGGCCGATGTCACTGGTCTTGAGTCCGGCCAGGTCAAGGAGCTTGGGGATGGCGTAGCGGGGGCCGACGCCCATCTCATCGGCACGGCAACCAATGGTGGTGTAGCATTTGAGCTTGGCGATGGGTTTGACGCCCAGTTTTTTAACCATCTCCCCACTCATAATCACCGAAGCGGCGGCGCCGTCGGTGGTCTGGGAGCTGTTACCCGCGGTGACCGAACCGTTGGCGGCGAAGACGGCCCGCAGCTTGCCGAGGCCCTCTATGGTGGTGGTGGCGCGCACGCCGTCGTCGAAGTCCTGAAGTTTGTCTTCACGGGTGTAGGTGCCATTCTCCTGGAGCTTGTAGCTAGCCGCCGGGGTGGGCACGATCTCGGTGAAGAGACCTTCCTTCTGGGCCTTGGCGGCCTTCATCTGGGATTCGTAGGCGAAGGCGTCCTGGTCGGCTCGGGTGACCTTGTAGCGGTTGGCCACGTTCTCGGCCGTGATCCCCATGCTGGCGTACAGATCGGCATGCTGCTTCGCATGCTCTGGGTGGGGACGGGGCACATTGCCCCCCATGGGCACGAAGGTCATGGACTCGACCCCGCCGCCGATGGTCACCTCGGACCAGCCGGCCATGACCCGCAATGAGGCCTGGGAGATCGCTTCCAGGCCGGAAGAGCAGAAGCGGTTGATGGTGGCCCCGGAGACGCTTTCGGGAAAACCGGCGATCTGGGTGGCCAGGCGGCCGATGTTGAGGCCCTGCTCCCCCTCGGGGAAGCTGCAGCCGATCATGGCGTCGTCGATGGCAGCGGGGTCCAGGCCCGGCGTTTTCTCCACCGCACTCTTGAGAATGTGGGAGAGCAGGTCTTCGGGGCGGGTATCTTTAAAGGCCCCCTTGGCGCGACGGCAGCCGGGGGTTCTGACGGATGTGACGATATAGGCATCTCTCATGGTTGATTCCTCCTTTAGGAAATCGGTGCCATCACTTAGTTGCGCAGGGGTTTGCCGGTGGTCAGCATGTGCTCCACGCGGGCGACGGTCTTCTCTTCTTTCCAGAAGTCGATGAAGGCTTCACGCTCCAGGTTGAGGATCACCTCCTCATCGATGAGGCTGTTGGTGCGTACGTTACCGCCGCTGATGACGTAGGCGATGCGCCGGGCCAGGAAGGCGTCGTATTCGCTGACAAAGCCGGCCGAATGCATGTTGAAGATCTCGGCGTCCACCATACCCTGGGCAGCCGTACCGATCACCTTGACCTTGTGCTTGGGTGGTGGCGCGTACCCCTCGTCGAGCATTTTAAGGACATCCTTCTTGGCTTCGCCGATGAGGTAGTCGCGGTTGAAGGCGATGCGGTCGCGGGGGCCGAGGAAGCCGTTGGCGCGGGCTTCGGCCGCCGACATGGAGACCTTGGCCATGGCGATGGCCATGAAGGTCGGTAGGAAGTACTTGGCCAGGTCGGCATCCTTGATCTGCGCGGGGATATCGGCCGTCATCTTCTTCCACAGGTTGAGGCAGCCGCCACCACCGGGCAGCAGACCGACGCCGATCTCCACCAGGCCCATGTACAATTCGCTGTGGGCCACCAGTTTATCGGCACATCCCAGGCACACCTCGGCGCCGCCGCCCAGTGTCAGACCGAAGGGCGCTGCAACGACGGGCAGGCTGGAGTAGCGCACCCGCTGCATGCCCTCTTGACCCCGCTTG
>JBNKKA010000218.1:0-6763 GCA_050291585.1 Desulfobacteraceae bacterium
ACCGGGTCCAATGGATCCCCAGGAGAAGATCCCTGCTGAAGCGTGTTTTGCGCTTAGACAATCCCCATCGACAGGCAATCGAAGATCTTGTGCAGGCCAATCGGCTGATTCAGTCCAAATACGACGAAGTCAAGCGTCTCATGCAGCGTCTCGAGAACAGCCATCAGCAGCTCTCCGAATCGAAACTGGCCTTGGAGTTGCAGCGTGCCGCGCTGAGCGAATCCGAGCGCAAGTATCGCATGCTGGCGGAGACGGTATCCGACACCATCTGGGTCATCGATCTTGCGACCTTGAAATTTCAATTCATCAGCCCTTCGGTGGAGAAAAATAGGGGTTTCAGCGTTGAAGAAGCGATGACCCTGAGCCTCGCGGAGACCTTGTCCCCTGAATCGTTTGCCCGGGTATCCGCGCTGCTGGAGGCGGAACTGGCCGCCGAAAGCCAGCCCGACGTGGACCCCAATCGCTCCGTGACCATAGAGATCGAGCATTCCATCAAAGGCGGCGGTTTTGGCTGGGGCGAGGCTACGGTCTCTTTTGTCCGCGATCCTTCCGGAAAAGCCACCGCCATCATGGGAACCACCCGCGACATCGCCGCGCGTAAAGAAGCCCAACGACTCATATCGGAGAGTGAACGCAAATACCGCAATCTGTTCGAGAATGGATCGGACCTCCTCTGTATCCACGATCTTGATGGCAACCTGCTGGAAACCAATCTGCCCTACAAAAAGGAGTACGGCTGGCAGCAGGAGGATTTGGAGGGTGTCAATATCCGTGACGCGATCCCCGAACACCACAAGCCCGAATTCGACGCCTACCTGGAGCGCATCATTGCCAACGGCAGGGATGAGGGCTATCTGAAGGCTTTCACGCGCTCCGGCCGAGGCGTGATCATGGAGTATCGCAACACCCTCATCCGTGATGAAAACGGCCGGCCCAAAGCCGTCCAGGGCGCCGCCAGGGACGTCACCCAGCGGGTCCAATATGAAAAGGCCCTCAAAGAGAGCGAGGAGAAGTACAAGAGTATCGTCCAGCATGCACCGGCGGGGATCTATGAATTCGACCTTCAGTCGATCAGGTTCGTCAGCGTAAACGATGTCATGTGCGCCTACAGCGGATATAGCGAAGAAGAGTTTTTAGCCTTGGATCCCGCCGACTTGTTGACCGCCGAAAGCAAGGAGAGTTTTGAACGGTTGATGGAGACGGTCTTCTCTCAGAAACCCCGGGAACTAGCTACCGAATACAAGATTCGCACAAAAAGCGGCGACACCTTGTGGGTGCTGTCCAACACTCGCTTTTTCTATGCCCATGGCGTCCCTAAACACGCCATGGCCGTGGTCCACGACCTGACCGCGATCCGAGAAACGGCAGCGGAAAAAAGAGCGCTCGAGGTGAAGCTTCAGAACGCCAGGAAGCTTGAATCGCTGGGCACCCTGGCGGGCGGGGTCGCCCATGACTTGAATAATATCCTGAGTGGCATCGTGGGCTATCCGGACCTGCTCCTGCATGACCTCGCCGCGGACAGCCCCTTGCGCAAGCCCCTTTTGGCCATCAAAAAATCTGGCCAGAAGGCGGCGGAGATCGTGCAAGACCTATTGACCCTGGCCCGCAGAAGCGTGTCGGTCAAGAAAGTCGTCGACCTCAGTCAGATCGTGACCGAATTCCTGGCCTCGCCCGAATACTGCCAAATCGTCACCAACCGGCCCCATATCAGCGTCGATACCCACCTGTCCGATCGCATACTGAAAATCATGGGATCTGAGACCCACATCTCCAAAACCGTGATGAACCTCATCGCCAACGCGGTCGATGCCATGCCTGCCGGCGGCAGGATTGAGATCTCAACCCGGGATTGCTATCTCGATAATCCTTACAGCGGTTTTGAGAGGATCCCCCAAGGCGAGTACGCCATCTTCGAGGTGTCCGACACGGGCATAGGGATGCCGCCATCCGACCTGGAACGAATCTTCGAACCCTTTTACACAAAAAAGGTGCTCGGACGCAGCGGCACGGGCCTGGGCATGTCGGTGGTGTGGGGAACGATCAAGGACCATGAGGGTTTTATCGACATCGCCACCGAAGAGGGTTCCGGAACCCGTTTTTCGCTCTATTTTCCTGCATCGCGGTCGGAATCGGAAATTGAAGCCCCCGCGTCGGTGTATATCGACGACTATCTGGGCAGCGGCGAATCCATCCTGGTCATCGACGATGCAGAGGAGCAGAGAGATCTGGCCAAGCGCATGATGGCGCGGCTCGGGTACGACGTCCATACGGCGAGGAGCGGGGAGGAGGCGGTTGATTTGGTCCGCCAGAGGGCCTATGACCTCCTGATCCTGGTCATGATCATGCCCCCCGGTATGGACGGCCTGGAAACCTACAGGCAGATTCTTGAGATCGTCCCGAACCAGAGGGCCGTCATCGCCAGCGGCTATTCTCAGACCGACAGCGTCAAGGAGACTCAGAAGCTGGGTGCCGGCGCCTATATCAAAAAACCCTTCACCCTTGAAAAAATAGGGATGGCGGTCAGAAAAGAATTGGGCCCTATCAATTAGCCCTTAGCCATCGGCGGTTCACCCGGCAGCAGTCGCCCAAGTGTCGCGGAGACATTTATGTTATTTACCCCACAATTACCTATTTTTTGGGAATTTCATTTCATAGTATTTTTTCGATGACTCAGATTGTCTTAGTCCAAAAAGCCTGTCTCAATGTACCAAATTAATTAAAAATAACAAATTCAAGCAACTTAACACAATAGGTTTCGATTTCCCCTGATTTTCGGCATGAAATATGCCTCTCATAGTCACCGGAGAGAGGAATTCATACGGATGTTGGTGTTGATGTACCACCCATCTGATCCCTTGCCTTGCTGTATTGATCCACAACATAATCTGAATTCGCACTGAAGCTTATATAGGTTCACGGCACAGATATGGCTCATGACTGGGCCACATCCCAAGTGCTGTTTCTTAAGCTCCGGGAAGAAGAGGGAATATCGATGAAAAAAACGGTTTGGATAGGCATACTGGCCGGTGTCATGTGCCTGCTGATAATAGACGCCACTAACAGCATACATAGTGACATCGAAGCAAGACCGAATGCGGCTGTCAGCACATCCGGAGATACCACTGTTGCAGCCACCAACGCTATTATCAGCACAGCAAAACACGCTGAAACAACAGCTCACGAGTTGGCCGTTGAAAGTGTCAGCTTGCTATCTTTGGGCGCCGGCCTGCTCTTTATCGGCGGTGCCCTGCGCGGGCGCCTTAGAAGGCGCAGCCAAGCTTCTGTGTCGACAGGCAAATCTCTTGAGTGTGAATCCACCTCTTGTGCTTAGGCACCATCTTTGAATTCTCGGGGGAGAAGCGGGATCGTCTTTTTTTGTACTCATGCGCTCCCCTGAGTTGAATTAAGGCTTACCCGATTAAGAATAAAACCAGCGCATGGAAGACAATCTTCATCCATGCGCTGGTTCAATTTGTGGCTTCCAAAAAATCAGGCATCTGTTTGGCATCATTGCTCCCCCAACCTCCCCTGCCCCCTATTTCTCCCGCTCCACCAATCCCTTGACAAACCAGCGCTGCATGAAAAGCACCACCAAAATTGGGGGCAGCATAACCAGGAGAGCGCCGGCCAGGGCCACGTTCCAGGTGGGCAGGTCGTCGGCCTGGGGGATGAGGTGCTGCAGGCCGATGACGGCCGTCATCATATCGGGGTTGGTGGTGATGAGCAGGGGCCAGAGATATTGGTTCCAGCCGTAGACGAATTCGATCACGACGAGAGCGGCGATATTGGTCTTGGAGAGGGGCAGGAGCACCCGCCAGAAGAAGGTCATGGCCGAGGCGCCGTCCATCTTGGCCGCCTCGCAGAGCTCTTCGGGGACGGTGAGAAAAAACTGGCGGAAGAGAAAGGTGCAGGTGGCCGAGGCCACCAAAGGCATGATTAAACCGGTGTAGCTGTCCAGCAGGCTCCACTCCAGGCGCACCTCGACGGTATGCCCGGCAATCCAGGTTGCCAGTCCGTCCAGGTGGAGCATCTCCCAGACAATCTGCAGGGGGCCGAAAAGGTTGGCCGCCATTTCGTAAGTGGGCAGGATACGCACCTCCACGGGCAGCATGAGGGTGCAGAAGACGGAGACAAAGGCCACCGTACGTAAACGGTAGTCGAAATAGACGATGGAGAAGGCGCCGAAAAGCGAGACCAAGATCTTGCCGCCGGTAATGCCCACCGCCATGATGAAGGAGTTCATCAGATTGGTGCCCAGATTGCCCTTGGCCCAGGCGGTCTTGAGGTTTACCAACAACTGATCCCCGGGGATCAACGGCATGGGCACCTGAGTCACTGCATCCAGGGGCAGGGTCGCGGCGATGATGGCGTAGATGATGGGAAAGCCCACTACCAATATCCCCAGAAGGAGAAACATGTAGGTCAGCACATCGAGGATCGGCGTTTTTTCAACCATGGCGAGAACCTGCTGTCAGCGCGAGTTAGACGGTGTAGTGGACCTTGCGCTCCACGTATTTGAACTGCAGAAAAGTGATGATGACGATCAAACTCATGAGCACAATGGACTGGGCCGCAGAGGAGCCCAGGTTGAGGCCAATGAAGCCATCCTGGTAGACCTTGTAGACCAAAATATTGGTGGCCCCTCCCGGCCCCCCCTGGGTGACGGTGTGGATCACTCCGAAAGTTTCGAAAAAGGAGTAGATCAGGTTCATCACCGTTACGAAAAAGAGGGTCGGCGACAACAGCGGCAGGGTAATGGACCAGAAACGCCGAAAGGGCGAAGCCCCATCCATGGCGGCCGCTTCGATGAGGCTGTGGGGCACGGCCTGGAGCCCGGCCATGAAGAAGACGAAGTTGTAGCTGATCTGCTTCCAGGCGCTGGCCATGATCACCATGATCATGGCGTCGCTGCCCCGCAGGACCGGGTTCCAATCGGTGCCGAACCAGCGTTTGATCCCCAAAGCCACGATGCCGTAAGAGGGGTGCAGCAGAAAAAGCCAAAGGATCCCGGAGATGGCGGGCGCCACGGCATAGGGCCAGATGAGCAGGGTGCGGATTGCCGCCTTGAAGTGTAGGGCGCGGTTGGCCATGCTGGCGATGAAGAGCCCAGTGGAGATGGAGACCGCCGCCACGGCGGCACTGAAGAGCAGGGTTAAGGTGATGGAGTGCAGGTAGAGGGGATCCCTGAATAATTGGATGAAATTCTCGAACCAGATGAAGCGATTGTGCAGCCCGAAGGGGTCGCTGCGCATGAGGGACTGCATCACCCCTTGAAAGGCCGGCCAGTAGAAGAAGGTCAGGGTCACCAGAATCTGGGGCAAAATCAGCAGATAGGGCAGCCTGCGGTTGGCAAATACAGAGCGCTTAATCATGAGGTCGTCCCAGTCAAGAGTGTATTCACACGAGTTCCCCGCCCCAGGCTCAAGCACCGGGGCGGGGAGATCTTCATTACTGAATCAGCGGGCTCAGTGACTACTTATAGATCTTTTCAAACTCACGCAATTGCTCGTTGCTGCGGGCAACCGCGTCGTCCAAGGCCTTCTGGGGTGTCTTGGTATCGTTCCAGACCAGTTCCAGCTCTTCGTTGATGATGTTGCGGATCTGGATGAAGTAACCCAGGCGCAGGCCGCGGGAGATCTCGGTGGGGTCGCGGCGCGTCATCTGATTGATGCCCACCTCCTGGTAGGGTTGATCGCTGTAGTAGCCCTTCTCCTTGAGGGCCCGGTAGGCGCTCTTGGTGATGGGGAAATAGCCGGTCTCCTTGTGCCAGTAGATCTGCATCTCGGGGGTGGCCAGAAAGTCGAGGAAGGCGGCCACACCGGCATAATCGGCTTTCTTGTGCCCTTTCAATACCCAATTGGAGGCGCCGCCGATGATACTGTTCTGGGGTGCTGTCATCCAGCTTTCCACAGGCAGGGGCGCCGCATCCCAGGTGAAATCCTTAACCGCTTTCTTCAGTTTGGCGATGCCGCTGATGCTGTCGATATAGACGGCGGCGTTCTGGGCCATGAACTCCGCGGCCGGACCCTGGTACTTCTGGCCGCCGTAGACAAAACGTTTGTCGCCCAGCCAGCTTTTCAGGCGGGTGATGTGGTTGACCACCTTCTCGTTGTTGATCAGCAGCTCGCAATCCAGCCCCTGGTAACCATTGGCCTTGGAGGCAAACGGCAGGTTGTGAATGGCGCTGTAGTTCTCGATCTGGGTCCAACTCTGCCAGGCGGTGACCATGCCACCGGGAACCCCGCTGGCGACGATCTTTTTGAGCATCTCCCCCAGCTCGTCCCAGGTCACCGCTTTCTCCTTTGAAAGGGGCGCCAGGCCCGCCTTTTTAAAAAGATCAACGTTGTAATACATCACCGGCGTGGAGGAGTTGAAGGGCATGGACATGAGGTTGCCCTTGGCGTCCATGTAGTAGGAGAGCACCGGCTGGAGGTAATCGCCCCAGTCGACCTTGTATCCATTAGCCGCCATCAGCTCGTAGACCGGGTAGATCGCCCCGGACAGCATCATGGTCTGAGTGCCCACCTCGAAGGATTGGAGCAGGTGGGGTTGTTTTTTGGCGCGAATGGCGGCGACGCCGGCGTTCACGGTTTCATCGTAGTTGCCCTTGTTGGTCTCCACGACCATGTACTTGTCCTGGGACTTGTTGAACTCACTGACCATGTGCTTGACCACGTCGCCACGGGGTCCCCGCATGGCGTGCCACCAGTGGATCTCGATGGGTTTGGCGTAGGCCTGGGATACCGCGAACACGAAGCTCATG
>JBNKKA010000219.1:0-6757 GCA_050291585.1 Desulfobacteraceae bacterium
ACGGCCAGTCTCCGGACATTTCCCAGGGGGTCAGCGAAGGTGAGGGGTTGTACGAAGAGCAGGGCGCCGGGGATCAGGGGATGATGTTCGGCTACGCCACCGCTGAGACGGCTGAGATGCTGCCGGTGCCCATCGCCCTTAGCCATCGCCTGCTCGCGTGTCTGGAGAACCTTCGGAACAAGAAGCAGATCGATTATCTGAGACCGGACGCCAAGGCGCAGGTGTCGGTGCGCTACGACCAGGGCAGACCCCAAGGAATCACCTCCGTAGTCGTGTCCCAGCAGACCGATCCTGTTCCCCAGGAACGGATCCGCAAAGATATCACTAGTGTCATCCGCCAGGAGCTGAGCCCCACCGGTCTGCTGGACGAGGACACCGAATACTACGTTAATCCCACGGGCAGTTTCATCCTGGGCGGTCCCTATGCAGACGCAGGCCTGACTGGCCGCAAAATCATTGTCGACACCTATGGTGGCGTGGGCAGCCACGGCGGTGGCGCCTTTTCGGGAAAAGATCCCTCCAAGGTAGATCGCTCCGCCGCCTATTACGCCCGCTATGCGGCCAAAAACATTGTCGCCGCAGGACTGGCCGACAAGTGCGAGATTCAGGTGGCCTATGCCATCGGAATGGCCAAACCCCTCTCCATCAATGTGGCCACCTATGGCACGGCGAAGGTGGCCGAAGATGCGATTCAGGCGATTCTGGAAGATGGAGATCTGTTCGATTTCCGTCCGGCGGCTATCATAGATCAGCTAGGACTCCTAACCCCCGACGGCTGGTCCTATACCGACACGGCGGCTTACGGCCATTTCGGCCGCGAGTGCTTCCCTTGGGAGAAGACCGACAAAGCCGAGGTGCTGCGACAGGTATTCAAGCAGACTGTCGCGGCCTGACTTTCTCACCGCTGAGGGCAACCGGGCCCATCCGCTCAACCTTTACTGAAAGCAACGTCCCCTTCGAAGGGGCAAGCATAGAAGGATCTTAGTTATGCAATTAGCCGAAGCAAGTATTGAGGAATCATCAAAACCCCTTGACGATTATGAGGTGAGAGACCTCGGTCTGGCCGATTTCGGCCGGCGGGAGATAGAGATCGCCGAGATGGAGATGCCGGGTCTGATGGCCATCCGGGATAAATATGGTCCCGCCCAGCCGCTCAAGGGCGCCCGTATCAGCGGCAGCCTCCATATGACCATCCAGACGGCGGTGCTCATCGAAACCCTCCAGGCTTTGGGCGCTCAGGTCCGCTGGGCCTCCTGTAATATTTTTTCCACCCAGGACCATGCGGCCGCTGCCATCGCTGCCGGCGGTGTCCCCGTCTTTGCCTGGAAAGGGGAGACGCTGGAGGCTTACTGGGAGTGCACCCTCAAAGCCCTGAGCTGGCCGGGAGGACAGGGACCGCAACTGATTGTGGACGACGGGGGGGACGCCACCCTGATGATCCATCGCGGCTATCGGGCGGAGGAAGACCCCGCCATCCTGGATGCCCCCACGGACAATAAAGAACTGGCCATCATCAACGCCACCCTCAAGCGACGTCTGGCAAAAGATGATCGCTTTTGGCACCGAGTGGTGAACGACTGCCAGGGGGTATCCGAAGAAACCACCACCGGGGTGCATCGCCTTCATCAGATGGCGGTCAGAGGTGAACTCCTCTTCCCGGCCATCAATGTCAACGACTCGGTGACCAAGAGTAAATTCGACAATATCTATGGTTGCCGCGAGTCGCTGGTGGATGGAATCAAACGGGCCACCGATGTCATGGTGGCGGGCAAGACGGCCGTGGTCTGCGGCTACGGCGATGTGGGCAAGGGTTGCGCCGAGGCTCTTAATGCCCACCGGGCACGGGTAATGGTGACCGAGATCGACCCCATCTGCGCCTTGCAGGCCTATATGGCCGGTTATCCTGTGGTCACCATGGAAGAGGCCCTGGCCCAGGCCGATATCTTTGTCACCGCCACCGGCAACTGCGATGTGATAACCGCCGACCACATGGCCGGTATGAAAGACCAGGCCATCGTCTGTAACATCGGGCACTTCGACAATGAGATCCAGGTGGAGACGCTCAACACCCTGCCAGGGATCCGCAAGCTCCCGGTTAAGCCCCAAGTGGACAAGTACCTCTTTCCTGACGGGCATGCTATCTATCTGCTCGCCGAGGGCCGCCTCGTCAATCTGGGATGTGCCACCGGCCACCCAAGCTTCGTCATGTCCAACTCCTTCACCAATCAGGTCCTCGCCCAGATGGACCTTTGGCAGCAGCGCCGCGACATCGAGGTGCGGCGTCTATCCAAAGAGTTAGACGAAGAGGTGGCCCGCCTACACGTGGAGAAACTCGGCGGCAGCCTCACCCGCTTGAGCGACGCCCAGGCAGACTACATCGGTGTCGCTCCCACCGGGCCCTACAAACCGGAACACTATCGCTACTAAGGCCCCTAGTAACCGGGCGGTGCCAATCGGCCGACCTGGGGCGATGAAAGCGTCCCGGGTCGACTGCCACACTGCCCTCCTCAACCCCCTGGAGGTGGATTGTGATACAACCCGACATCAGCACCTTTCGCCCGCGCATGCGGGTCTTAAATGAATCCCAGGCCTGGGCCATTCATTACGCCGCCCTAGAGATCCTTGAAAACACAGGCTTCGTGATGGAGGACACCCGGGTGGCCGAGCTACTCCTCGGGGTTGGCTGCCGCCGGGATGACGAGGGCCGTCTGCTCATGCCGGCACGTCTGGCCGAGGCAGCCCTCAAGACGGCACCCCGCCAGATCACCCTCTATGACCAGCAGGGCAAGCGCTGCATGCCCCTGGTAAACGAGAATTTCTATTTCGGCACTGGCTCCGACACCATCTTCACTATCGACCTGGAGAGCGGCGAACGCCGGCGGCCCATCCTCGAGGATACGGGTAGGTTCGCCAAACTGGTGGATGGTTTGGACAACATGGACTTCTCCATGTCAATGGGTAACCCCACCGACGTACCCATCGAGAATATCTACGTCTACGTCTTTGCCGAGATGGTCCAGAACAGCAGCAAGCCGATCTGCTTCATCGCCGATCGCGGGGAGGACATCGCCAAAATTCACGCCATCGCCAGTCAGGTGGCCGGGGGCGAAGAAGCGCTGGCCCGGCGCCCCTTTCTGCTCAACTACTCGGAGGCGATCAGCCCCCTGCGCTATCCCAAGAACGTCATGGAGAAGTTGGTCTTCTGCGCCCAAAAGCGGATCCCCATCTGTTTGCCCTCGGGCTGCAACGCCGGCGGCGGGGGGCCGGTGACCCTGGCCGGCGCCATGGCTCTGGGGATCGCCGAGAACCTGGTGGGCCTGGTGATCCACCAGCTGACCCAGCCGGGGGCTCCCTTTCTCTTCGCTCCCAACGTCAGCGTCCTGGATATGCGTCACACCGTGATATCGTACGGCTGCACCGAGTGGAGCCTCACCCAGGCGGCCCTGGCCGACATGCGCGACATGATCTACAAGCTTCCCATCTGGTCCTTTGCCGGCGCCACGGACAGCAAGGTGGTGGACGCCCAGGCCGGGGCCGAAGGGATGCTGTCCATCATCACCGCTATGCTTTCGCGCTGCAACTTCATCCACGATGTGGGCTATATCGAATCCGGGCACACCTCTTCTTTGGAGATGCTGGTCATGGCCGACGAACTCATCGCCATGAGCCGTTACTTCATCGAAGGCTTGCGGGTGGACGAGGAGACCCTGGCCCTGGACGTCATCGATCAGGTGGCCCGCGACGGCAGCAGCGGGGGGATCTTCATCAACAACCCGCACACCTTCAAACACTTCAAGACGGCGCTTTTCAATCCCGAGCTAGTCGATCGCAGCCGCTTTGAGCACTGGCAAGGTCGGGGGGCAGAAGATATGCGCCAGCGCTGCAGCAAAAAAGCCCGGCGCATTCTGGCCGAACACCAGGTGGCGCCGAAACCCGAGGCTGTGAAAAGGGGGATCGAAGCGATCCTATTGGGAGACGAGGTGCGCTGTAACTAGTGCCTGTCCAGAAACGGCACCTCTCACCCGATTTCGGCGTTGGGCGACAAATCCAAATCCTCGAAATAATAACACTATTCCTCCGGTTTGAATTTGTTGCCCGCCTTGAACTCAGGCGCGATTCACCATTGCTGGACGGACACTAAGGCGGCCACCCGCTGCCGGGCTCATCGCACCAGGGATTCGCCTATCCCGTGAGTGGATTGATCTGTTCTTTGAGCAGGCAGCAGGAGACGCGGTGCAGCGGCTGGCCATGGGTGTCGTAGATGATGTTGTTGGGTTGGAGCAGCTTGTTCATGACGCAGCCTTCGGGGATGGTCAGATCGAACAATTGGCGTTCAGTGAGGTCCTTCCTCCTGACAAGCCTGTCGTCGTCGATCTCCAGGCTGTGGAGCGCCAAGTCCTCGCAGAGCGGACAGCGATAGACCCGGCCGTTGGGAAAAATGAAGAAATTGTCGGCCACCTTGCCAGCGCAGAGAAAGGCCTCCTGGGGTGCCAGGTAGACTTTGGGGTAGATGACAATCAAGCCAAGCTCGGCGGCCCTTTGCGCGACGATAGGCACGGTTTGGAGCCACTCGTCAGGGGTCAGTTGAAGGACAGTTTCGTGGGTGGCCGCCTTGCCTCGCAGGCCTATCACCTGGATGAAAAATCGATCCACCCCAAGATCGGCCAGCAGCTCGGGTATAGCCGCCAAGCAGTCAATATTCAGGCGGCTGACAGTGCAGATCACGCTGGTTTTGAACCCCAGTCGGACGGCAAGGGCGATATTGGCTAAGCTCGTTGTGAAGCTTCCCGGACCGCGCAGGGCATCGTTGATTGTAGGCGTCGGTCCGTCCAGGCTGAAGCTGAACACCGCTTGGTCAGGCGAGACCTTTTCCAGGATGTTGTTAAAGCAATAGCCATTGGTGTCCACGGTGACGGAAGTGTATCCGATCTGGACGGCCGCCTTTATGGCTTCCGGTAAATGTTCATGGAGGGTGGGCTCACCACCCAACAAGACCAGATGGTTGGCGCTGGATGGTTCGTAGAAGAGATGCAACCACTTGATCAGTGTAGCCCGTGATACGGGTCGGCTCCCATGATGGCGTGGATTGATGTAGCAGTGGGTGCAAGACAGGTTGCAAGCCGTTAGAATATGAAAGAAGATATTGCGCACGCCTGCCTTGAACTGGACGGTTTCTGGGGCTTGGGGCTTCATTTTTGTTCCAGGGTGTAGCGTTCCAGAAGACTTCCCTGCCAGTAGCCATTTTCCGGATTCTGAAAGAAGGTTTGCATCAAGGCCAAGCTTTCTCCACGCAGCACATGGGGGACGATGTCGATTTTCATGGACCGATACAAGGGGGCCAGGGGCTCGAGTGACATGCCCGTGCTGCCCCCCATGACATCCTCATAGGCATAGACGATGCGACCGATGCCGGTGAGCAGAATGGTTGCGTAGCACATCAGACAGGGCTCCATGGTCGAATAGAGGGTCGCCTGGTGCATCTCCACGGATGGTCCCGCTGCCTGCAAGTTTCGCAGGGCCACGATTTCGGCGTGATCGAGTTCGATGATACCCTCGCCCAAGCTGTTGATCCGCCGACCTCGGGCGATAACCTGGTTCTCATAGACGATGACGCAACCCACGGGGAATTCGCCGTATTCTAATGCCATGCGGGCATCAATAAGGGCATCCCGCATAAAATGATCGTCTTGTTCCTGGATCCGAGTTCTCGGGTCTGCCTTAGCCGTCTTCATCCAATACTCCCGGTGGCATGGGCGGCGCTTTTGCATGGCCTAAACTGTAGCCGCCGTCCATGCGTATGACTGTGCCAGTTATATAGGTAGCCTCACAAATCAAGAAGCGCACGGCGGCCACGATTTCTTCGATGCGCCCGGTGCGTTCCAAGAGGCTGTTTTCCCTTATCCCGCGACGTTGCGCCTGGGAGAGTAGACCCCACCCGCGGGTTTTTTCAGCGTGTCGCGTTTCGAAGAAGCCGAGCATTAGCTCGTTAACGCGGATCTTTGGCGCGCCTTCACGGGCCCAAGTCTCGGTAAAGGAAGAGATCGCCCGATTGGCGGCAGCATACCCATCGTTGAAAATAAGGCCGGCGGGACCGTTGCGACCCACGATGCCGGCGATGGATGACAAGGTGATGATGACGCCTTCAGGCGCTTCCAAGAGCAGTGGCATGGCGTGCTTGACCACCCACCATTTAGCCTTGAGGGTGGTTTCCATCTCAAGATCCCACTGCTCGGGCGTATATTCGCCGTGGACCACCGGCATCCCACCGCGTTCGATGTTGTTGATCAGTATGTCCAAACCGCCGTACTTGGAGCAGATTGTGTCGAAAAGGCCAGCGACTTGGTCAGGATTGCGCAGGTCCACCTGGACCGCCAGAAAATTCGCACCGACTTCTTTGAACCGGCGCTTCATCCGCTCCGTGTCTGCGGGCCAATCATAGGTGGTCACCACCAGCCGGGCGCCCTCAGCGACCAGGGCGTTTGCCAGGGCCCAGCCAATGCCTCTGTTGGCACCCAATACCAAAGCGATTTTACCTTTGATCTGCATTTTTCCTCTAACCAAAAATTTTGACCATAAAGGTTTTTGCCATATCATCAATTCAGATGGACGTCCAATGCTGCCTGCCGAACTCTGGCAATAAGGGCAAGTGACTATCCATGGCGCGGCGACTGCAACGGTGAGGCTTAGAATGATTGACCTCCTGCCTTGCAACCGGATGGCAGTCGTGGCATGCATATGGTGAACTCAACCGCATCAT
>JBNKKA010000220.1:0-6648 GCA_050291585.1 Desulfobacteraceae bacterium
AGGGTTACTGGGCCTACGACTTCGCACTGCCCATGCTGGTCCTGCACACCCTTTACCACCACACGGGAAAAAGTCTGCGTGAGTGGCTGGCTGTCTGCCCGCGGCATCAGTTCACCACCCTGGACACCCATGATGGCCTTGGCATCGTGGACGTGGTCGATCTGCTCTCCAAGGAGGAGATCGCGCTTACCGTCGAAGGCCTTTACGAAAAGGGGTCCAATACCAAGAAGATCTACTCCGGGTCGACATACCAGAACCTGGATATCTATCAGATGAACTGCACATATTACTCGGCCCTGGAGTGCAACGACGACTCTTACATCGCCGCTCGTGCGATTCAGTTCTTCAGCCCCGGCATTCCCCAGGTTTACTATGTGGGCCTCCTAGCCGGCGAGAACGACATCGAACTGGTGGAGTGGACCAAAAACGGTCGTGACATCAATCGCCACAACTACACCCTGGAGGAGATCGACTCCGATATTCGCAAGCCGGTAGTGCGTCGATTGCTGCGACTGATGCGTTTTTACAACAGCTATCCCGCTTTTTCCGGCGCTCTCATGATAGAGGATACCCCCGATGATGAGCTCGGCCTTACTTGGCGGAAAGCACCTTTCGAAGTGAGCGCGCATATCGATCTGCGCACATATTGCACGACCATCCGTTATTTTGACACCAAACATGAGCGCATGCACAGCTTCGTTGCTTAATTGCTCGCGAGTATGAAAGGACGATGATCCATATGAATGCCCCTCTCAAATTGATCTCATGGAACGTCAATGGCTTGAGGGCCGTAATGAAAAAAGAGTTTCTCTCGATCCTGAACAGCTCCCAAGCCGATATCTTCGCTATTCAGGAGACCAAGATCCAAGGACCCCAACTGACCGAGGCCATGACGGTGGTGGATGGCTACCATAGCTATTTCTCCCATGCCAGCACCAAGAAAGGCTATAGCGGGGTCGGCGTCTACACCCGGCGGGAACCCCGAGCGGTGCGCCATGGCATCGGTATTCCGCGCTTCGACGACGAAGGCCGCATTCTCGAGTTGGAGTTTGACGAGTTCAGCTTCTTCAACGTTTACTTCCCCAACGGGCAGATGAGCGAAGAACGCCTGGCCTACAAGCTTGACTTTTACGAGGCCTTTTTCGACTATACCAATCGTCTGGTGGCGGCGGGACGCAGCGTCATCATCGCCGGGGATTACAACACGGCCCACAACGAGATCGACCTCAAACACCCCGGCCCCAACTCCAAACGCTCCGGTTTCCTGCCCATCGAACGCCAGTGGCTGGATCGCATCGTCAAAGACGGTTATGTGGACAGCTTCCGCAGCCTCCATCCAGATACGGTCAAGTACTCGTGGTGGTCCTACCGCTTCAGCGCCCGTAAAACCAACGCAGGATGGCGCATCGACTACTTCTTCACCTCCAAAGACCTTTTCGATCAGAATAAGGTGGCTGACGCCTGGATCGACAACGATATCTTCGGCTCCGATCATTGTCCGGTGGGGCTATCTTTGAAAATTTGAAAAAAACTGAAAAGGTTGAATATGAAGTGGATCGGTGCCCATGTCAGCGCCAGCGGTGGGATTGAGAACGCGCCCTTGAACGCCCACAAGATCGGCGCGCGCGCCTTTGCCCTGTTCACTAAGAACCAGCGCCGCTGGCAGGCTAAGCCCCTCAGCGAGGCCTCCATCGCCGCTTTCAAAGAGAATTGTGCCAAGCACGAGTTCAACCCAAAACAGATCCTGGCCCACGACAGCTATCTGATCAATCTCGGCCACCCCCAGGCTGAGGGGCTGGCCAAGTCGCGGGCGGCTTTCCTGGACGAGATGCAGCGCTGTGAGCAAATGGGCCTCTCCAGCCTCAACTTCCACCCGGGCAGCCACCTCAAACAGATCTCTCCCGGCAACTGCCTGGCGCGAATCGCCGAGTCCATCAATTATGTCATAGGTGAGACCGAAGGGGTGACGGCAGTGATCGAGAACACCGCCGGGCAAGGCACCAATATGGGCCATCGCTTGGAGCACCTGGCCGAGATCATCGACCAGGTGGAAGACAAATCCCGCGTGGGAGTTTGTCTGGACACCTGCCACCTATTCGTCGCAGGCTATGACCTGACCAGCAGCGAGGCCTATACCGCCTTTATGGATACGTTTGATCGGGTGGTGGGGTTTGATTACCTCAAAGGCCTACACCTCAACGACGCCAAAAAAGGATTGGCCAGCCGGGTGGATCGTCACGCCAGCATCGGCGAGGGTTATCTGGGGATCGATAGCTTCCGGTGGCTGATGACCGACCCCCGCCTGGACCACCTGCCCATGATCCTTGAGACGCCTGATGATGCACGTTGGGCTGAGGAGATACGAACGCTTTATCGCATCGGCCTCCAGGCATCTGCGCCGAGAGCGGCTGATTTAGCGCGTAAGCGTTTGACACCTATAGATCCATCAGATATAGTTGATAAGCTATAGTTGCTAAAGAACCGCTCCCATGCCCGGAGTTGCGACCCGCTTTCAACGGATCACAAACGGGCGTCTTTATTTTAGGCGGTAAGCTTACTCCATGGGCCTGTTAGCAGGCTTATTTTTCGGCTGCACCCCTGGCTGAATGAAGAAAGAACGTACCGTGAACATGACTTACTCCTGGGCCGAAAAACCGAGTCAGACGGCCTTTCCCATCGCCCGGGCGGGTTATCCCTTCATCTGGGCCGCAGCTCTCACCACAGGAACCCTGGCACTCCTGGGTATCGTGTCCCTGGCACTTCTGGCCCTGGTGGCTACCTTATTCATCTGCGCTTTCTTCCGTGATCCCGATCGTGTGATCCCCAACGGGGATGGCGTTCTGGTATCACCGGCCGACGGCAAGGTGGTGGCCATTGATAATCTCGAAGGCAGCCCTCTATACGCTGGGCAATGCCGGCGCATCGGGATTTTCATGAACATCTTCAACGTGCATGTGAACCGCGCCCCCCATGAGGGTGAACTGACCGCCCTCAACTATCAGCCCGGGCGCTTCATGCCAGCCGACAAGGCCGATGCCTCGACGGCCAACGAGCACAACGCCCTGACCCTCAAAACTGACAGCGGCCATGTGATCTGTTGGGTGCAGATCGCCGGTCTGGTGGCTCGCCGGATCATCTGCCATGTGCAGCCCGGCGACCGCCTTGAACGCGGCCAGCGTTTCGGTTTGATCTGTTTTGGCTCACGTGTCGACGTCTACCTGCCGATGGATGCGGATATTCAGGTAAGGGTCGGCGATAAAGTACGTGCCGGTACCTCCATTATAGGAGCGTTTCCATCATGAAACGAAATAAACGATTTGAAAAAGAGACCCTTCGGCGAGGCATTTACCTGCTGCCCAACATTTTTACATCGCTGAATCTGTTCTGCGGTTTTTTTGCCATCGTGGCTGCCATAGACGGCAAGTTTGTGGCCGCAGCCTGCGCCATCATTATCGCCGGGCTGTTCGACAACCTGGATGGCAAGATCGCCCGGGCCACCAATACCACCAGCCAGTTCGGGGTGGAGTATGATAGCCTGGCAGATCTGATCTCTTTTGGCCTGGCACCCGGCATGATGGTTTACTTGTGGGCCCTGCGCCCCATGGGTCGTATGGGCTGGCTGGCTGGTTTTCTCTTCATGGCTTGCGGCGCCCTGCGCCTGGCCCGTTTCAACACCCAGGTGGGGACGGTCAGCAGCGACAATTTCGTCGGCCTGCCCATACCAGCGGCGGCGGGGATGAACGCCACAATGGTGCTCTTCTGCCATAAACTCGGCTGGGTCCAGACGGTCAACCCCTTCGTCGTTCTTGTAATGCTTTACAGCCTCTCGTTCCTGATGGTGAGCACCATCAAGTACAATAGCTTCAAACGACCCGAGCTGTTCAAATCCATGGGTTTCAATAGTTTGGTCGTGGCACTGCTCATTTTGATCTTCATCGCTGCCCAACCTCAAATCGCGCTGTTCAGTATCGGGCTGCTTTACGTGCTCTCTGGTCCCATCAACTCGCTCCGGCGGGTGTTTCACCTCAAGCATCCGGATGCGGACGAATCCGACGAAGAGAAGCACGGCTCAGATCTGATATAACTTAGGCAACTAACATTATTAAGGGGGCTGCCGGCCGAAAGCGCAGGTGGCCCTTCGGTATTGTTCTCGCCGCTTCGGCCTGTTTCGCCAGGTCAAGCGGCCCTCCATTTTTGTGCTGGATGTGTAGGCTATACCGCATCCTAATGACCTGCGGCTTTCCCTCCAAGGGGGCAGGGCGTGTCCGCGTAATGATTTTTACGAAGGAGTTAAACTGTGGAAAAAGTACCTATCACCCGAGACGGTTTTCAAAGATTGAAGGCAGAATTGGAACGCCTCAAGAGCGTCGAGCGCCCTGCGGTGATCAAGGCCATTGAAGAAGCCCGCGCCCATGGCGATTTGTCTGAAAACGCGGAGTACCATGCCGCCAAGGAGCGGCAGGGATTCATCGAGGGCCGTGTCAGCGAATTGGACTATAAGCTCGGGTGTGCCGAAATCATAGATCCCGGAGAGGTTCCTAAGGACCGGGCGGTGTTTGCCAGCCAGGTGGTATTGGAAAATATCGATACCGGTGAAGAGGTCAATTACCAACTGGTGGGGCCGGAGGAGTCTGATATTTCGGCGGGTTTGATTTCAGTTACCTCCCCATTGGGTAAGGCCATGTTGGGTAAAAAACCTGGGGACGAGGTGGTTCTCCAGGCGCCTGCCGGTAAAAGGGTTTACGAACTCGTTGAAATACTGTAAAGCTCAACAGTTTATTATGCCGTCTTTATTGCGGCACAGTTGGAAAGATGTCTGCCTGGGAATCGATCCCAGGATCCGACCAAAGGAGATGGATGTGGCTAGAATTACAGTGGAAGATTGTTTAAAGCGGGTTAACAGCCGTTTCCGGCTGGTACATATGGCCGCTCGCCGGGTACGCCAGATTCGGGAAGGCTCCGAATACCTGGTGAGTTCACCCAAGAACGAAGATATCGTCGTTGCCCTGCGGGAGATCGCCGCAGGTAAGGTTACCGATACCGCCGAGATCGATAACGAGGCATAGTGTAGCCACTTGCAACGCTCGGCCAGCAAAACGCACAAGCAGCTCAATACGGCCATGGGAAAGGCGATCCACACCTACGATATGATCGCCGATGGCGATCGCATCGCCGTGGGACTTTCTGGTGGCAAGGACAGCCTGACCCTGGCCTGGTTGCTCCATGAACGTCAGGCTAAGGCTCCGGTTCGATACGAGATCTTTCTCATCTATATCGATCCCGGCTTCGAGGGGGGCTTTAGGGCTGAACTGACCGATTTCTGCAGGCGCAGGGACTGGCTTCTACACAGCGAAGTGACCGACCACGGTGTGGTGGCTCACAGCGCTGAGAATCGTGAAAACCCTTGTTTTCTTTGCGCTCGTCTGAGGCGTAAACGCTTGTTTGAGATCGCTGACCAGTTGGGCTGTCGCAAGATCGCCTTAGGACACAACAAAGACGATCTCATTGAGACCCTGTTTCTAAACATCTGCTACAGCGGCGAAATAAGCACTATGGTCCCGGCGCAGCCTTTTTTCGGGGGGCGCTTCACTATTATCCGCCCCCTGGCCCACGCTGGAGAGGACGAGATCCGAGGCTTTGCGCAGGAGAAGCAGCTTCCCCGCTTCGAAAACCCCTGCCCCAGCGCGAGAACGTCTAAGCGGCGGGAGATAAAAGACCTTTTGAGGGACTTGTACGAACACAATCCCAAGATCCGGGGAAATATCTTCCGCTCCATGAGCAACGTGAAACTCGACTATCTGCTGAAGAAGTGATCATGAAGGACGTTCAAAACCAGCGCGACGATCGTAACATCGCCATCGACAAAGTCGGCATCAAGAACCTGCGCTACCCCATCTCCGTAATGGACCGTCGCCAGGGACGCCAGGCCACGGTTGCTTCCATCAACATGTATGTGGACCTGCCCCACGATTACAAGGGCACCCACATGAGCCGTTTTGTGGAGATGCTGCATCTGTTCAAACCGGATGTCTCCCTCAAGAAGATCTCCGATATCCTGGGCGCCATGAAGACCCATCTGGACGCCGCTTCTGCCCACATCGAGATTGCCTTCCCCTACTTCATCGAGAAAAAAGCCCCCAAGAGCGGTTCGCCGGGCCTCATGGACTACGACTGCCGGATATTGGGGTCGAGCAATGCCGCCAACGAGATCGACCTGGTCTCCGAAGTGGCCGTACCCATCTCATCGGTCTGTCCCTGCTCCAAGGAAATCAGCCTACACGGAGCCCACAACCAGCGTGGTCAGGTGACCCTGAAGACCCGCTTCAAGAAGTTCATCTGGATGGAGGACATGATCGAGCTCGTGGAAAGCTGTGCTTCCTGCGAAGTCTACTCGGTTCTCAAGCGGGTGGATGAGAAGGAGGTCACCGAACGAGGCTTCGGCAATCCCAAGTTCGTCGAGGATATCGTTCGCGATGTGGCCGCGCGCCTCAAAAGCGATAGCAACATCACCTGGTTTTCGGTAAGCGCCGAAAACTTTGAATCCATCCACAACCACAGCGCATATGCTCAAATAACCAGCAAGAACGGAGACTGAGGCCACCTTAGTTTTCGGTGGGAGCCGATAAACTTCGAATCGATCCACAACCA
>JBNKKA010000221.1:0-6647 GCA_050291585.1 Desulfobacteraceae bacterium
GGCCCCCACAGATGCAGCGGCCCAGGCCCTGATCCACCGGGCGGTGGTTCGCGGGGTGTTGAGTGATACTTCAGATAATAGATTGCAACCTGCCGATTTTCATGTGAGATTCGAACACTGGGCACTTTTCGAGGGCTGGCAGGATATCCCCACAGATGTGCGCTGGCAACTCAACCAGTGGGAACTGGATGCTTACGTGGATAAACACCGTCAAGCGGCGGTGGCACTCAAAGGGGGGCAGCCCCGCGACCCACAGCGGATCATCCCCGAATATCTCCTCCTCCACGAGGCCCAGGCCCTGGTGGAGCGGGTGCCTCACATCTACCTGTGGCCCTGCAACTGCCGCAGCATGGTGGAGGGCTGCAAACAGCCGCGCTTGACCTGCCTGCGCTTCGACAACACCCGCGGCATCGGCTGGGAGATCTCCACGGCACGCGCC
The DNA here is from genome assembly GCA_050291585.1 of Desulfobacteraceae bacterium. Classification (GTDB taxonomy): domain Bacteria; phylum Desulfobacterota; class Desulfobacteria; order Desulfobacterales; family Desulfosarcinaceae; genus JASJCL01. The sequence continues at coordinate 440 of JBNKKA010000221.1, forward strand.
CAGACCATCCTTCTTGAGGCCAGCCGCAGGGGCCTCATGCACAGCGCCGAGCTGGGCCTGACCCCAGAGGGCCAACCCATGGGGGCGATCTGCAACTGCTGCGCCGATTGCTGTTTTCCCCACCGTCTGGCCGACCGGGAGCAGGTGGCTCGTTTCTGGCCCCTCAGCCGTTATCTGGCCCGTCTGGATCCCCAAGCTTGCAACGGCTGTGGTCGCTGTGAGCGCCGCTGCCCCTTCGGCGCAATCCAGTTGAAAAAGTGCGCAGATCCGGACCGGCCGCCCGTGGCGCTTCTGGATACCGAGCGGTGTCGTGGCTGCGGGGTTTGCGCCGTGGGTTGTCGACAGACGGCCATGGAGATGGTTCAACTGCGGGAATCGGTGTTTGAGGAATGGTACCAGCCGCTGTCGAAGTCGCCGTTGTAAGTTTCTTTAGGGGGTCTTTTGATCATCATCCAACATATTAGAAACCTGTTCCTATGAACTCAATATTATTTACTTATTTGATAGCGATATCACTGCTCACCATCTCCCCGGGGGTGGACACCGTCCTGGTGATCCGCAACACCACCCGAGGCGGCTGGCGCGACGGCGCCACCACCAGCCTGGGGATCTGCTGCGGCCTCTTTGTGCATGCCACGGTGTCGGCGGTGGGGATATCGGTGATCCTGCTCCAGTCGGCCTGGGCCTTTCGGGCGCTGAAACTGGCCGGTGCCGCCTATCTGGTCTGGCTGGGGATCGCCAGCCTGCGCAGCGCCGCCGCTAGTGGCGCCGCGCAGCAGTTTGTGGCGGAGGGGAATGGGGGGCGGCCATTCACCTTGCGGCGCTCCCTGCGCGAGGGCTTCCTTTGTAACGTCCTCAACCCCAAAGCCATCATCTTCTACATGGCCTTTCTGCCCCAGTTCATCGATCCCAAAGGCTCGGCCCTCTATCAGTCCTTATTCCTGGCGGGCCTGCACTTCATCATCGCCATGGTCTGGCAATGCCTTCTGGCCGCTTTGGTGGAGCGCGCCCGGGCGATGCTCCAGAATCGGCGCGTGCGACGCACCATCGACGGCAGCGTTGGGGCCCTGATGCTTTTTTTCGGAATCAAACTGGGGTTGGACGGCTGAGGAATTTAGCGAAATGAGAGGGTCATTCCAAGGAAACAGCCCCCCTCGCTACTGCTGCTCCCTTCTGAATTGCCGCTAGATTCCCCGCTATTGTCCCCAGTGTTGTCGATGACCGATTGGCATTCCGAGACACCCGCCTGGCGGCCGAAGTTCTGCGTCCAATAGGTTCCATAGGTGCTGCCTTCGCCGTCGGCATAGCCCACCCCGATGTCGCAGTAATTGTCGCCGAGGATATTGGCCCGATGGCCAGGGCTGTTCATCCATCCCTCCACCACCGCCTGCGGGGTTCCATAGCCCGCGGCGATATTCTCCCCCCAACTCGATGCCTCATAGCCGGTGGCGGCGATACGGTCGCCGGGGGAGCTTCCGTCCAAACCGGCATGGTCGAAATAGTCCTGGGTCGCCATATCGGCGCTATGGGCCCGGGCGGACTCGACCAGGTCGCCATTCAGGCTGAGACCGGGCAGGCCGTTGTCGGCGCGCTCCTGGTTGGTGAGGGTCCAGACCGTGCGCTCGTCGTCGGTGGCTGCGGCCGCCCAGAGAGTTGTCTCCCCGCCTTCCGGACGGATTTCGCGCACCACATGCCAATTGTCGTCAATGGGCCTGACCTTATAGGTCCTGTCGGTGGTGCTGAGGGTGGCCGCCAGGCTGGCCTCGCCCACCACCATGGTTACCTCGCTGTGCTCGTCTCCGACCACTCGTCCATAGCAGATCCGGCTGCCATCTGACCCCTCGTTCAACCTGTCGCAGACGACCGCCAGGGTGACGTCATCGAAGAGGTTGAGGCGCAGGACGGCATGGAGTTTGGACGCCACATTATCCAAAACGATACGCACGGCCCGCTGGCGCAGGACCCGGGCAGAGTTCATTGGCGGCAGGGCGGCGGCGTCTCCGGAGGTGATAACGTCCTCTGAGGCCAGGCTGAAGATGTCGGCGGTGGCCGGCAAACTAAGGGTGAGGCAAAATAGACTCAGGCTGATAAGGGTGATGGTCGCTCTTGGCACAGGGCATCCTCATTGAGTTGGGGTTGGTGTCGTTGGTCTTGGTTCGATGGTTGTTACCTAAAATTTAACTAAGCAAAAAAAATGCCACCAGTCTTTTTGGCTTAGTCGATGGTTTCAGCCGTATTCGCCCGATTGCCTTGGGCCTTAAAGAACGATATGTGCATCTTTGGATTGGGGATGGGGCCAAAGGAGAGGTTCCTTCCTGAATCCATCCAGGCGATGGTTTGCACTTGACCGAGACCCGGGTATAATGCTGTATCTACTCTATTTAATCTAAAAAAAATGGGGAACAGTGAGCGGCAAGAAGACAGCGTCAAAAAAATTATCCTCCCATAAACAGCCGGTGAGACTGGTGGCCGCCCCCTGGGCGCTTTACAACCGGCCCTCAATTCAGATCGGTGCCCTGGGCGCCTATCTGCGCCAGGAAAACCCGGGCCTCACCGTCACGGCCCATCACTTCTTTCTCTGCCTAGCGGCTCATCTGGGATACGAAACCTACCAGGCCATTTCCGAACGCAGTTTTCTGGCCGAGGCGGTCTATGCGACCCTGCTCTTTCCCGAGCGGCGGCCCCGCATCGAGGCCCGCTTCCGGCGCCTTGTTGGCCGCCGTAGCGCGCTGGCCCGTCTGAAGATTGACACCCTTATTTCGAAGGTGGAGACGGCCACGGATGGTTTTTTGGAGGCAACCGACTGGGGTTCAAGCCTCCTGGCGGGCTTCACAGTGGGCCTCTGCCAGCTCACCGCCACTCTCTATCTGGTGACACGCATCAAGGCCCAATTCCCGGATCTACCCGTGGTGATCGGCGGAGCCGCTATGCCCCACAACGGGGCTGTGGGCCTCACCCAGGCCTTTCCCCAGGTCGACTTGGTGGTCAGCGGCGAGGGGGAAAGGCCCCTCAACCACATCGTCACCCACCTGCGCGCCGGCAAACCCTTGACCAGCCTGCCCCTCCACATGGGCGTCACCAACCGCCACGCGGCCCTAAACGCCCTACCGGGTGTACACCAGATCAAGGACATGGACCGCCTGCCCATCCCGGACTTCGACGCCTATTTCGATCTGTTGGGTAACCTGGAGCCGGAGCGGCGCTTCTTCCCCGTGCTGCCGGTGGAGGCCTCGCGGGGCTGCTGGTGGCAAAAGCCCCTCAGCGCCAAACGCTATCGGGGTTGCGCCTTCTGCAATCTCAACCTCCAGTGGCAGGGCTACCGCTCCAAAAGCCATCAGCGGGTGGCTCAGGAGGTGGACGCCCTCACCAACCGTCACCAAACCCTCTCGGTGGCCTTCATGGACAACGTCCTGCCCCGCCAGGGAATCGGCCACCTCTGCCAAGCCTTGGGAGGGCTGAATAAGGATCTGCGCATTTTCGCCGAGGTGCGCGCCACCACCCGGCGGCGGGAACTGACCGCCCTCCGCCGGGCTGGCGCCGAACGTCTCCAGGTGGGCATCGAGGCCCTCAGCACCTCCCTGCTCAAGCGCCTGGGAAAGGGTACCACAGCCATCGACAACCTGGCCCTGATGAAAAACTGTGAGGCCCTGGGATTGATCAACGCTGCCAACTTGATCATGCACTTTCCCGGCAGCACAGCCACCGAGGTGGCGGATACCCTCACGGCCATCGACCTGGCTAAAGCGTTTCGCCCCCTCCAGTGCGTCAGCTTCTGGCTGGGGCTGGAAAGTCCCGTCTGGCGGGATCCAAAAACCTATGGACTGCGGGCCCTCTGGCCCCACCATCATCTGGCCCGGCTCTTCCCCGAATCGGTGGCCAGCCGGCTGACCTTCATGATTTACGGGTACCGCGGCGACCGCCTGCGCCAGTACAAGCTCTGGCGCCCGGTGGAACGCAAGGTGGCCGCCTGGCGGCGCACCTATGCCCGCCTGCGACCGACCGAGGCCGACACCCCGGCCCTGCACCTGCGCGACGGCGGGGGGTTCGCCATCATCATCCAGCACCGGGAGGCCGGACTGCCCCGCAAGCACCGCCTCACGGGTACGTCCCGGGCCATCTACCAATTCTGCCAGCAGCCCCGTTCCATCGGCCGGCTGCGGGGCGAGTTCGATACGGTGGCCGAGGCGGAGCTGCGCGGTTTCCTCAAAATGATGGTGGCCAAGGGCCTCATGTTCACCGATGAGGAGCGTTTCCTCAGTCTGGCCGCGCCCTTGAGCTGGCGTCGCCTGGGCCCCGACGGAAGCGGGGAGAGGCCATGAGGCCTGAAGCTCCTGGGTTGGCCACTTCCCATGGGCCGTTGATCCTGGCCCCTTTGAGGGGGGTCACCGACGCGATCTTCCGCACCACCTTCGCCGAGTGCTTCGGGGGGGTGGATAGGGCCGTGGCCCCCTTCCTCACCTCGGTGCGTGGTCCCAAGGTGAAACCCAAGCTGCTCAAGGACGTGCTCCCCGAGCGCAACACCCGCATGCCCCTGACTCCCCAGATCCTCGCCAAAGATCCTGACGAGTTCGTGATCATGGCCAAGGCCCTTTTCGATCTGGGCTATGCTGAGGTCAACTGGAACCTGGGCTGCCCCTATCCCATGGTGGCCAAGAAGGGACGTGGTTCGGGCATGTTGCCCCATCCTGAGCGTATCGAGGGCTTCCTCGATACGGTCCTGGCCGCCATACCAGGCCGCGTTTCCATCAAGACGCGCCTGGGGCGCTTTTCGGCGGCCGAGATCGACGACCTCCTGCCCATCTTCAACCGCTATCCTTTGAGCGCGGTGATCATCCACCCCCGCACGGGGGTGCAGATGTACACCGGGTCGGCGGACCTGGCCCGCTTCGGGGAATGCTTTGCACTTTGCCGGCGGCCTGTTGTATATAACGGCGACATCGATACGGCCGAGACTTTCGCCAGTTTGGCCGGGCGGTTCGAAGCTGTTGCCGGCTGGATGCTGGGGCGCGGGCTCATCGCGAACCCATTTCTGGCCGAGGAGATTGGCGGCGCGGTTCTGGAGGCGGCCGAGCGCATCGAGCGTTTTCAGCGTTTTCACGATCTTCTTGTTGAGCGTTACAGCGCCGTCCTTTTTGGCCCCTCCCATCTGGTCCAGCGCATGAAGGGGCTCTGGCAGTATTTCCATCGTCCCTTTGTCAACGGCCGCAAGGTGCTTAAAAAAATACACAAGACCCGTGGACCGGAGCAGCTCAAGGTGGTCACCGAGCACTTCTTCACCAGCGAGGCCCGCTGGCAGTCGGACCCGCCGGCGGGCAGCCTGCTGGATCCGCTCCGAAAACAGTAGTGGTGTAATAATGGATCCCATCATTCTAGGTGCCGGCGCCAGCTTCCTCGCCGGCGCTGCCGGCTATGTCATCATGCGTTACTGGATCGGCCCCATCCGGGCGTACGGCCGCGCCAAAGCGAATCTGGCCGAGGTGCTGGACCGTCTGAGCGAGCTCTGTCTTCAAAACGTCAAGGTGGATCTCGAGTCAAAATCTGTCCGGCGCCAGATGAAGCTGGCGCGTCAGAAGGGCAACGCCCTCCTGGACTGTTATCAGATCGAGCTGCCGGTTTGGTACCGCCTCAAACTGCGCAGCGTCGGCCAGAACCCGGAAGATGCGGTACCACCGCTCTTCGGCCTGCATCAGCTGCCCACGGTCGCCCAAGTCATCGAGCGAATCGGAAAGGCCCGCCGGCTGCTTAAGGTTTAATGAAGGATCCCCCGCATGCTAATAACCCGATGGCCGTCCATCTTATCCTGGACCGTTCTGACAATTGCCATACTCTTTGGTTCCTTCGGGCTTGTGTCGGCAGAATCGCAGCTCAAAGGCCAACTGCCCGCCCTCAACGACCTCCTCAAAACCGATGGTCCTTTGACCCTGTTTGGCGAGAAGGTCCCCCTGGAGGTTCCCCAAGTGCGCGAGCGCTTCGAGAAAGAGCTTCTCCTGGCGGCCTGGGACCGACCCCAGGCCCTGCTCTGGCTCAAGCGCTCGACCCGATTCATGCCTTTTGTGGCAGCGGCCCTCAAAAAGCGGCGCATGCCCGCCGATCTACGCTTCCTGGCCGTGGCCGAGAGCGCTCTGCGTCCCCATGTGGGTTCTCCCAAGGGGGCCCTGGGTTTCTGGCAGCTACTCCCCGATACGGGCCGCCGCTACGGCCTGGTGGT
>JBNKKA010000222.1:0-6515 GCA_050291585.1 Desulfobacteraceae bacterium
GAAATTTGATTTCTTGGTTTTTACCATCTGGGTATCTCCTGCTTTTATGGGTTGGTGTCGTAACCTCCATAATAGCAAGGGGTCCCAGGTGGTATCCACCCTTGGTTGAATCTATCGTGCAAAATCCAGGTATTAAGTTTAAAGAAAAATTATCAATGTTTAGTGAATACTGGTCGCCAAAAGTAATAGGGGAAATGAATAATTACCAATTCAAGCTAGTTAAAATCCAGGGTGATTTTACATGGCACAACCATAAAGATACAGATGAAGTCTTTGTTGTTCTCGATGGCAAGATGTCCATCGATTTCCGTGATGGCAGAGTAGATATCGGCAAAGATGAAATGTTCATTGTTCCAAAGGGTAAAGAACATAAACCATTCGCGGAAAAAGATTGTAAAATTCTTCTTATTGAACCAAAAGGAGTAGTCAACACTGGAGAAACTGACAGTGAGTTGACTGCAGAAGAAAATGTATGGATTTAACAGGCGTCCATAATGATATTTTGCTACAATTATAACCAAAATTAATTTAATTATAATATGTTTGAAGATTGTAGAAACAAACGGATAGTATTTGTCACCCATAGTGTTTTGAACCAAAATTCGATTCCCGATGGGACCGCAGCATATCCTGGGTATATTAGAGAAAGTATGAGAATATTCATTACTTCAAATAGTGGCATCGTTCAAATGCCATGCCCAGAATTGTTCTGTTTAGGTATAGATAGAGGAAACAGTATAGGAAGCTCATTTCCAGTTGTGAAAGAAAATACAAGCATTAAGGCTTGTATGAGAACTGACTCAATAGGTCCTAAAATCGATCAATTTGAAAACATTTTATTTTTCAGATTAAAGAATACAAAAAGCACAGATTTCAGATTTTGGGGATTCTTAGGATTAATCGTTTTTCTTCGTGTGGCATCAGCACAGCTTCAGATATTAATGATGAAAGAAAAGGGAACGGTCTTTTCATTGGTGCACAAACTAAAAAGTTTCAAGATCATCAGCTTTCTATCAAGACGATTGGTATTAAACCATAAGACTTAGACAAAACGATAAATGAAGGTAAAATTTGATCGCCTCGTCATAGACGCAATGACCAACAGATGTATCAATAGGGATTCACTTGCTGCGCTCCTGAAACCGGTTATGCTGGCGGCAGGCCGATCTGGCTTAAAGTCCCGCCCTGTGAACGAATCGTTAGCCAGCAATATAAAGGAACATGAACCTCATGAATCCGAAGATCACGATCAGGAACGAGACAGATGACGATGTGAACGCGATAAGCGAAGTAACGGTTGCCGCGTTTAGGGCCCTGGAGATCAGCAATCACACGGAGCAGTTCATCATCGCGGCACTACGCGCTGCCAAGGCCCTTGCGGTATCCCTCGTTGCAGAAATGGATGACCAGGTGATAGGGCACATTGCATTCTCTCCCGTAACCATTTCGGACGGCACTCAGAACTGGTACGGTCTTGGACCGATTTCGGTGTCGCCAGCGTACCAACGGAATGGCATTGGCAAAGCCCTGATCCGGGAAGGGCTGTCACAGCTAAAAGAGATGAAGGCTCAAGGATGTTGTCTCGTGGGACATCCGGATTACTACCGGAAATTCGGGTTCGACAACACATCGGAACTGGTACATGCTGGAGTGCCACAAGAGGTGTTTTTCGTTCTGGCTTTCCACGGGCATACTCCCCAGGGCACCGTCGTTTTCCATGAAGGCTTCAGAGCAGATGGCCAACATGAGGATGGACAGGGAAGGTAAAAATTTCCGCAGCTTTACTACGGCAGTCCCCGCCGTCAGACATATCTAAGCTAAACGGCTCCCCTTGAAGCGCTGCGCTTACTTGAAAGCAACGAAGCCGCCTTCGCTCTTCGGCGATGGCGGCTTCATTTTTTTCCTTACTCAATAGTGCCCCTTCAGAAATGGTAGCTTTCGCCCGCTTTGAACTCGTTTGAAAGCTGCTGTTTCTGGATGTGTACGGATTAGGCCGTGACCCAAGCCTTGTCCAAACTCAGATAGAGGCTCGGATGAGAAACGATCCCCTGGACCCGCTTGCGCGTGATGGTCCAGACGTTGATCCAGAAGGCGTTGCCGATGGAGCCGCGGCGCTGCTGGATCTCTTCGAGCTTGCAGAAGATCTTGCGGCGGGCCTCCACATCCAGGGTCCCGTTGGCCTGGTTGAGGAGCTCGGTGTACTCCTTGTCCACCCAGCGGGTTTCGTTCCAGGCCACCGGTTTGCCTTCAGCATCGCCCACATAGGCCAGACTGGGCACCATGGTCCCCAGGGGCCGGTGGGCCCAGGTGGTGATACCCAGGTCGACCTCGGTCCACTTCTCCCAGTACTGGGCGTTGGGCATGGTCTGGATATTGATGCGGAACCCGGCCGGGGCTGCGTCCTGCTTGAGGATTTCGGCGTAGCGCACGATCTCATTCCAGCCGCTGCCCACGGCGAGGTTGACCTCCAGGCCGTTGGGGTAGCCGGCCTGATTGAGGAGCTCTTTGGCCCGCTGAGGATCGTATTTGGGGGTTGCGATCTGGCAGTACTCGGGGTGCTTGGGGCTTACGTGGACGTCCTGTCCCTCCACCCCCTGGCCGAAGTAGGCCAGGGCCAAAATCTTCTCGCGGTGCTGGCAGAGCTTGAGGGCGGTACGCACGCGGTTGTCCGACCAGGGTTTGAGATCCACACGCATGCGCAGGATGCGGGTCTGGTTAGTAGTAATGGGCATGACGTTGACCCGGTCGTCGTCCTTGAGCGCCTGGAAGGCCTCGGTGCCACCGATGTCGCTGAAATCGATCATATCGATCTCGCCGGCCTGGATGGCGGCGATCATGGGGGCCATCTCGGTGCCCATGTCGACGTACTCCACAGCATCCAGATAGGGCATGGGCTTGCCATCGGCGCCCTTGTTCCAGTAATCCTTGCGCGCCTTGAGGACGCAGCGTTCGCTCTCTTTGTAGGTGTCCAGGGTGTAAGGGCCGGTGCCATGGGGGGCTTTGATGAAGTCGCCCTCGAAGGTCTTGTGGTTGAGGACCATGGCAGGGTAGTGGAAGAGGTGCTCGGGGACGCCTATCTCGGGGCGCTTGAGGTGCAGCTTGACCTGGTAGTCACCCGCCCGTTCGATATTGGTGGCATCCAGGTAACCGCCGACCATCCCCATCATGGAGGAGCCCACATCCTTGTTGAGCCATTGGTTGAAGGTGAAGATGACGTCGTCGGCGGTGAAGGCGTCGCCGTTGTTGAAATGTATCCCCTGGCGTAGGTTGAGGGTCCAGGTCTTGAGGTCGTCGGAAGCCTGCCAATTCTCCAGCAGATAGGGGTGGGTGACGTTGTCGGCGTCGGTGTAGGTCAGGTACTCGGCCACCTGACGCAGTTGGTTGGTGGGGGTGATCCAGGAAAACTGGGCCGGATGGGTAACCTTTTGCACCGGCCCGGCGATGCGCAGGGTGCCCCCGCGCTTAACCTCGGCGGCCAAGGCCCGCTTGGGCAGGGCGAATCCGCCGACACTGGCGGCGGCGGCCACGGAAAGGCCGGTGAGAGTTGCGTAGCGCAGAAACTCCCGGCGAGAGATCTTACCCTTGTCCAGGTCGGATTTGAGTTGTGGAACAGCTTGGTGAAACCCTTTCATTTTACGCATCACAGGTCTCCTTCAATTGAAAATATAGGGAACAAACAAACGCATTGGCCACCGCTGGGCCGAATAGGAAAATGGGTGCATGTCGATTCAAAAATGACGGCACAAGCGCGAAAGCTGCCGCTGGGGATGGTAACGGATTAATAAAGTTTACACTTCACAACACCCCAATTGTCAAGATCCAATCACCTGGGCGGCCCCAATCAACCCAGCGCCCGAAAAAGCCGCTCCGTCCAGATCTCGATTGCCACCTTGCCAAAAGAGGCGTAGATTGACGGTTCCAAGCGTGCCCGTTGAGAGATCACCTAACCTGGAAAAACCGTATGAACGCTACACTGGAAACCACCGTTCGTGACCGGATCAACCACTGGCGACAGGAGGGTCTGCCGGGCTACGACGCCCTCGCCGTAGAGGCCGACGCCCTCGCTGCCCTGGCTAAGGATCCGGGCACCCGTCCCCTTTGGAAGGCTCCCCCCCTCCTCCTCACGGCCACCCTGGACGACGCCCTGGGCCAGGGATTGACCGTTATCCACCGCTTTGCCGACGCCGTAGGCCTACAACGCCGCCACCTGGGACTGACCGTCTCCGCGGATACCATCATCGCCGCCTGCCGCGAGGAAGCACCCGCCCTCCTCGGTATGACCGTCCTGCAGTTCGACAGTGAAGAAGATCTGGCCCGCATCCGCCGGGAGATCCCGACCCAGGTCCGCATGGTCTGCGGTGGACCGCTTTTCAAGGCCGATCCCGACCTGGCCGAGCGCTGTGGGATCGACTTTGTCGCCGGCAGCGTAGGCGCCTTTCTTGAATACCTGCTCGACAACCGGGAGGCGCTTGATGCCACCCTTTGACAATGGTTTGCCATTTAAAAATGATTTGCCAACTAGTATTGGTTCGCCCTCCGATAGCAGCCTGACGCCCGGCGCGGCGCTCTTGATCGCCCTGCTCTGCACCATGTTCGGCGCCAACGCCGTGGCCATCAAGTACACCCTCACCGGGCTGGGCCCCTTCAGTGCCGCCGCCCTGCGATTCTCCCTGGGAGCCGTATTCATCGCCGTGTGGGCCTATTGGCGGGGCCTGCCCTTCGCCATCGCTGCCCCGGAACGCAGGCCGCTGTTCATCCTAGCCCTGCTCTTCGCCGTTCAGATCAACCTCTTCTACCTGGGGATGGCCCGCACCTACGCCTCTCGAGCGGCCCTTATCGTCAACCTGGTGCCCTTCTTCGTCCTCATCATGGCCCACTTCTTCATCCCCGGCGACCGCCTCAGCCTGCGCAAGATCGGCGGCATCCTGCTGGGCTTCTGCGGTGTGGCGCTCCTCATCACCGAAAAGGGCAGCATAGGCGGCCAGCTGCGCAGCGGCGATCTTATCGTCCTCACGGCCACCGTCCTGTGGTCGGCCAACGCCATCTATACCAAGAAAGTGATCCACCGCTTCGCCCCTTTCCAGATCGTCCTCTACCCCATGCTGGCCGCCATCGGGGTCTTCACCATCTGCGCCCTGTGCTTCGAAGGCCGCATGGCGCGCACGCTTAATCTGCCCATCGCGGCGGCCCTCATCTACCAGAGCCTGGCAGTCTCGTCCTGCGGTTTCGTAGCCTGGAACACCCTCCTGGGCCGCTTCGGCGCCGGCACCCTGCACAGCTTCGTCTTTATCATGCCCGTGGCCGGCGTCCTCTTCAGCGGCCTCTTTCTGGCCGAGCCCATCACCTCGCGCCTGCTTGTCGCCGCCCTCCTGATCACCGCCGGCATCCTTGTGATCCATCTACGCCGCGCGTCGGTGCCCGCCCGCATTCCGGTGGAGCGTGGCTGGTAGACGTGAGCCTCCCGACCACCCGTATTTTGTTTATCCGTCCTCCTAACACAACTCTAACAAATCTATAGTATGTAGATTATACTCTGTTGGAACGCACCAATCGTAGTTCAAGTGACTGATTTTAAAATCCACGCGATTTTAACGCAGTCCACCCAAATCCGGGTTGAACGGCCCAAGTGCAGGAGGGGATCATGCTGTCTGCGACCATCAGTTTTACTGAATTCGTCAATCAGATTGCCAAGCAACCTTACGATGAAATTATTTTACTCACCGATCGGGAAGCCACTGCGGCCGAGCGTCATTGCTGTAAAGCAAATACCGCAAGTGGGTAAAACAGCAGGATGGAAACCTACGCCCTCCTGCTGAAGGATTTCATGCTTTACAAGCGCTACGGTGTGGCCACCAGCGCAGTGCGCGACCTTGGCTGCCAAACCTTGAAGCAATTGCCCAGGGCCTGATGACGCATGATGATGCCTCATGATGATCCATCTCATGAAAAGACAGTTCCTAAGATGTCAGGAATTCGTAACTAGGTTTGCAAGGCTGAGCTCATTAAAACCCGCGACAGACAACTGCGTCGCGCAAAAAAATGACGGCATCGGCAGCCACGCCTTTGGCTCGGACCACGACGTGTAGCTTTTTCGGGGATCTATCACCGCAGAAGAAAAAAGATCTTACAAATCTATTGACAAGCTTTTTTCGTAGTAGTATTGACCCGATTAGTTATCAGTTGTTTCATTCTGCTTTTGACAAAGCTCTCTCCATTTCGCATTTCATATCTTTCTCAACAACAACTTGCGATAACCATCCCAATACTCTCGTCTGAAATACAATTGGTAGTTTAACTGCGCTGTTGTGATGGCAGACCCAGATCTGCGCTCTTATGATGGTAGAGTTCAGGCCATTGTGATTGAAAAAAGGAATCATGCGCCCGAGACACGCGGCATGCCGAAACAAAAGAAATGCTCGTGCGAATGCTACCGGAGATCTCACAATGGCTGAAAAAGCCGGAATGAGGTAGTGCTGATGAAGTATATCTATAACCATTTAATTTTAGAGCGAAAG
>JBNKKA010000223.1:0-6416 GCA_050291585.1 Desulfobacteraceae bacterium
GGGCCGCTGGGCGGTCCGGTTCGAGGGCCAAAAGCAGCCCCATTCCGCGCACGCCCTTGGCCATGGTGTGCTTGTCCACCAAGGTGGCGAGTCGGGTCTTGAAGTAATCGCCCGTCTCCGCCGCCAGCTCTGGCAGTTTCTCTTCCTGAAGCGTTTTAAACGTTGCCAGGGCGGCGGCCGTCACAATGGGGGTGCCGCCGAAGGTGGAGGCGTGGGCCCCGGGGCCAAAGGCGTCCGCTGCAGCCTCTGTGGCCAGCATGGCGCCCATGGGCAGGCCGTTGGCCAGGGCCTTGGCCAGGGTCATGATGTCCGGCGTCACGCCGAAGTGCTCATGGGCGAAGAGTTTGCCTGTGCGCCCCATTCCGGTCTGGATCTCGTCGAAGATCAGGAGGGCACCTTGCTGATCGCACAGCGCGCGCACCTGGGTGAGGTAGTCGCGTGAGGGGGTGTTGACGCCGCCCTCCCCCTGGATGGGCTCCAGCAGAACGGCGCAAACGGTGGCGTCCATCCGCTTTTGCAGGGCCTCGATATCGTCGAAGGGCACAAAGTCGAAACCTGGTAGGATGGGGTCGAAGCCCTGCTTGATCTTCTCCTGCCCCGTGGCGCTGAGGGAAGCCATGGTGCGGCCGTGGAAAGACTTCCGGGCCGAGATGATCACATGCCGCTCGCTCTGGCCACGGTCGCTGAAGTATTTGCGGGCCAGCTTGATGGCGGCCTCGTTGGCCTCGGCACCGCTATTGCAAAAGAAGACCCGGTCGGCGAAGCTGTTCTCGACCAGAACGGCCGCCAGTTCGGTCTGGGGGATGGTGTAGTAAAGGTTGCTCACGTGGTAGAGCTTCTCCATCTGTGCTGCCAGGGCGGCGTTGACGGCCGGGTGGGCGTGACCCAGATTGCAGACGGCGATGCCGGCCACAAAATCGGTGTAGCTGCGTCCGTCAGTATCCCAGAGGGTGCACCCGCGCCCCTTCTCGATCACCAGGGGAAAGCGTTTGTAGGTTTTTGCGAAGACTGAATCGGCCGTCTGCATGATCTGCGTACTCATGGTTGTTGCACTCCTATTAACTGGGGCATTTGCTTCTTTGTATCAAACGTGTGCCTTATGAATTTAGTAAGACTTCCGTACCACTCCCCTTGACGGTGAAAAGCTCAAGCAAGAGAGCGTGTCGGCGGGTGCCGTTCATGATGGTCACTTTGCCGACGCCCCCCGAAAGGGCGTCCAGGGCGCATTCTATCTTGGGGATCATACCGCCGGAAATGCTGCCGTCCTTGATCATGGCTCGGATCTCATGGGCAGCTATGGAGGAGATCAATTGATCGGCACTGTTTTTCACCCCGTCCACATCGGTCATCAGAAAGAAGCGCTCGGCGCCAAGGGCCTTGGCGATCTCACCGGCCACCAGGTCGGCGTTGATGTTGAAGGTTTCGCCATTGGCCCCGCTGCCCACCGGGGCGATGATGGGGATGAAGCCGTCGCGCCCCAGGCTCTCGATAATGTCGGTGTTTACCGCCGTCACCTCCCCCACCAGGCCGGGGTCGATGATCTCCGGCGGGCCGCCCACCGCCTCCTGGTGGACGATCTTCAGCTTGCGGGCCTGGACCAGGTGGCCGTCCTTGCCGCTCAGACCCACGGCCTTGCCCCCCTGCTGGTTGATCTGGGACACGATGGTCTTGTTGACCTTGCCCCCCAGGACCATCTCGACCACGTCCATGGTGACTTGATCGGTCAAGCGCAGGCCGCGCACAAATTTGGGCCGGATGCCCATTTGATCCAGGACCGAGTTGATCTGGGGCCCGCCCCCATGGACCACCACCGGGTGTAGGCCGATGAGCTTGAGCAGGGTGATGTCCCGGGCGAAGTCCACCCTGAGGCCCTCGTCCACCATGGCGTGTCCGCCATACTTGACCACCAGGGTCTTGCCCGAGAACTGGCGGATATAGGGCAGGGCCTCGATGAGAATATCGGCCACGTTGGGGGTCTGAATTGCTTGCTTCATGGGATTTGCTTCTCTTTTCTTCCAGCTGAAAGCGATACCACCGATTGCTATAAAATGTAGCGGCTTAAATCCTCGTCGGCGGTGATGGCCGCCAGCTTTTTGTCCACGTAGGCCGCATCGATGTCGATCTGCTGGGCCTCCAGGTCGGGCCCATCGAAAAGGATGTCTTCCAGCAGCCGCTCCATGAGGGTGTGCAGCCGCCGGGCGCCGATGTTGTCCGTGCGGGTGTTGACCTCCTCGGCGATGGTGGCGATGGCCTCGATGGCGTCGTCGCTGAAGTTCAACGCGATCCCCTCGGTCTTGAGCAACTCACGGTATTGGAGCAGCAGGGCGTTTTTAGGCTCACGCAGAATCCGGCTGAACTCCTTTTGCCCCAAGGCGTCCAGTTCAACTCGGATGGGAAAGCGTCCCTGGAGCTCGGGGATCAAATCCGAGGGCTTGACCGTGTGAAAAGCCCCCGCGGCCATGAAGAGGATATGGTCGCTTCGCACCGGCCCGTACTTGGTGTTGACCGTACTGCCCTCAACGATGGGGAGCAGGTCACGCTGAACCCCTTCGCGGGAGACCTGGGGGCCCTGACCGCCATCCTTGCCGGCGATCTTATCGATCTCATCCAGGAAGATGATGCCGGATTGTTCCACCTTCTCGATGGCCTCCTTGACCACCTTCTCCATGTCCACCAGGTTCTGGGCCTCCTCCTGGGCCATGGTCTCCAGGGCCTCGATCACCTTGACCTTACGCCGTTTGGTTTTCTTGGGCAGCAGATTGCCGAGCATGTCGCGCATGTTGATGCCCATCTCCTCCATCCCGGCATTGGAGAAGATCTCCACCATGGGCGTGCTGCGGTCGCTCACGTCCAGATCCACGAAGCGGTTGTCGAGCTTGCCGGCGCGCAGCATCTGGCGCAGTTTGTTGCGTGTTGACGAGCCCTCTTCGGCGCCGTTGGTGACCACCTCAAGCCCACTTGAGACCACCTCAAGCCCCGATTCACCCCCCATGGCCGAAGGACGCCCCTCGCTCTTGGGTAGCAGCAGGTCGAGCATGCGCTCCTCGGCGATCTGCATCGCCTTTATGCGCACGGCCTCCTGCTCGCGGGCTTTGAGCAGGTTGATGGTCACCTCCACCAGGTCGCGCACCATGGACTCCACATCGCGCCCCACGTAGCCCACCTCGGTGAACTTGGAGGCCTCAACTTTGGTGAAGGGCGAATCGGTCAGACGAGAGAGGCGTCGGGCGATTTCGGTTTTACCCACCCCGGTGGGACCGATGAGGATGATGTTCTTGGGCGCGATCTCATCGCGCAGTTCCTCGGGCACCTGACGCCGACGCCAGCGATTGCGCAGGGCGATGGCCACCGAGCGCTTGGCCTTCTCCTGGCCGATGATGTAAGCATCCAATTCCTTGACGATTTCCGATGGTTTTAGGTCGCTCATGATATCCTAAATAATGGTTATAGAGGCCGGCGTCTTTCTGCAACGAATGGGTTTGCCGAGGATTATATCTCTTCCATGGTGATGGAGGCGTTGGTGTAAACGCACAAATCGGCCGCAGTGCCCAATGCTTCCGCCGCGATCTCAGCGGCCGACAATTGGGTGTGTTTGAGCAGCACCGTGGCCGCCGCCTGGGCCGCCACACCACCGGAACCGATGGCCACTACCCCGGCGTCGGGTTCGATGACGTCGCCGTTGCCCGAAAGCAGCAGCAGGCTCGTATCATCGGCAGCGATCATGAGGGCTTCGAGACGGCGCAGGTACTTGTCCGTACGCCAGTCGCGGGCCAGTTCCACGGCTGCGCGGGTGAGGCTGCCATTGTATCGTTCGAGCTTCTGCTCAAGTTTCTCGGAAAGATGCAGGGCGTCGGCGGTGGCGCCGGCAAAGCCCACGATGATGGCGTTGTTGTAAATCCGGCGCACCTTGCGGGCGTTGTGCTTGACCACTGTGTTATTGAGGGTCACCTGCCCATCGCCGGCCACGGCGAGTTTGCCTTCGTGACGCACGGCGATGATGGTGGTTCCATGGAAACGATTGGACATCTCGGGCATGGTGTCTAACCTCTGAATCTTTTATTAATTTTACGCGCTCTCACTTGCGCGGATGGGCCTTGTCATAGGCCGCCATGAGGCGATCGATGCTCACATGAGTATACTTCTGGGTCGTGCGCAGGCTGCTGTGCCCCAGCATCTCCTGGACGCTGCGCAGATCGGCGCCGGCATCCAATAGATGGGTGGCGAAACTGTGGCGCACCCCGTGGGGGGCCACCGGCATGGGCAGACCGCACTGGCGGGCCAGTTGATCCAGGGTGCGCCGAATCGATCGGGCGGAGAGGCGCCGGCCGAATCGATTGAGAAACAGCGCACCGTCACCATCGGCCCCTATCCCCACGCTTTCGGGCAACCGCTCCCGATAAGCGCGGATGGCCGCCAGGGCGCGCTCGCCGATGGGTACGAGACGCTCCCGATTGCCCTTGCCGCGCACCCGCACGAAACCGACCTGGGCCTCCAGGTCATTCAGATTGAGGCCGGCCAGTTCCGATACCCGCACCCCGCAAGAGTACAAGGTTTCAAAAAGGGCCCGGTTGCGGGCCTCCAGCAAGGTCCGGTTAGGAATGCCGTCCAACAGTCGAAACATATCGTCCACCGCCAGGTAGCTGGGCAAGGTTTTGGGCTGTTTAGGCGTCAGAACCTGCTCCGCCGGGTTGTCCACCACCAGGTGGTGCTTGCGTAAAAAACCGAAAAAGGAACGCAAGGTCGAAAGCTTGCGGGCGATGGTGCGCTTGGCGTTGCGGCGATGCAGCCAGGCCAGGTAACCACGGATCACCAGGGGATCGACCCCATCGCACGTAATCGGTCTCTTCCCCTCCCCCGGCCCTTCACCGGTGGCGAAATGGCAAAACTCGGCCAGATCATGGCCATAGGCCCGCAGGGTGTTCTCGGCGTAGCCCTTCTCCGCGGCCAGGCTCTCCAGAAAAATCGGAACCTGGGAAATGAGAGTCATCTGGGAAACTGAAATTTCCTTAGAAACAGATGTTTCCTTCATGACAAATCCCTCTCCAAAACGGGTGCGGCAGGCCCACCTATCGATGGGTCCGCATAGTGAATCCCAATCGAGGCGTGGCCTGCCGCGCCGACGTTGCCGACCGGCGAGTCCGCATCAAACGGCTTCTGCCCCTCACCGGCCCAACCGGCACCCCGTGCCAGAATTTTCTGTTAGCCTTTTTAGGGCGCGGCTGTCAAGGGTTTGCGCGTCTTTGTCAGACGTAGATCGACAAACGCCTGCCATTATCGAATGCAAGACCCGTTTATAGGCGCCAATTGGGTTTCAGGAATCCCTCAAAACCTTCATGATCTTCTGCATATCGGCCCAGACCTCGCGTTTGGCCATGGGGTTGCGCAGCAAGTAGGCGGGGTGGAAGGTGGGCATCACTTGGCATCCGCCCCGGCGCTTGGCGGGGATAGGGGCATAGGTGTGGAAGCGGCCGCGTAGACGAGATATGGTCTGGTCGGTCTCCAGCAGGATCTGGCTGGCGCAGGCACCCAGGGTGCAGATGACAGTCGGCTTAATGGCGCCTAGCTGAGCTTTGAGAAAAGGTAGGCAAGCCGCGATTTCCTCCGGCTGGGGTAGACGGTTTTTGGGTGGCCGGCATTTTACCACATTGCAGATATAAACCGCCTCGCGGGTCAGCCCCATGGCGGCAATAATCTTGGTGAGCAACTCACCGGCGGGCCCCACAAAGGGCTCCCCGCACAGATCCTCGTCCCTCCCCGGCCCCTCGCCCACAAAGACCAGACGGGCGCTTGCATCCCCACTACCGAAAACGATGTTATGCCGGCCCCCGGCCAGACCGCAGCGTTGGCAATCGCCCAATTTCGCTCTTATGGCGGGCAGATCGTTGCCTCGCCCAGCAACCGCTTCCGCCCCCTGTCCAATGGGGCCCGAGGATGGTTGCGACCGCTGTGCTTCCCCCCAGCGAAGAACCTTCTCCAAACTTTCAGGAGCGACATCGAACCCCGGGCACCCTTTGCCGGCAAGGGTGGTGAGACTATGGCGCACCTCGGCAAGAAGGGTGGCAAACTGGTTGGCGGTGGGCATGCCTACCCCTCCGAATGGATGGCCGTCGGCAAAGCGACCACCCGGTCGAGGATTTCATGGGCCAGGGCCTCTTTGGGCATCACTCCCAGGGCCTCTTGGCGGCCATCGGCATAAAAGAGGGTCACCCGGTTGGTGTCGCTGCCGAAGCCGCTGTCGGGCGGGCCGATGAGGTTGCCCACGATTAGGTCGAGGTTCTTGGCCGCCAGCTTCTGCCCGGCATTCTCCACAAGATCCCGGGTCTCGGCGGCAAAGCCCACTAGAATCTGGGCCTGCTTGCGCTGACCCAATTGCTTGAGGATGTCCTCGGTGCGGGTGAGAACCAGCGTCGGCTCGG
>JBNKKA010000224.1:0-6391 GCA_050291585.1 Desulfobacteraceae bacterium
CGATCATGGAGAAGTATGTGCCCACGAGGATGGCCCCGATGGTGATCCAGATGGGGTTCATGTAGCGGTAGCCCTTGGAGAGCCAGAACCCGTTTTTAAGGACCTTGTAGGAACCGCTTTTTTCACCGTTCACGTAAACGTCAAAGCCGGTTTCCGGGGGGGTGTGGCGGTAGGTCTTGAAACTGGCGGTGAACTTACCGGTGGCCTTGTCCAGCTTGATGCTGGTGCCCTTGTCCCAGTAGTTGCCGCTGGTGGCGTGATCGCTGATGACGGTGCGGGAGAAGATCACCACTTTACCGACCTTGTTGCCCTCTTTGGAAATGGTGTTGATGCCGTAGCCGGATTCGTTGGCATAACGGAGAAAATTCCACTGGGCCTCCGTCTGGATGGGGCCGAGGACAGTTTTGACCTCATCTGCCAGGTCGCCGAAATTCTTTTTCAGGTAGAACATGGTGGTGGAGTAGATGCCCTTGCCCTTGCCCAGGAGGACCGAGGGGCCACCGAACTTCTTCTTACCCGTCTCGCCAAAGGCGGTCGGGTTGGTGGTCAAAATATAATACAGCGGCGGGATCTGGGTATCGAGTTCAAATTTGCTCTTAGCCGCATCCTTTTTCAGACGCTTGACCTCATGGGTGCCGTTGGTGTCCTTGGGAGCGAACATCTCCTGCATGCTAACTGTTAAGTAGAGTTCCTGACCTGGATCGATGGTGCCCTCGATGGTGACCGTATCACCGGCCTTGAACTCAGATCCCGAGATGGTGGCCGATGAGGCGCAAAATCCAGGCGCAGCCAGGCCGATAATCAACACACAAAGGGTCGCAAAGAATAGATGCCTTCTCATTTTCCTCCTCCAGTAAGTACGATTGATCATTAATATTGATAGGGCTCAACAACACTCATGCAAATGGAAGTAACGACCTCCTTTCAACGGATGACCTTGTGCATATCCGGAGAGAATTGATCTAATCCGCTTTTCACCTACGAAAAGCGTTTTCTCCGGTTAGGCACTAACTTAATTTTAAATATCTAACAGCCAGCGCGCTTCCCAGCCCGCTGGTGACCATGCCCACAAATAGCAGGAGCGACATTTTACCTATGCCGATGAGGATTGTTCCAGCCAGTTTCCAGAAAAGAAGGTTCAATCCCACCGTCGCAATAAGGACCACGGCAAGGCCCGCTGCCATGGAAACCAGACGTTTGCGCATGAAACCGTCTCTGGTTTTTTCAATCACATTGTATCCCGTGAGGGCCGTATTGAAGCCGATGATGACGGGCAATAGGGTTTCGATGGCGGCGGTGGTCATCAGGTTGGATAGAAAACCAACGAGTATGATCGCTCCGACCACACCAATCGAAACACTATAAAGGGTCTGGCCCCAGCGAGTGGAGCCCAGCCGTATGAGGTAGTCTGTGTAATAGCCTATATCGAGCATATGCGCCTTTGTTGCCCCTATTTAAACCGGATGCGTATTCCAAACACTCTGAGCAAGCAATATGCCACGAAAAATTCACAATTCGGCCTGGACCCGGTTTTTCTGAAAAATTTCGTAATTTATATGTATTATCAATAGATTAGTTATTTTTACCAAAAACTCGGCCCACACCGGCCGGCCCCAGAGGCGTTCTCCTGGGAGATTCGAAGTGCAACATTATACATGCGCTTCGGCGACGATCTATTTTTCCCTCATATTTTCAGAGGGATAATATTATGCATCTTTTTTTTTGCAGCGCAATTATTTTATTGCATTAGCTAAGGTTTTTCCTACAATGGCACACTTCCGAGAGGTCTCGAGAATTAGCGGGCACGCCTTATTGCATTGATATTATATTGATTATCAGGGGATAGAATTTGCGGAAGGGTCCATCTGTCCCCTTTACAAATGGTACGCTATTTGCGATACGAGCAAAAGGTCATCCCACAGTCAGCAGGTTACGAGCCTATCCCCAAGCGCTCGTTTTTCAGGTGGGGATATGGACCTGCTGGACGCGGGACATGCCTTTCTCGGACAATCGCCACACACTCGCTGCGTGATAGCAGCGACATCATTCAGATAACGTTAACACAGCACAACTCAGCGGAGGCTTAAGGGATGAGTCAGTATTACCTGTTCCAGGATACGCGCAAATGCATCGGCTGCAAGGCCTGCGAAGTGCAATGCAAAGCCAACAAAAAACTGCCGGCCGGTCCCAGACTGTGTCAGATCATCGAAGTGGGCCCTAAACTCATCGGCGGTCTGCCCAAGATGGCCTACGTTTTCATGCCCTGTTACCACTGCGAAAATCCCTGGTGTGTGACCGCCTGCCCCACCGGCGCCATGCAGAGGCGCCCCAAGGACGGCATCGTCTTTATCAATCATGACTTGTGCGTGGGCTGCAAGACCTGCATATCTGCCTGCCCCTGGGGCGCCCCCCAGTGGGATCCCGATTCCGGTACTGTTGTCAAATGCGATTACTGCATGGACCGTATCGACCAGGGTCTGGAGCCGGCCTGCGCGACCACCTGCACCAGCCATTGTCTCAAGTTCGGTCAGGTTGAAGAGATGACCCAGATTCGTCGCGAACGCCACGCGACGGCGGTGAGCTCTTTCGAAAACACCAGCTTCTAAGCGGGGTATGGGGTCCTGAACGCCCCGCTGAGGTTGCCGGTCGAACACTAGGCCGATCCGGCAGCCTATTTTTTGTGTTAGCATGCTGCTGAAACTTTTGCCCAAGGCCTTATGACAAGCTGTCCGACGGCCAAACAGCATCCAAAAGGAAAGAAAATGACGACACGCTCGAGTTACAGTATCTGCGGTATGTGCACCGTGCGCTGCCCCATTAAGGTCGAATCGGAGAACGGTCAGGTTAATTTCATCCAGGGCAACCCCCATGTTCCCGCCATGAAGGGTGCGGTCTGCCCCCGGGGAGCGGCCGGAATCGCCCTCATCAACGACAACGAACGTCCCCAGAACCCGCTCATTCGCGAGGGAAAGCGAGGAGAGGGCAAGTGGCGTAAGGCGACCTGGGATGAGGCCTTGGACTACGTGGCCGAACGGCTCAGCGCCATCAAAAATGAGCATGGCGCCCGCGCCCTGGCCTTTTCCGACCGCGGCGGGCCTTTTCGCGATATCCACCGTGCCTTTCTCAAGGGTTTCGGCACACCGAACTATTGTAACCATGACGCCTCCTGCGCGCGCAACGTCCAGCACAGCGCCCTCTCCCTGACCGGCATGGGCCGCAAGGCCGTCTCATACGACCTCAAAAATTGCCGCCACGTGATCCTCCAGTTCCGCAACATTTTTGAGGCCATCAACGTCCAGGAGGTCAACAACCTCATGGACGCCATGGAGGCGGGCTGTAAACTGACCGTCATCGACGTGCGAGCCAACATCAGCGCCCAGAAGGCCACCCGTTACATGCAGATCCGCCCGGGTACGGACTACGCTTTCAACCTGGCCGTGATCAACGAAATCCTGAAAAAACGCCTCTATGACAAGGCTTTCGTGAGCCAGCATATGGGCGGACTCAAGGCGTTCGAACAGTTCATCGAGGCGTACACCCCCGAATGGGCCGAGGCCGAGACGGGTATCCCCGCAGACCAACTGCGCCAGTTTGTCCAGGAGTTGGCCGCAGCGGCACCTTCAGTCATCTGGCACCCCGGCTGGATGGCCGCGCGCTACACAGACAGTTTCTACATCTGCCGCTCGATCTACATCATCAACGGCCTCCTGGGCGCCTACGGCTCCAAGGGCGGCCTGCCTTTCGTCAACAAACCCGGCGACGTGGGCCGCAAGGGCCTCAAATCTTTTATGGACCTCTACCCCAAACCCGAGGAGAAACGCGCCGACGGTGTGGGCTGGAAGTATCCTCAATTCGAAGCCGGTCCCGGCCTGCTGCATCTCATGTTCGAGGCCATGGAAAGTGCCGACCCTTATCCGGTCAAGGCCTATATCGCCTACCGCCACGACCCCCTCATGGGCTTCCCCGAGCAGGAACAGATTAAAAAGGTGTGGGAAAAGCTCGATCTGCTTGTATCGGTAACCTTCAGTTGGTCTGACACAGCCTGGAACAGCGACGTGGTTCTGCCCCTTTCCCCCTATCTGGAGAGAGAGAGCATCATCATCACCAAAGCCGGCGCCAAGCCACAGTTCGCCGTGCGCCAACGCGCCGTCGAACCGCGCTACGACACCCGGTCCGACTGGGAGATCATCAGCGGCCTGGCCAAGCGCCTGGACCTGCCCGAGCTAGCCTTTGATTCAGTGGAGGATGTGTGGAACTTCCAATTGGAGGGCACTGGGGTTACCATCGAGGACTTCGACGCCAAAGGCTTTGTCTCCCTGGCGGACAAGGCCCCCGAACGCGACCTGACTGCGTTCAAATTCAAGACCCCCAGCGGCAAGTTCGAGCTCGTCTCCAGCAAGCTGGAGGATTGCGGCCTGCCTTCGTTGAAACCCTATGAGAGCCCCAAGCACCCCCCCAAAGGCAGCTTCCGCCTGACCTTCGGCCGCTGTGCCCTGCACACCCAGGGGCACACGGTCAACAACCCGGCCCTGTTCGAGCAGATGCCCGAGAACACCCTCTGGATCAACACCCGACCAGCAAAGGAACTGGGCATTCAGGACGGTGATACAGTGAAGGTCAGCCAGAACGGCCATTCGGAAACCATCCGGGCTAAGGTAACTGACTTCATCCATCCTGAGGCGATCTTTGTCATCCACGGCTTCGGCCACCGCCTGCCGGTGGAGAGCCGCGCCTTTGGGAGGGGCCTGGCAGACAACAACTTTATGAAAGGTGGCCTAAAGGTCTGGGACCAGGCCGGCGGCGCCATCGCCTACCAGGAGCATTTTGTCAAGGTTGAGAAGGCCTGAGACACAGTGCGCCAGTATGCCAGTTAGCCGGTGAGCCAGTAAAAAAAAGCAATACTTTACTGGCTCACTAGCGCACTGACTGACCGGCACACGGCTCGGGCCCCACGCTCAAGGTCAAGAAGGTGTTATTGCTATGCTTGTGGATCCAAGGCCTCGCGAACGGCCTTGGCGATCTGCGGCAGTGTCAGGGGCTTCATCAGGAAGCTACGGATCCCCAGGCTGCGGGCGCGCTCTTCGTTTACTATACGGGAAAACCCGGTACAGAGAATAATGGGTACGTCTGCTCGGATCTGAAGGATGGCTTTGGCAAGTTTGTCACCGGTGACAACGGGCATGGTCATGTCGGTCATCACCAGATCGTAGCGCTGTGGCTCGGCCTTGAAGGCCGCCAGGGCCTCCGTGCTGGAGGTGAAGGTGACGACGGAATAACCCAAGCGTTCCAGGAGCTGTTTGCCCACGATGGCCAGGGTGGGCTCGTCATCAACAAAGAGAATACGCTCCGAACCGACGGCCAGGTACGCGGTTTCCGTGGCCTCGACGGCCACGCCTCCCTCCACCTGGGGCAGATAGATATCAAAGGTCGTCCCCCTATCGGGGTGGCTGTCAACGCTTATCTCGCCACCAGCGGTCTTAACGATACCCAGCACCACCGAAAGGCCCATGCCGGTGCCCTCCCCCACCCCCTTGGTAGTAAAGTAAGGATCGAAGATCGAATCGATGATCTCCCTGGGGATGCCGTGGCCATTATCCTTTACCTGCAGATGCAGATAGGGCCCTGGACGCAGGTCGCTATAGACAGATAGGGCGTCCACTGAGGTACCGGTGTCTGGTCCTTCAAATGACCCATCGTCCACAGTTAGCTGATCCAGAGTGAGCGCCAGCAGCCCCCCCTCCTTCTCCATGGCGTGAGACGCGTTGGTGCAGAGGTTCATGACGATCTGGTGGATCTGGGTCGGATCGGCCAGAATGGGGGAGTGGTTTGCGATGATCTCACTCCTGATCTCGATGGTGGTGGGTATAGAGGAACGCAGCAGCTTGAGGGCCTCCTTGACCAGGGAGGAGATCTGGATGGGATGCCGCATCTGCTCGCTCTGGCGGCTGAAGGTGAGGATCTGCTTGACCAGATCGGTGGCCCGTTCCGAGGCTTGCAGAACGCCCATGAGGTTGCGGTTCATGCGGCTGCCATCGGCGGTATCCAGAAGGGCCAGCTCCGTATAGCCGATGATGGCCGAGAGGATGTTGTTGAAGTCGTGGGCCACCCCCCCTGCCAGGGTTCCCAGGGCCTCCATTTTGTACAACTGGCGGATCTGGCCCTCCAGCTTGCGCCGCTCGGCTTCGGCGCGCTTGCGTTCGCGGATATCGCGGGTGGTGCCCTGCAGTCCGATGATGTTATCGCTCTCGTCTCGCAGAAAGCGTGCCAGAATCTCAACCGGCACCAGCTCACCGTTTTTGTGCCGCATGAGGGTTTCGAAAAGCACGCCTGGGTGGGTTTCGGGCTGATTCAGGGCCTCTGCCAGGAACTCTCCGATTTTCTCGAGCTCCTC
>JBNKKA010000225.1:0-6360 GCA_050291585.1 Desulfobacteraceae bacterium
AGGTCGGGCACGTAGTTGGGATAAGGATGGGTGACAAACAGGATCTGCATAATCGATGTGTCCGATCGTGTGGCTAGACGGCGACTTTAACCGCTTGCCGATCCAATTCCGGAAACCATTTCCGAAGAAACCGCCTGCGGTTGGCCTTAAGAATATCGCTGCGCCGCAGTGCGCGGCCGAAGTAGACGATTTCCGGGTCGGTATCGTTGGCTGAAACCCCCCAGTCATGCTCGAAATCGGTCACCGGCACGGCATAGCAAGCCAATTGGGCCCGCATCACCTGCAGGCCCATATCCCACTCTTCCATGAAACAGGGGCTGTAACGCGGGTCGAAGCGCAGGCCCTTGGAAAGGAAGCGATCCAAGTGCAGACCGAAGAAGAAGCCGCTCACGTCATGGGTCTGGATCGGTGTGTCGAAATTGCCTTTTTGGTAGTAATGCTGCACCTGCATGTTCTGGAAATCGACCAGGCTGCCGTGGGGGCCGACAATGACGGCGTTGTGCAGCGAAAACAGGGCTTCTTCCAACTCATCGATGACCTTCGGGCTTATCTTCAGATCGGCATTGAGCACAAAGACGGCATCACCCTCGGCCAGATCAATCCCCATGTTCCAAGAGCGGCCCACACCGGCGTTGAGCTTGTTGAAACAATACTTGTCGATGCGTGGATGATCCTTGAGCCGTTCGAACACCTCCGGGCTGTTGAATATGCAGATGACTTCCCCGTCTGTTGTTTCGAGATCGCCGAGCAGTGTGGTGATGTTGAAGCGGCTGTGGGGCGAAAAATCGAGGACGGGGATGACAAAACTGCGCCGGATCTCGTCTGCCGCATGAACCGGCTCGATGGTCGAGGGCACCTTTCTATTCGATATTTCAGAATGGACGTCACTAAAATCCGCCAGGCCGGAACCGGACCAGTGGCCCAGATCAGTGAGATCCGCTTTTGGCAGGTCGACCTCCTCCCAGAACGCGCGCATCGCCGCATTCAGGTGGATATCATCCAGAAAGAGAAGCCCCTGGAACCCGACCCGCTTCAGATGGTCAAAAAAGATCCGCTCAAAGCCGCCGTCGTGGTCCGTATCGAGCATCACTAATTGGGCCTCAGCCAGACGAGAATCCTGGCAGACGTCACCGATATGAAACTCGATATTGGTCAATGCGTCAGGCTCACCGAGTTCCCGGCAGTTCACTAGGTCATACGAAATCACCTGGTTGAAAGGGTTATATGCCAAAGCCACCGCCGAATACCCCTTGTTGGTGCCCACATCAAAAATGGTTCCCCGATCAAAAAGACAACTCAGCAAGGCGATCAGACGATAATGCTCCTTGAAGGCTGTATCGAAGAAGTAGGCACGATGCTCTTGATTGAGGATATGCGCATCAAAGCGGTCCAGCGAAATCTGATCCACTCGTTCCCGGGTTAAGGCATACTTGTCTGCGAGTGATAGTGCCATTTTTTTGGCTGTTTCCCGATGCGCTTTTATAGGGTTTGACATGGTTTCCATCTGAGGGCTAAATAATTAGCGAATTTGATACTCTATTTGCCGTACACATGGCCGGAATAACCTGGCACTGCTTCCCGAATAATAGGATCACACTCATGACCCCCCTCCAGCGTTTTTTCAACTACCATCAGAGCTTGGATAGGCGGGATGAAACCCTCCTCAGCGATGAGAGCTGCCTCTACTTGTTCTCAAGCACCATATCCCGGAAGCCTCTGAAAATGATCAATATCGGTGTCGGTGCCGGAGATGTCGCCCTGACCCTGTTGTTTGCCGGAAAGGCATATGCCGGGGGCAGTTTGATTTGCATGCAACCGGCTAAAACCGAAACGGAAATCGATCCACACTTGCTGGCCCAGCTCGAACACGATGGCGTCGTCGTGATCCCCGATGTTGATCTCGACACTTTCGAACATGAGGCCCTGCAATGCCACTACGATCTCATCGCCGTAGATCTAAGCAAGATAAATACCAGCATTGATCTACCCCGGGTCCTCTCGCTGGCAGGGGATGATGCCCAACTCTTTCTTTTCGCAAGTGTCGCCATGGGCAAACGGGCCCTATTGGCGGAAGCAGCCAGCCGGCTGCCTCCATCCGAATGGCGTATCGATGTGGTCTCCCGCCAGTCCGTTCAAGAGGAAGTGCCCCGACCCGACATGCTGTCGGTTCATGCGATCACTCACGGCAATGGGCGGCGTGTCCTGCAAAGAGATGCGGCCAATTTGTCAGCCGGCCGGCATACCGCAGCCGCCTCGATATTTTTGGCCCTGCCGCCGCCGGCCAACACCTTCGGTTGGGGAGTTTGCAGCCGGTATTTGAGTGGGGAACTCGGCAAGCTTCACCCGATTCATGTGCTCAACGAGGCGGAAGTGGGGGCAGACATTCACCCCTTGCCCGGTAAGGTATTGCATGCCTTGACCGGCATCCGCTTCGAGAGCCTCTTCGAACAAGCCCGTGGCGAGGAGAACTACGCTTACACCTTTTTTGAAAATGAACTTTTACCGGATTCGGTAGAGAACGCCAAAAGGTATAATCTGGTACTAGGCGGCTCTACCTGGTGCATGGAACGCATGCGTGAGAAGGGGATCCAAAACAGCGGGGTCCTCATTCAGGGAATCGATCCCCGTTTTTTTTACCCCATCAAGACTCAAAAATCCCAGGAGAAATTCGTTCTTTTCTCCGGTGGGAAGTTCGAACCGCGCAAGGGCCAGGACCTGGTCCTGGCGGCGTTCAAAGCACTCCAGGATAAATGTCCCGACATGGTACTGGTGAACTGCTGGCACAACCTGTGGCCCCAGTCCATGGATCTGATGGTGGACTCAAAACTGATCCGCTACGAACGCAAGGGGGAGAATTGGGCAGAGATCATGAACCATATCTACGCCCTCAACGGCCTCGACACCGAACGCATCTTCACCATCGATCTGGTGCCCAACGAGACCCAACGCGAGCTTTACCGCAAGACCGACTTAGGCCTCTTTCCAAACCGCTGCGAGGGCGGCACCAACCTGGTTTTAATGGAATATATGGCCTGTGCCAAACCCGTCATCGGCGCCTATAGCACGGGACAAAAGGATGTGCTCAGCGCGGACAACGCCCTGCTCCTCGAGGCGCTTCACCCCTATGAAATTAAGGGGCCGGATGGCAGCTTGGTGGCGACATGGACGGAACCCTCTCTGGATGAGCTGATCGCCCAGATCGAGTTTGCCTACCACAACCGGGAGAAGATCGGTGAGCTGGGTCGGCGGGCCGGAGAAGATCTGAAGCAGCTGACCTGGACCCACTCGGCCAAATCTCTATTGCGCAGTATGGGAGAAAAGGTAGCGCGGTGACAGTGAGGAGGAGCTGTGTATTCGGTGTCAGCGCCGAGATGCCCAATCCGCCAAGCGTGGGGTGACTTGAGAGACGACACTGGGCCAATCGCCAGGCTCACTCTGGCGAAAAAGATGGGCACTGGGGTAATAGGGGCTGTCGCTGCGATTGAGCAGCCAGCGCCAGTCGCCCACATGCTGCAATAGGATCCAGACCGGCTTGCCCATGGCCCCTGCCAGGTGGGCCACCGCCGTATCAACGCTGATGACCAGATCCAGATGGGCAATAATACCCGCCGTATCAGTAAAATCGGTCAGCTTGGGGCCGAGATTCTGTAGTTCCAAACCCAGAGCCACGGGTTCCTCGGCCGCCGGACCTTGCTGGAGACCCACGAAGCAGACCTCGGAATGAACGTCGATCAGGGGTTTCAAGATAGCCAGGCCGCAGGAGCGTCCCCGCAAGCCAGGCGCTTCCGTGGGCCGTGTGGGGCGGCCCGCCCATACCAGCCCCACCTTAGGTCTATCCTTCGGCAAGGTATTGCCCCAATACTGAACCCGATCAGCGGGCGAATGCAAATAGGGCACCCGATTCGGTATCCGATCCATGCTGTGGTTGAAAACACCAGGCAAACTCATCAAGGGAATCGTATAGTCGCAACCCTCCGGGAGGCTGGGGGCCTCACCTCGCAGGAGCACCTCATGGGCCAACCCATTGGCAGCGCAGAGACGAATGAGGGGCGCGCGCGTTTCAAAGAAAACCCGTCCGCCCATATTTTTCAACAGCGGTAGATAACGCACAAACTGGAGCACATCGCCGAGCCCCTGCTCATCATGGACAAACAGGGTTTTACCCGCGAGAGACTCTCCCTGCCAGCGCGGCAGGTGGTGGCGAAAGGGATAACTTGCCTGCCAGTTGGACTTTTCCCAGCGAGTTTCGAAATCAGTCCAGGCCGATGGATAATCACCTTTCAGCAGCCGAATGACAGCCAGATTCCATCGGATTTCGGCCTGTTCGGGCGCCGCCTGCAAGGCCTCGATGAAACAAATTTCGGCCTCGTCGACTGCACCCAGTTCTTGGAGCGCATTACCCAGATTTAGCTTTGCCGGCTGGTGTTCGGGGGCGTCCTTCAAGACGTCGCGAAACACTTTCACTGCCTCGTCATAGCGGCCCGCCTGGAAAAGCGTATATCCGAAATTGTAGCGACAATGAACGGCATCGGGGGCCAGCTCGACTGCCCGGCCGAGATATCCGAGCGCTTCGGTCCAATGACCCTGGCGGGAAAACAATTGGCCCATATGATGATGCAGCGCCCATGAATCCGGCCAATTCGAGAAGGCTGCTTGCAAATATTTCTCCGCGGCATCATTTTGGTCGCTCTCCCACAGGGCAACGGTCAGGTTTAGCAGGGCATCCAGATGTATGGGGCTTTGTTCGAGAACACGTGTATAGAGCGTAATGGCGTCGGGATATCGCTTTTGGGAGAGGTGCAGATTGGCCAGGTTGTAGCAAGCATCTGTATCGTTAGGATCGAGGGCGAGAACGGTCTCATAGGCCTCCTGGGCCAGGCCTAATTCCCCGCTGCGTCGGAGGCAGAGCCCCAGGTTAAACAAAGCCGGTATGTGAGCGGGATCTTTGACGACAACCCGCCGATAGGCGTCGATGGCCGCATTTAAATCGCCGGCGGCACCATGCCTGACCCCCTCCTCAAATAGCGCCTGCAACGACTCGCCCTCGCCGAGAACAATACCTTGTCCACTTGCTGCTGGCTCGATAGCAAGCGTGCCCTTCAGGCCCAATAATTCCATTTGTCGGTCGCGCATCTCGAAAACGGCTGCGGCCATTTCTCCGACAGGTGTGGACCACTCCCCAGCTTTGAACTGACGGAAAAGGCGCATGCTTGGATACCACGGCGTAAACCTCTTTTCGGTCCCCCAGCGCCAGTCAGCGGCAAAACGCAGGAGACAGAATACCGGTTTGCCCATGGCGCCCGCAAGGTGGGCCACGGCGGTATCCACACTCACAACTAGATCGAGATGGTGGATCACGGCGGCCGTATCCCCGAAATCGGCCAACCCGGGCCCAATGTTGCGGATATGCGCCCCTGAGGGCTTTTGGTTCAACTCCTCAGCCGCCGAGCCCTTCTGCAGCCCAATCCAATTGATGCCATCCAGGGCAAACAGCGGTTCAAGATCCATCAGTCCACAAGCGCGCAGCGGATCCGTATCCTTGCCCGACCACACCAGACCGATATTGAGGGCTTGGGGATCACATACCTGTTGCCAGTGGGCGAGCCGTTCGGCAGGCGCCTTGAGGTAGGGGTATTCAGCGGGAATTGTGTCCAATCGGGTAGCGAATATGCCCGCCAGACTCATCAGGGGAATATGCAGATCAACATCGATGCTTGCCGGTTGCGCATGGTTGAACTCGATGGCGTCATCGACGCCGGCCATGATCTTCGCCAGGGGCAAAAGAGGCCCGGGCACCTCAAAGGTCACGCGTCCCCCCAGGGCTTTGACCTGAGGCAGAAAACGCATGAACTGGAGTGTGTCGCCATAGCCCTGTTCGAAGTGCACCAGCAAATGGCGCCCCGCGAACGCTTGTCCCTCCCAGACGGGCTGGGGGTAGCGGTGAGGATAGTTGGCTGCCCAGTTCCTCTTTGACAGACGGCCCTCGAAAAGCGGCCAGGCGGACGCATAGTCGCCGGTTTTCAATAAGGCGAGCGCAAGATTCCACCTCAGATCCGGCGAAAGGGGATTCAGGTCCAGCGCAGCCCGGAAATGATGAATGGCGGATTCCAACTCGCCGGCCTCCTGAAAGGTTGCGGCCAGGTTTGTCAGCGTATCTTGAGACTCCGGCTGCACCTGCAATGCCTTCTGGTATCCCTCGATGGCTGCCTGCACATCTCCGGCGGCCGCCAGGGCATTGCCCCAATTGTAATAGCTTTCGGCGTCGTTGGGAGATAGCCGGGCGGCAATTTCATAGTGTCTCACCGCGGCTTTGTATTCTCCCGCCTGCTTGTGGGCCAGGGCGAGGTTGTAGTGCGCCTG
>JBNKKA010000226.1:0-6028 GCA_050291585.1 Desulfobacteraceae bacterium
GTTGGCGCCGATGAGGGTCACGATCTCGCCGGCGGAGATCTCCAGGCTGACGCCCTTGAGGGCCTGGATGTTACCATAATAGGTCTTGACCTCGTTGAGCTTAAGCATCGATCTCCTCCCCCAGGTAGGCTTTGATGACCGCCGGGTCGTTCTTGATCACCTCCGGGCTGCCCTCGGCGATCTTCTTGCCGTAGTCAACCACGTAGATGCGATCGGAGAGGCTCATGACCAGCTTCATGTCATGCTCGATGAGCAGGATGGAGATGCCCTCATCATCGCGGATGCGGATGATGAGGTCGTCAAGTTCCTGGGTCTCTTGGGCATTCATGCCGGCGGCCGGTTCATCCAAAAGGAGGATGAAGGGGTCGGTGGCCATGGCGCGCGCGATCTCCAGGCGCCGCTGGGCACCGTAGGGCAGATTCTTGGCATACTCGTTGACGTACTGGCTGAGGCCGATCTTTTCGAGCATGTGATAGCTGTCGGCGATCACCTGCTCCTCCTCATTTCGGGTGGCCCGATTGCGCAGCAGGGCGCCGGGGATGCCGGCCTTGAGGCGGCAGTGGCGGCCGATCATCACGTTTTCGAGCACCGTCATGTTCTGAAACAGTCTGATGTTCTGAAAGGTCCGCGCCATGCCGGCTTCAGTCACCTGATTGGGTTTGAGGCCTTTGACGCTGACGGCTTCGCCCCCTGGACGCTGCAGATGGACGCTGCCTTTGGTGGGTGGGTAGATGCCGGTGATGCAGTTGAAGAAGGTGGTCTTGCCCGCCCCGTTGGGGCCGATGAGGGCCACGATCTCCCCTGCGTTGATGTGAAAGTCGATGCTGTCCAGGGCCCGCAGGCCGCCGAAATCCATGGTCAATTGCGTTACGTCGAGAATAGGAGCCATATCGTTGTATTCACCCGCTTGGTTGCTCATTTTTTACTGGGTTGCAAGCCTTTGAATTCATAGGTCTGGCGCACTGCGCTGATAAAACCACCCGGCCGAAAGACCATCATTATCACCAGGACCACGCCGAAGATGAGCATGCGGTATTCGCTGAAGGCGCGCAGGTATTCGGGCAGAAGGATCAGGATGGCGGCCCCGCAGATCACCCCCAAGATGGACCCCATGCCCCCCAGGACCACCACGCAGAGGATGATGATCGACTCCCAGATGGTGAAGCTGGCCGGGTTGATGAAGGTGGTCTTGGCGGCGAAAAAGACCCCGCCCATACCGGCCCAGGTGGCCCCCAGGGCGAAAGCGCTGAGCTTGGTGCGGGTCTTGTCGATGCCCATGGCCTGGCAGGCGATCTCGTCTTCGCGCAGGGCGATCCAGGCGCGGCCGATGCGGGAGTTCTGCAGGCGCTTGACGGCGAATATGGTGAATACAGCCATACCGATCATCAAGTAGTAAATATAGATGTGGCTCTGGTGCAGACTCAATTCGATGCCGAACAAACCGGGCCGGGGGATGTTGGCGATGCCGCTAGGCCCGAAAGAGAAATCGTTCCAATTCTCCAGCACCAGGCGGATGATCTCGCCGAAGCCTAGAGTGACGATGGCCAGGTAGTCGCCTCGCAGGCGTAGCACCGGAAATCCCAGGGCCATGCCGAAGAAGGCTCCCAGGCCGGCGCCGATGGGCAGCACCGTCCAGAAGCCCAGACCGAAGTGATGGTTGAGCAGGGCGTAGCTGTAGGCGCCCACGGCATAAAAGGCCACGTAGCCAAGGTCCAACAACCCGGCCAGACCGACGACGATATTGAGGCCCAGTCCCACCACCACGTAGATCAGGGCCGTGGTCATGATATTGGTCTGGTACATGGAGAATACAAAGGGAAAAACGACCAGAAAGAGGCAGATGACGGTTAAGATGGGCAGGCTCAGGCGCCGCTCCTGCATGATGCGCTGGGTCAGGGGGATGCGCTCCTCATCGTCCTGACCGTCGTCGCTGGATCCTTCCTCTTTGCGCCTGATCAACTCGCGCCACACGAAGGAGATTACAAAGGCGCCAATCCCCACGTAGAACATGCGCTGCCAGTGCCACTCCACGGTCTGGTTGATGGTGTTGACCTTGATCACCATGATGGGGAAGGTCAGGAACATGAACCACAGGGCGGCCAGGATGGATTTTTTAAGCTCTTGAATCGTAAACATAGCTGAACCGTTCTATCGAGTTGTCATCGTGCTGCAGTCTCCGGAGCGCGGCGATGGTTCCGCGACGGGGGCCGGAGCACACGGGGCTTTTTTTACCCTGTTTTTAGATAGCGCAAGGCTATACCTTATCCGTGTCCGCCCTGCCGAGGATGCCGGACGGGCGGAAGATCAAGATGAGCACGAGGAAGAGGAAGGCGAAGACATCCTCGTAGTCACTGGAGATATAGCCTGTGAAGAAACTCTCGGTCCACCCCAGCACCAGGCTGCCCAATACCGCCCCGGGCATGCTCCCGATGCCGCCCAGAACGGCGGCCACGAAGGCTTTGATGCCGGCGATGAAACCGATATAGAAATTGATCATGCCGATGTGGGAGGCGATCAGGACCCCGCCGATGGCCGCCGTGGCGGATCCCAGGATGAAGGTCATGGAGATCACCTTGTTGACATCGACACCCACCAGCATGGCCATCTCGCGGTCCTGGGCCGTGGCCCGCATGGCCTTGCCAACCCGGGTGAACTTGATCAATACCGTCAAGCCGATCATGACGGCGGCCGTTACCAGGTAGATGACCAGCTCGCTGGAGCGCACGATGTGGGAGATGGGCTCCATAAAAGCGAATTCCGGAATGAGGCTGGGGAAGGGCAGGAAGTCGGAGGTCTGCGCCAGGAGGACATAGTTCTGCAGAAAGAGGGACATGCCGATGGCGCTGATCAGGGCCGAGAGGCGCGGTGCGCTGCGCAGGGGCTTGTAGGCGATCTTCTCCATGGTCCAGCCGTAGGCGCATGAATAGACGATCGCTGCCAAGGCGGCGATGGCCAGGATGGCCAACTGGGGCCAACCCATGAGGGTCAGCACCCCGGCGACGATCAGGGCGGTGAAGGCGCCGATCATATAGATCTCGCCATGGGCGAAGTTGATCAGTTGGATGATGCCGTAGACCATGGTGTACCCGAGGGCGATGAGGGCATAGATGCTGCCGCGGGTCAGGCCTCCCAGAAAGAGTTCAAAAAAGTATTCGATATCCATTGACGTTTACCGGCTCCTTGCCCGCTTGAATACCCACCCTACCTACTAGATTGTCGGGTCCAGCGGAACGGGGTTGATCTCTCTACGTTCGGTATGAACGGATGGCAGCCGTTGATGGGTGGGTCGCCGGTTGCCTGCCTTGACTCCAAAACCCTCAATTCTGATACAAAAACAGGGAACCGGCCATTTCGGTTGGCCCGTTCCCTGTGGTGGTGGTTCATTGGTGTCCTATTTTACTTCTGCGTATTGACCGTCTTTGACCTGATACATGGCAAAACCGACGCCGATGGCGTCACCGCGGTCGTCGAAACGGATCGAGCCCAGGGGGGTGTCCACGTTCTTCGTGCGCAGGGCCTTGACGATGGCGTCGTAGTCGGTGCCGCCGGCCTGTTCGATGGCATTGAGCAGGGCCAGGGTGGCCGCGTAAGCGTTGTCGAAGAAGGCGCCCGGATCATCCCCATAGGCGGCCTGGTGGTCTTTTTTGGCCTTGATGGTCATGGGGTTGGAGGAGACATCTTTAGGACCGCTGGCGTAAACGCCCTCGGCGTACTTTTTGGCGACCTTGATGAAGGTGTCGTCCTTGACACCGTCATCGGAGATGAAGACGGTCTTCATCTTCTTTTTTCGCATCTGGGTGACGATCTTGGCCGCTTCCGGATGGTAGCCGCCGAAAATTACCGCTTCGGCTTTGGTGCGTTTGAGCTTCTGGACCACGGCGGAGTAATCCACGGCACCGGGGGTGATGCCTTCGTACAGAACCACCTCGGCCCGGGGGTCGGCTTCCAGGAAGCCCTTGGCGAATTCCGCCAGTCCCTTGCCGTAGTCGCCCTTGTCGTGCAGAACGGCGATTTTTTTAAACTTCAGCACGTCCAGAGCAAACTCAACTTCCAGCTTGGCCTGGGCGTCATCTGAGGCGATGGTGCGGAAGAAGTTGGGGTAGTCGCCGCTCTGGGTCAGGCCTGGATTTGTGGCCGATGGCGACATGACGACGATTTTGGAGTCCTTGTAGATCCCCAGGGCGGCCTTGGTGGCCCCGCTGCAGATGTGTCCGAGAACCGCATTAACACCCTCACCGGCCAGCTTGGTGGCCGTGTTGGTTGCGACCTCGGGTTTGCAGACGTCATCCTCAATGATCAGTTCGACCTGTTTGCCTAAAACGCCACCCTTGGCGTTGATCTCTTTGACGACGAGCTCAGCGGCTTTGGTGCTGGGGATCCCGTAAGAGGCCAGGTCACCACTGTGGGGGCCCGCCACGCCAAGCTTGATGGTGTCCGCAGCCATGACATTACCCGCGCCAGCAACCACCATAAACAGCGCCGCTATCGACGCTACCACAGCTCCGTGAAGACGAAATTTCATCATGTTCTCTCCTTGCTCAACAATGTTGTGTAAACCTTGTTTACCCCGTTCCCATAATCGACTTCTTATAAATCAGGTGTGGAATCTGAGTCAAGTTAAACCTCGGTTCCTGCCCTGTGTGGAATGGGTGAAATTCCAAAAGGTTTCCCACCATCGGGATCGATATTCCATCCAGTGAGCATTGTCTCATGCTATCGATACGGTCGCACTTGAAAAAATCGCCGCCGACCGATACACAGGCATCAGGTGGAAGTGTTGCCGGCAACACGATCACCGCGACAATCGCTCAACTTAGGTTCAACCATAGCGGGGGAAGGCGTGAAACATATCGGTCTGGTGGTGAAAGAGGACTCGGAAGCGCTCGAGACGGCCGAGGCACTGGCCGCCTGGCTGATGGACAAGGGGATGCGCGTATTTACCCGGCGGGGGTACTCGGTGGGCGATGAGGTCCAGCCCGTTGATAAGGTGCCCTCGGATCTGTTCTGCGTTTTCGTCCTGGGCGGGGACGGCACCTTTCTCAGCGCCGTGCGCTGGCTGGGCAATCTGTCCGTGCCTATCTTGGGAATAAAGTACGGCGAGGTGGGCTTCCTCGCCGAATCCACCGAGGAGCAAGTCTTCGATACCGCCGCCCGCATCCTGGCAGGGGGCTTCAGCCTCACACCGCGCATGCGTCTGTCGGTCAAGGTGGTGCGCGGGGGGCATCTGCGGGCTCGGGAGACCGTCCTCAACGACGTGGTCATCCACCGCGGCGTCCTGGCCCGCCTGGCCGATATCGAAGCCCATGTGGACGGCACCTACCTGACCACCTATCGCTCCGACGGCTTGATCATCGCCACGCCGACCGGTTCAACCGCATACGCCCTGGCCGCTGGAGGGCCAGTGGTCCATCCGGCCGTCTCCGCCCTCCTGCTGGCCCCCATCTGTCCCTTCACCCTCACCAACCGACCCCTCATCCTGCCCGACACAGTGCGTATCTCCCTGCGCCTGGCCGACAAGAGCGCCGAGGACATTCAGCTGACCTTCGATGGCCAGTCCGGCCTGGAGATCGACCGGCGTGACGAGGTGATTGTCGAGCAGGCCCCCGTGCCTGTGCAGATGATCACCCTGCCGGGGCAGGACTATTACGATGTGCTGAAGGCTAAGCTCAAGTGGAGCGGTGGCAGGGTTTAGTGTCCGAACAGAAACGGCATCTTGCACCCGATTTCAAGGCGGGCACAATCTACCATTTCTGATCGGACACTTGTCTGTTGAACAGGCCTCATTATTAGGCCAACATCTCTTTCTCATTCCAGCAACCCCGCATCCGGCACCTGGGGGGTGGGCACATCCGGCAAATTGCCGCGGATGAAGACGTTTTTCTGCAGGCTCTGGACCACCTTGTCGATGTCGCCGACCCCATCGCGGATCTCCTGAATGCCGATGCGAAAGGTGCGCGCGATTTCAGGCACGTCGCCGCTGCCCGCCTCGATATTGGTCAAGCTGACCTGGAGGCTCGCAACGGCGGTG
>JBNKKA010000227.1:0-6010 GCA_050291585.1 Desulfobacteraceae bacterium
CGTCAAGGGCGAAGCCGTAGTATTTTACTGCAAGTCCTTGACAACACCGGATCTGGAGTCCTCCGGCTTTCCCGAAGAGTAGAAAAGATGGCCTACAATAGACCCGATCCTCAAGTTCACCATTGGTTTATTCCTATGATGTATCTCTGGCACAGCGCCTATTTAATGCTGACAAAGGTTGCAGCCTTTTTGCCATCTTTTTTATGCAACTATGGGGTCAACAGGGTCGGGACGAAACCCTTGGCAATGTGTCCCGACCCGACGGAAGACATCCCATGAATGCAATTCTCGATGGAATAACAAAGGTCATCAAAAAAGTGGGTGATCTCGCCAGCCTATTGATTCTGCTGATCATGGCCGTGGTCACCTACGAGGTGATCTCCCGCTATGCGTTCAATACGCCGACCGCTTGGGCCTGGCTGGTTAACAAGCAGCTTTTCGGGGTCTTTGTTCTGCTGGCCGGCGGGTACGCCCTGGTCCACAATAGCCACATCCGGATCGAGATGCTCTACGAGCATTTTCCCCCAGCCTTCAAGGGTTTCGTCCGCTGGCTGACCCTCTTGGCCGCGCTTTGTTTTCTGGGTAGCCTGCTTTGGAAAAGCAGTGTGATGGGGTTGGAAGCCTGGCATACCAAAGAGGTCGCCATGGGCATTTTTAAGCTACCCCTTTACCCGCTGAAGCTGTTCATGCCCATCGGAGCAGCCCTGTTTTTAGCGGGTTGCGTCGTCGCTGCACTGAAATCCAAATAAAGCCTGCTGTCCACTCCCACACTATCGCCGTACGTTTAGGATAGTCTTGAATGAGCATTGAACTGATCACCTTCTTGTTGTTCGGCGGTCTTTTGACCCTGCTGGCCATAGGCATCCCGGTGTCTTTTGCCTTGGGTGGGATTACGGTGGTGATGACCTTTTTTGTCGATGGTCCCGACACCCTATACACTGTAGCCACAACCACCTACCAGCAGATTACCAGCGCTACCCTGATGACCATTCCCCTCTTCCTGATCATGGGCAACTTTTTGGTCCAGTCGGGCATCTCCGAACGCATGTACAGCGGCTTGAACTACTGGCTGTCGGGCCTCCGCGGGGGGTTGGCGATTGTATCCATCGCCGTATGCGTCGCCCTGGCCATGTGCGGTGGCTTCGGTCCGGGAATCCTCACCATGGGACTGGTGGCGGTTCCGGCCATGCTGAAACACAACTACAGCAAATCCATCGCCCTGGGCTCGGTCATGGCAGGCGGCGTGCTGGGTGAGATTATTCCCCCGGCCATCATCATGATCATCTTCGCCTTCATCGCCCGGATTTCCATCGGCAAGCTATTCTTCGGGGGATTCGTACCCGGGGTTATTCTGGCCCTGCTCTATTGCTGCTACGTCATTGCGGTGGGTATCTTCAATCCCCAGGCACTGCCCAAAACCACGGAAACCGTCACCTGGCGAATGCGCTTGAAGGCCCTGCGGGAAATTTTCCTGCCGGCCATGCTGGTGGTGCTGGTGCTGGGGAGCATCTTTTTGGGTATCGCCACCCCCACCGAAGCGGCGGGAGTGGGCGCCCTGGGGGCCATGCTTATCTGCGCCCTGCACCGCCGCCTGACCTGGAAGGTGATCAAGGATTCCTGCGCCGAGACGCTGAAAATCACCGGTATGGCTTTATGGATTCTGATCCCGGCGACCCTCTTCGGAGTATTTTACGCCAGCGCCGGCGCCCAGGATATGATCATGGACTTCATCGAGTCCCTGGAAGTCCACCGCTATGTGGTCTTGATCTGCATGCAGCTGGTGCTGCTGCTTTTCGGGATGTTCATGGATGACTACGCCGTGGTCACCATCTGTGCGCCCATCATGCTGCCCATCGCCCGGCTGCTGGGATTTGATCCCATCTGGTTCTCGATCCTCTTCATCCTGAATATGCAGGTGGCTTATCTCACGCCCCCCTTTGGCTGGGCCCTGATCATGATGAAGGGCGTCGCCCCGCCGGGTGTGAGCACACAGGATATCTGGCGGTCGGTGCCCCCCTTTGTCCTGATCCAATTGGCCGTCCTCATTCTGGTGATGCTGTTTCCCCAGATCGCAACCTGGCTGCCCAACAGGGTATTTTAAACAGATCGTCACTCCTTTTAACGTGAATAGAAGGTGAGGTACCCCATGTCCGACAAAAAGATTCTTCGTATCCGGCTCGATTCCGCCGAGTATCAATTCGAAGCAGTCGCCGACCACTATCTCAATTTAGGCGGTCGGGGCCTGAGCTCAAGTATTATCGCCCGTGAAGTCCCCCCCCGATGCGATCCCCTGGGGCCGGAAAACAAGCTGGTGATCGCCGCTGGCCTGCTGGCCGGTACCACCGTGCCCAACAGCGGACGGATCTCCATCGGTGCCAAAAGCCCCCTGACCCAGGGCATCAAGGAAGCCAATGCCGGCGGCACGGCGGCCCAGAAGCTGGCCCGCCTGGGGATTCAGGCCATCGTCCTGGAGGGCTGCGCCAAAGACCTGGTCTCCATCAAAATTTTTAAGGATGGGGTGGCATTCAGCGCTGCCAGTGAGTTGTCCATGAAAGGCAATACCCACTGCTTCAAGCACTACCGCCAAGAGGCCGGCGATGGGTCCTGTGTCATCTCCATCGGGCCCGCCGGTGAAATGGGCTTGAAGGCTGCGGCCATCGCCGTGAGTTCCCCCGATTTTCTGCCCCGCATAGCCGCCCGGGGCGGGTTGGGGGCCGTTATGGGCGCTAAAAAGGTGAAAGCCCTGGTGATCGATGATAGCGATGGGGAGGCCGTGGCCATCAAAGATCCCGCCCTGTTCAAGGCCGCGGTCAAAGCCTATTCCCAGGGCGTTACGTCCCACCCCCTCTCAGAAGGCCTGCGCCTGTTCGGCACCCCGGTACTGGTGGGCCTGATCAATGAGATGGGCACCCTGGCCACGAAAAACTACTCCCAAGGCCAGTTCGAGGGCGCCGGCAAAATCTCCGGAGAAGCTCTGGCCGAGATGCTCAAATCCCGCCCCAAGGCCCAGACAGCCCACGCCTGTATGAAGGGCTGTGTAATCAGCTGTTCCAATGTCTGCACCGATGGTGAGGGCAAGGTAGTGGTTTCCGGGATTGAATTTGAGACCCTGGCCCTCATGGGCTCCAATTGCCTCATCGACGACCTCGACACGATAGCCGCCATGAACGGGGTCTGCAACGACATCGGCGTGGACACCATGGATGTGGGCGCGGCCATCGCCGTGGCCATGGAGGCCGGTAAGCTGGCGTGGGGCGATGGTCCCCGGGCCCTGGAACTGGTTGGGGAGATCTCCCAGGGCACCGAGCTGGGGCGCATGATCGGCAATGGGGCCCAATTTACCGGTGACGCCTTGGGTGTGGCGCGCATCCCCTGCGTCAAGGGCCAGAGCCTGTCCGGCTACGATCCCCGAGGCCTCAAAGGCACTGGGGTGACCTATGCCACATCACCCATGGGCGCCGACCACACCTGCGGCAACGCCCTGCCCAGCCCGGCCAACCCCGATTACGATCACACCGCGGCCCAAGGCCAGGGACCCGTTTCTCAATTTCTGCAGCGCTACTTCGCCGCCATCGACAGCCTGGGACTCTGCCTCTTCGCCGCCATCGCCCCCTTGGACATGCCCGATCTGACCAAACATCTCATCGATTGTGTCAGCCTGGTGCTGGATGACACCCTGGGCGAGGATTATCTCCTGCGTCTGGGCGCCATGGTGCTCAGCGAGGAGCGAAAATTTAACACGGCCGCCGGGATGACGGCGGAAGATGATCGCTTGCCTAAATTCTTCAGCCAAGACGCCCTGACTCCCTCCGGGTTGAAGTTCGATGTGGCTGAGGTTGAACTCGACGGGGTGCACACCTAAAGGATCTAGTTGGACGGCGGTATCCGTCCGTATGCAATCGGTATAATGGCCGTGGTAACGGCCTCCAACCAAGGAGGATAGATCATGATCAGCGAGAAAGAGTTGGCCCAACTATCGTATGCTGAGGCCCCCAAACGAATCACCGACACCCTTCCGGGCCCCAAGAGCCAGGCGTATCTGCAGGGCTCCTTTGACAACGAATCCATGGCCCGCGGTGGGGGGCGGTTCCCCCTGGTGTTTGCCGAGGGCAGGGGAGCTACCGCCAAGGATCCGGACGGCAATGTCTATATCGACATTACCGCCGGGGTGGCGGTCAACGCCGTGGGACGCTGCCACCCGCGCGTCATCGCCGCCATGCAGGCCCAGATGGGGAGCCTCATGCACGCCAGCGATATCTCCAACGTGCGCCGCACCGATCTGGCCCGCAAAGTGGCCGGGATTATGCCGGGAAACCTGAAGGACAACTGCATCACCTACTTTACCCAGGGGGGCTCAGGGGCGGTCGAGACGGCCATCAAATTTGTGCGCAAGATCACCGGCCGCACCCAGATCGCCGCTTTCCACGGCGCCTACCACGGGGTCTGGTGCGGATGCAACTCCCTGACCACCGGCGACCAGTATCGCAAAGACTACGGTCCCTTCATCCCCGGCGTCGTCCATCTGCCCTATCCCTATTGCTACCGCTGCTGCTTCGGTTTGGAGTATCCCAGCTGCGACCTGCAGTGCGCAAAGTACGTGGACTACGTCCTCAATACCCCTTACACCGGGGCCGATGACGTGGGCGCCCTGATCATCGAGGCCCAACAGGGCGAGGGCGGGTATGTGCCGCCGCCCCCGGGCTATCTGGAAATTGTCAAGGCGGCCTGCGAAAAGCACGGGGCGCTCTATATCTCCGACGAAGTTCAGGCCGGGGCCGGGCGAACCGGCAAGATGTGGGCCATTGAGCACAGCACGGTCCAGCCCGACATGGTGACCTGGGGCAAGGGTATGGGGGGCGATATGCCCATGGCCGGCCTCTCCATCCGCAAGGACCTGGCCGAGCGTATCGACGACCACTCCCAGCCCAACACCTTTGCCGGAAATGCGGTTACCAGCGCCGCCTGTATGGCCAATATCGATATCATCACCGAGAACGACTACGCCCTGGTCAAGCGGGCCGGGGAACTGGGCGAGGAGATCAAATCCCAGATCCGCGAGGGCGCCGACGATATCCGCGTCATCG
Organism: Desulfobacteraceae bacterium; assembly: GCA_050291585.1. Classification (GTDB taxonomy): domain Bacteria; phylum Desulfobacterota; class Desulfobacteria; order Desulfobacterales; family Desulfosarcinaceae; genus JASJCL01. Next base: position 5,085 of record JBNKKA010000227.1, read on the forward strand.
GCGATGTGCGCGGCCACGGCCTGATGATCGGTATCGAGATGGTGGAGGACAAAGAGACGCGTGAGCCCTTGAGTGGCGACGGAGTGGGCAAGATCATCATGGGGATGCTCGACCAGGGCCTGGTGATGGTGCCCTGCGGGCGCAACGGCAACGTCTTCCGTTTCATGCCGCCATTGGTTCTGACCCGCGAGCATGCATCCAAAGCAGTCGGCATCCTTTTAGATACAGCGACATCGATCTAACCAGGGAAATGGCGTGGAGCATACAAAATACCTGCGCTCCACGCCACGCCTTTGACCGCCGCCACCGATAAAAGGCTAAAGCATGAGTACCCAATAAGAGTGGATCGAAGTCGGTGAGTTGAAAAACGGTTTTGCGCTAAACAGCAACATTTTAGAACCCGTCAGCGACCTTGCCGGAAAAAACATCACCCTCTACTTCAGCTACGACTCGGTGATCGAATACCACTTCGAGAGCCGCAGCGAACTTTCCTGGAAGATGAAAGAAGGTCCCGATACAGGACTGGAGAGCCGCGCTGAATACCGCGCCACCTCCCTGCGTGACGGAATCTATTTTGTCGATTTTATTAACGGCAGAGAACGTGCCATGTGCGTAAGTCTGGTGCTGGATCTGAACCAAGGGATTTTCACTGCCGTAGTTGGCGAATTACCGACGCAAGTGTGAGGCTCCACATGGTTTGCAACCCGGCAGGAATGGGTGGGATTCATCTGGAACTCGCGGGAAACATCGATCTGGCGTGGTTTAAGGTGAAATATAGCGGATAACCGTGAACAAATAGAGGTTTGAATACAGATCCGCTTTTTTATCATTCACGCCGGTTGGTTTGAACCCACGTTATATTTGTCTGAAATTATCTTTGAACCGCGAATGAGAGTGCATTGAGAAGGATTTAGACCCCTCATCAT
>JBNKKA010000228.1:0-5986 GCA_050291585.1 Desulfobacteraceae bacterium
TCCCGCTGCGCGGGCGTAAAAGGTGCGCAGGCACTTATAAAAAAAAAGAAAGCAAGGCACAAAACGTTGGTATTTAAGATATTTGATCGAATGTTCACAGCTCCACCCATCTCTCCCTTGCGAGTCGTTTGATTGGCCGCTTTGTACATAGCATCAAAGGTCGGGGATTGAAATATATTGCACCGGATGGGCTGCTGCTGTGGGAATCGCAAACGATCTCAAGCACCGTATCAAGGAGAGACGAAGAACATAGTGACGAAGAACAAAGTGATGATTTCCCAAAGGCGACTCGTGGCGCAGGGCCTCGATAGGGTCAAGCTGGGAAGCTTTACGGGCCGTGTAGAAGCCGAAGAAGATCCCCACAGCGGCTGAGAAGCTGAAAGATAGGAGCACAGTTGTGGGATCGATGAGGGTCTTCCACTGGCTGAAAACGCTCATGGCGAAGGAACCGCCCAGGACCCGCTTATTGGCGGTGGAGAGGGGCAGCAGGACGGTGTCGTCCTGGTCGCCGCCGGGCCCGGACTCCCCTTCAGGTTGCCGGCGATCAACTGGGCGCTGCCCCTCACGGTTGGCGCCGTCAACTCAACGGTGGGAACCTCGTCCCGGATGGCCCAGGCATCCGCTTCCGTTAAGGTCGGCAGGGAGCCAGCCCCGCCAGCGACACCACGGCCGATGCTATGCCCCGGGTGAACCATCATGATGTTGGCGCCCAACTTGTCGATCATCTTGTTGATCTCCTCCTTGGCCCCGATCCCCACAGATACCATGATGATCACGACGCCCACCCCAATGATGACGCCCAGGGTGGTCAAAACGCTGCGCATGGTGTTGCTGCCCAGGGATGCGATTCAGGATACGGTACAGGAGGTTTTTCTTAGGGCCTACAAATCCCTTGCCACCTGCCGCGAACCTGATCGATTCAAGGCCTGGCTAGCGTCGATCGCCATGAAAATCCGAAGACCCGATACGGCGCTTAAAATCCCTATATACCGGGGAACGCCACCGACCAAAGCCCACTAAAAGGCTCAATGCGCCGCCTCAGCAATGCAATTGACGGTAAGTTTCACGCATGTCGCGTTTCAGGATCTTACCGGTTGGAGTTTTGGGGAGCGCCTCAACAAAGACCACCGCCTTGGGGACTTTGAACCCGGCCAGTTCCTTTTTGCACAGCGCGATGATCTCCGCCTCGCTGATGGTTTCGCCTTTGCGCGGGACCACCACCGCCGTGACCGCCTCGACCCATTTGGGGTGGGGCGACCCTATGACGGCCACCTCCTCCACGCGCTTGTCCAGGTAGATGGCCTCCTCCACCTCTCGGGTGGAGACATTCTCGCCTCCGGTTTTGATCATGTCTTTCTTGCGGTCCACCACCGCGATATAGCGATCTTCATCGAGGATGCCGATGTCGCCGGAGTGGAACCAGCCCCCCTGCATGGCCGCCTCGGTTTTATCCGGATCCTTGAAATACATGATCATGGCGTGGGGGCCTTTGCCGCAGATCTCACCGGGCACACCTGCGGTCTCGATGGGCTGACGGCTCTCATCCTCCAGGCGGGTCTCCATGTTCAGCCCCGCACGGCCTGCGGAGCCGAGCTTTGCCAGGGCGTCTTCAGCCTTCAGAATGGTGTGGTAGGGGGCCAGTTCGGTCTGACCGTAATAGTTGTAGACCTTGCACCCGGGCAGGCGCTCCATGAGTTCCTTGAGCACCTCCACGGGCATGATGGAGGCGCCGTAGTAGCACTTTGTCAGACAGGATAGATCGTAGCGTCCAAAATCCGGGTGGCGCAGGATGCCATCCCTTGCCCTTTTTTGGTTTTCAGGTTAATGCCCCCCCTTGTGCGGAGCGGACCTTTTGGTAGTACTGGAGTCATTATCAAGGGGGGGCTTAGTTGGGTCAGTGCATATTTGACGGCAAGGCGCCGGAAGTAATTAGGTGGAAGGCAATTATGGATCACTGGTCTCTGACCACCCTGGCGCTGCTGTGGGGTGGCGGTTTGTGCGCAGGGTTTGTTGACAGCATCGCCGGGGGCGGGGGCATGATCGCCCTACCCGTCCTCCTGACCGCCGGACTGCCCCCCCATCTAGCCCTGGGCACCAACAAATTGCAGAGCAGCTTCGGCAGCTTGACCGCCGCCCTCAACTACCGTCGTCAGGGACTGGTGGCACCCGGAGAGATGCTCTGGGGGATCGCCGCCACCTTCACCGGCGCCGCCTTAGGCACCGTTACGATCCAACTGCTCTCGGCCGCTGTCCTGACTTACCTGATACCCGTGATGCTGGTTCTGGTGTTTCTCTACACCCTCTGCAGTCCCGATTTCGGGTATCACGACCGGCCACCCCGTCTGAGAAAATTGACTTTTTACCTGCCCTTGGGGCTGTCTCTTGGGTTTTATGACGGCTTTTTCGGACCGGGCACGGGCTCTTTCTGGGCCTTGGCCTTCGTAATGCTCATGGGCTTCAACCTCAAGAAGGCCACGGCCCACACTAAGATCACCAACTTCACGAGCAATATCGCCGCCCTGCTCTTCTTCCTCCTGGGCGGCAAGGTGGTCTTGAGCGCAGGCATCGTCATGGGTGTAGGGCAGGTGGTAGGCGCCTATCTGGGCAGCCGCCTGGTGATCCTTCGCGGGGTCGGGCTGGTACGCATCTTCCTGCTGGCCGTGGTGGGCCTGACAATTCTGAAACTGGTTGTGGACACCTTCGGCGCGAACCTATTCCCATGAGATTAAGCATAAAATCATAGCGCCAGGGTTCGATCCGCAGTCTCCGTAGCACTTTGAAACTGGCCGCATACGGCCCGACCGATATTGGCGACGGTGTATGGTTTGCGCAGGCAGAGGGCGGCCCCCAATGCAAGGGCCTTCTGGATCCGTTCGGTCTGTGCGTATCCACTCACCAAAATGACGGCCTGATCCGGATCTTGGGCCCGAATCCGACGAAAGGTCTCCAACCCGTCGATACCAGGATCCATAATCATGTCCAGCAGGACCAAATCCACCGGGTTTCGGGCAAGATGCGCCAGCGCAGCCTCCCCGCTCTCCACCGCCGTGGCGTGATATCCCAGGCGGTTGAGAATCCGGGTGGCGATAAGACGCTGCTCCTCCTCATCGTCCACCACCAGCAGGGATTGACCCTTTCCGCGATAGCTTTCCGAATCGTCCGCCACCTTTGTCTGCGGAACTTTGCGGGTCGCCGGGAGAGTGACGCTCACTGTAGTGCCCTGCCCTTCGCGGCTCGTGAGATCGATGGTCCCTGCGTGATCCGTCACCGTCCCCCACACCACCGCCATACCCAGGCCGGTACCGCTGCGCCCCATCATCTTACGCGTATAAAAGGGCTCGAAGATCCGTTTGCAATCTGTCTCCGAGATGCTGCGGCCATCGTCGCTGATGCTTAGCTGAACGTAGTCTCCGCCTTCCAGTCCCCTCAGGGGGAATGCTTCGGCCCTCATTTCGATATGATAGTTGATAGTGGCAATGCGAATGACGCCCTCGGCATCGATGGCATCGAGCGCGTTGCACAGCAGGTTGATGATCGCCGTAGCCAGGTGAACGGGAGACCCCTCGACACAGAGGAGATCGGTCTCAAGCCGGGTATCTATGCGAACCATCGGGTGCTCCGCGCCGATCTTCAACCATTCTGGGCTTTGGAGGCAATGTCGTATCAAATCGTTGAGATTGACGACTTCCGCGGCCATCACCCCCCGCTGGGCCAGGGACAGGAGATCCTGGACGACGGCGGCGGCCCGCTGACCGGTGGCTTTCATGGTCTCGACAGGCTTACGCAGCGACGAATCACGAGGCAGATCCATGAGCAGCAGATCGGGATAGGAAACGATGCCCGATAGAATGTTATTGAGATCATGGGCCACGCCACCGGCCAGCGTCCCCAGGGCCTCCATACGCTGGGCACGCTGGAGCTGTTCGACCATCTGTTGGTGTTCGGCGGCCGCCTGTTTCTCTTGACTGATGTCGGTCACCACACCTCGAAATTCTCGCAGGAGGCTGTCTTCACCGTAAATCGGCTGGGTGGAAGAGCGCACCCAGCGGTGGTTGCCATCCTTTGTCATCAGGCGGAACTCGCTGGCGTATACCTCGCTGGTGGGCCGCTGCCGAAAGGCAGCGCCAATACGTTCACGATCACGCTGGTCCACGAAGGTTAGAAAGTGTTTTCCCACGATCTCCTCTGCCGTGTAGCCCAGGATTGATTCGATGCTGGGGCTGATGTAGGTCAGCTTTCCGCTGGGTCGAATGGCGTAGATCACGTCGTGGATGCTCTCCACCAAGTCACGGTAGAGTTGTTCGCTCTCCTGCAGAGCGGCGATGGCTTCGCGCTCCCGGGTGATGATCTCATTGAAGATAATGATGCCTCCGACCCTACCGTCCGGTCGATACCAGGGGGCGAGCTCGCGTTTGACCCATTCCTGACGGCCACCGGACCGTTGGAGAATATCCACCAAGGGACCAACGCGTTCACCTTGAAGGCAGCGCATGTGTTCCACTTTCCAGCGCAAAGGCAGATCGGGAAATACCTCGTGATGTATGCACCCCAACAGGTCGCGTGCCTTTAGGCCGTAATCCTTGAGGTAGCGATTGCTGAAGCTCAGATAGCGTAGATCCTGATCCAGGATGGCAATGGCCGCCGGCGTGTGTTCCACCACCAACTGAAGCAGGTCTTTGTGTCCAGGCAGCCGCTGCTGTTGCTGGTTCAAACGCGCATTCTCGGTTTCGAGCTGGACAACCCGTTGGGCCAATTCAGTGTATGAGGGTTTCAAGCGCTCTTCTCCCAAATGATTAAAAACACAGGTGGACTGGGGATATTCGCACAGGTAGCTCAACGCAGTGCCGTTTCTGAAGTTAACGCTGGCGGGATGCAAGACGGCGGGTAGGAGTTGCTACAACGGGGTATAGGGTTTGCACCCTGCCGAGGGGCATGTTATCGAAGACAACTTAAACAAGATTGAGCCATTCGTCAAATAGCTTTGTGGATGTTAGGCCGTTCGACAGCCCCGCGCCCCTCATCTCGACGAAACGAAAGAATGACGACTGAATCGCCTGGTCTGGAACCCCCCATGCGCATACCGCCCATACGCATCCGCACCAAGATCGTCATCGCCATAACTGCCCTGGTGATCCTGACCTTCTCCCTTTTCATCACCATCGTGCACCGGCACATCGCCGACGCCCTAATGGCTGAGGTCGAGCGCAGCGGTATGGCCGTAACGGCCACCTTCAGCCAGATGGCGACCCCCTTCATCCTCGCTTCAGACTATATCACCGTCCTGGACACCGCTGGCCGGGTGGTGGCCGACAGCGACATCCGCGCCATCTCCATCTGGTCGGTGGACGGTCGCCTGTGGCTCTCCACCCATCCTGATGCTCCCAAGACCCTGGATCGCCAGCCGTTTCACGACATCGTCATCGAAGCGCGCAAACCCCATGAGCGCCATGTGCACAATGATGGGCTGAGCTACCTGGAGATCACGGCCCCGGTCGTAACCCTCAGCAAGGTGCGCTATCTGCTCACCGTCGAGTACGCCTTCACCTCCCTGAACCGCCAATTGAACGCCATCGGAAAAGAAATCGCCCTCCTCAGCATCGGCATGGTCCTCCTGGCCGTGGGCCTGGGTATCACCCTGTCAAAGGTGATCACGGCACCCATCAAGGCCTTGCACGATGGTACCAAGGCCCTCTCAAAAGGGAATCTGGACTATCGCATCGACCAGTCCAGCCAGGACGAGATCGGCGATCTGGCGCGAGCCTTCAACCAGATGGCCACCACCCTGCGCAGTGAGCTCGACGAGCGCCGCCAGGCCGAGCAGGCCCTGCGTGACCATGGCGATGAGCTCGAGGCGCGCGTGGCCGAACGCACCCGTGAGCTGCGCAAGGCTATTGGCCACCTGCGCCGCGAAAACATCGACCGCAAGATCGCCGAAAATCGCCGCGCCAATCTGGAAGCGCGCCTCCAGCGGGCCCAGAAGATGGAG
>JBNKKA010000229.1:0-5976 GCA_050291585.1 Desulfobacteraceae bacterium
CCTTGGCAGGTATTGTTATGAGATCTGGGGAGGAAAACGACAACCTTGTGACGGTTGTCCGGTGAAGCTGACCCTGACAGACGGAAACAGCCATAAAAACGAGATCGAAGATGCCGATGGACACTCCTGGCTGATACAGGCCTACCCGGTGACAACCGAGGGGGATGGCTTGGACGGAGTTGTAGTGATCAGCAGTGACATCACCGAGAACCGTCACCTCCAGGAGGAGATCCTCAAGACCCGCAAACTGGAATCGGTCGGTGTGCTCGCCGGGGGCATCGCCCACGACTTCAACAACATGCTGACCGCCGTCATGGGGTATATCTCCCTGACGGAACTCAAGCAAACGAATGATAACGGAAGCCGGCCCTACCTTAATAAGGCAATGGAGGCCGCCATGCGGGCCAAGCAGCTGGCCTCGCGTCTCCTGACCTTCTCTCAGGGAGGCCACCCCATAAGGCGTCAGGTGGCTGTGGCGCCGCTCCTGGCCCAGGCTGGCGATAACACAACCAAGGGCCATCCGGTGGGAATTCGCCTGGAGGTGGCCCCGGAGTGCCAACTGCTTCATTGCGATAAAGCGCAACTCTTGCAGGCCGTTGAAAATGTGATCATCAACGCCCGTGAAAATACGCCCAGAGGGGGAGAGATTCTGGTCCGTGCGGACTGCACCCAGATAGAAAAGGGCATCGGCGAAGTTGTCTTGCCGGGAGGCTATTTACGCATCAGCGTCTGCGACCGGGGGCCCGGCATCCCCAAAAAGATCGTCGACAAAATCTTCGACCCCTACTTCACCACCAAACCCATGGGCGCCGAAAAGGGATCCGGCCTCGGCCTGGCCATTACCCACAGCATTGTGCAGAAGCACCAGGGTTACGCTTCCGTGGAAGCACGTTCCGGCGGTGGCACCGCCGTGCACCTCTTTCTGCCTCTGGACATCGCCGATCCCAAGAAAACACAGGCCGCCCTGGCGCCGAAAACGGATGAACCAAACCAAGGCGGGGAACGTATCCTGGTCCTGGAGGATGAGACCCTGGTCTGGGAAGTGGCCGAGATGCTCCTCAGCCATCTAGGTTACCAGGTCTCCCATGCCCCCCATGGGGAGGCTGCCGTGGCGCTTTATAAGGAAGCCCAGGCATCCGACAAACCATTCGGGACAGTGATCCTCGATCTGACCATCAAGGGGGGCATGGGTGGTCGCAAGACCCTCGAGGCCCTAAAGCGCATCGATCCTAGCGTGCGTGCCTTCGTCTCCAGCGGCTACAACAGCGATCCCGTCCTCACCGACTACCAGCGCTACGGCTTCAGCGGGGTGATCCCCAAGCCCTACACCCTGGATGAAGTAAAAAGGGCTCTGGCCCATCGACCAGAGCCCCCCGATATCGTATCAAACTGAAACGCCCCCCCTCAGCCACCGACCCGCGTTGCCGCCTTGTAGGCCGCCGTCTGCTCTCCCAGCACTTCCGCCAGACGCGGATTGTCCAGGTTGGAATCGATCTGCCGCTCGAAGGCGCTGAAATGGCCGCCCGCATCGGGCATGGTGGGGGTTGAATCTGCTGTCATCAGAATATTCTCCTTAAAGCTTGAACCGCAGTGTCGCCGTATTGGGAGCCGCAGGCGTCAACCGCCGCCATGAGGCTTTTTACCAGTTCTATCTGTTTGCGCCCCGGGCTGGCCTCCACCCCAGAGCTCAGGTCGATGGCGTCGGGTCTGGCCTTTGCGATGGCGCCTGTTACATTATCAGGCGCCAGCCCGCCGGCCAGGATCAGGGGCGGGCCAAGGATCTGCTTTCTGCCGAGGTCCGATCTCCGGATCAGGTCCGACTTTCGGATCAGGTCCGACCTTCGGGCCAGGCTATAGTCCCAGATTTCGGCGTTGCCCCCCGGCAGACGGCCGGCGCCCTGCTCGAAAAGAACGGCGTCAGCGCCGAAGGTGTCGGCCAATTCTACGCCGGGCGCCTTGGCGGCGAAGAGGGCCTTGATCACCATCAAGCCGGCAGCTTTCAATTCGGCCACCATGGCGGGGGTTTCCCCGCCGTGCAATTGAACGGCGGTGAGGCCGGCCGCGCGGGCCGTTTCGAGGACAGTGTCCTTGGGTGCATCCACAAACACACCGACTTTGGCCACCGCCGGAGGGAGGGCGGCGGCAATCTCGCCGGCGGTGGCGACGCTCACATGCCGCGGGCTGGGGGGGTAGAATACCAGGCCGATGGCGTCCGCTCCGGCCCGGGCGCAGGCCACCGCCTCATCCACCCGGGTCAGACCGCAGATCTTCACCTGGGGTCGAAGGTTTTTCATGAAACCCCCTCCCCGCCCAGGAGGCGGTCCAGGTGCTTTTTCGGGTTGGCGCTGCGCACCAGGCTCTCGCCGATGAGAAAGTTGAATAGCCCTTGGTCGAGGTTGTACTGGATGTCCGCGCGGTCGCTGATGCCGCTGGCGGCCACGGGGATGCGGTCGGCCGGCAGGCGTCTGGCCAGGCGCAGGGCGATGTCCAGATCGGTCTCGAAGGTGGCCAGGTCGCGGTTGTTGATCCCGATCAGGCGCGCCCCGCAGCGGGTGGCCGTGGCCAGTTCCGCCTCTCCGTGGATCTCCACCAGGGCCTCCATGCCGAGCCCATGGCAGGTGGCCAGGAGTTCGCCAAGCCGAGCCGGGGTGAGCATGCGCACGATGAGGAGGACGGCATCGGCCCCAGCCGCGCGGGCCTCGTAGAGCTGATAGGCATCGAGGATAAACTCCTTGCGCAGCACGGGAATGGGGCTCACCGCCCGCACGGCGATCAGATCGGTTAGGCTCCCCTTAAAGAAGGCCTCGTCGGTGAGGACCGATATGGCCCGGGCCCCGCCGTCAACATAAGCCTGGGCCTGGCTAGCGGCGTCCAGATCGGCCTTGAACACCCCTTTGGAAGGCGAGGCGCGCTTGATCTCGGCGATGATGTTGGCTCCCCGGGGGCCAGGCTCGGCCAGGCCCGCACCCAGGCTGCGCACGGGCGGGGCCGCAGCCAGGCGAGACTCAAGTTCCGCCTGGGGCACGGCCCGCTTGGCACGGGCCACCTCATCCTGCTTGTGGGCCAAAATCTTTTTTAGGAAATCACTGCTCATGGGTTCTATCCATTCTCTTGGGAATAGCTTACCAGCGCCTCCAACTTCTCCAAAGCCGCTCCACTATCGATGGCGGCGACCGCTTTCGCGAGCCCCTCTTTAAAATCGGCGGCCTTGTCAGCGGCCACCAGGGCCGCGGCGGTGTTGAGGCAGACGATGTCGCGGCGGCCGCCAGCCTCCCCGCCGAGGATGGCGCGGGTGATGGCGGCGTTCTCCGCCGGATCCCCGCCGGCCAGGGCCTCTGGGCCGTAGAGCTGACCGAGAAGGGGTTCGGGATCCAGGTCGTAGGTGCGCACGAGGCCGTCCTTGAGCTGGGAAACCCGCGTGGGGGCGCAGACGGTAATCTCGTCCAGGCCGTCGTGGCCATGCACCACCAGAGCGCTGGTGGCCCCGAGCAGCTGCAAAGCCTGGGCGAACATCTCGGTCAGTTCGGGTGCGAAGACGCCGATGAGCTGGCAGTTGGCCGCCGCCGGGTTGGTGAGGGGCCCCAGCATGTTGAAGATGCTGCGCAGGCCGATCTCCTGGCGCGCCCGGCCGGCATGTTTCATGGCCCCGTGGTAGAGGGGGGCGAAGAGAAACCCGATGCCAATCTCGGCGATGGCCTCTTCGACCACCTCGGGCGGTGTGGTGAGGTTGATCCCCAGGGCTTCCAACACGTCGGCCGAGCCGCACTGACTGGAGACCGAGCGGTTGCCGTGCTTGGCCACGGTTACTCCGCAACCGGCCACTACGAAGGCGGTGGTGGTGGAGATATTGAAGGTCTTGGCCCCGTCGCCACCGGTACCGCAGGTGTCCACCACCGGGCTGCCGGTGGTCTGGATTCGCAGGGCCGCCTTGCGCATGGCGCGGGCCGCCCCGGCCAACTCCTCGAAGGTCTCCCCCTTGGTGGCCAGGGCGCCCATGAAGGCGCCGATCTGGGCGTCTGTGGCCTCACCGGCCAGTATTGTGCCGATCATCTCCGCGCTCTGGGTTTCGGTCAAATTCTCGCCGTTGATGATGGTCTGCAGGTGGTCTCGAAACATGGTCGTCTCCTCTTTCAACTATCAGTCAATATAGTCCGCGGTTCAGGTCGTTTAGGTGCAGTTAACAAAGTTCCTGAGCAACCGCTTTCCCACCGGGGTCATGATCGACTCGGGGTGGAACTGGATCCCCCAGGTGGCGTGCTCCCGGTGGCGCAGCCCCATGATCTCGCCATCCTCGGCCTCGGCGTTGACCGCCAGACAGTCGGGCAGGCTCTCGCGGCGCACCGCCAGGCTGTGGTAGCGCATGGCCTGGAAAGGCTTTTTGATTCCCTCGAAGAGGTGCTCCCCGTCGGCGGTGACCGTCGACGTCTTGCCGTGCATGAGCTTCTTGGCGGCAACCACCTCTCCCCCGAAGGCGGCGGCGATGCTCTGGTGCCCCAGGCAGACCCCCAGGAGGGGCTTGCGGCCAGAGTATTGCCGAATCAGGTCCACGCTGATGCCGGCGGACTCGGGCCGGCCCGGACCCGGGGAGATGACGATGCCGGCGGGGTTGAGCGCGTCCACCTGCTCCAGGTCGATAGCGTCGTTGCGGTGAACCACCACCTCGGCACCGATCTGGCCCAGGTACTGCACCAGGTTGTAGGTAAAGCTGTCGTAGTTATCGATCATCAATATCATTGTCCACCTCCCTCCCGCCGGACGCCGCCGGCGCAGGCCAGCTCCAGAGCCTTGCCCACGCCACGGGCCTTGTTGACGGTTTCCATGCGTTCACGCTCGGGATCGCTGTCGGCCACGATGCCCGCCCCGGCTTGCACGGTGAGCTTACCCGCACGCAGCTCGGCGGTGCGGATGGTGATGGCCAGGTCCATATTGCCATTGAAGGCGATGTACCCAACCGCGCCACCGTAAGGGCCCCGAGGGGTCTCCTCCAGATCGGCGATGATCTCCATGGCGCGCACTTTTGGGGCTCCGCTGAGGGTGCCCGCCGGGAAAGTCGCCCGGATGAGGTCCCAGGCGTCCACCTCGGGCTTGAGGTCGCAGATGATGTTGGAGACCAGGTGCATCACGTGGGAGTATCGCTCCACCACCATGAGGTCGGTGACCTGGACGGTGCCGATGCTGGCCACACGCCCCAGGTCATTACGCCCCAGGTCCACCAGCATGAGGTGTTCGGCGCGCTCTTTCTCGTCGGCCAGAAGCTCGCTGGCCAGGGCGCGATCTTCCTGCTCGGTGGCCCCCCGGGGGCGGGTGCCGGCGATGGGCCTCAGCGTGGCCACGCCACTCTCCAGGCGCACCATGGTCTCTGGCGATGACCCCACCAGTACCCCGTCCCCCAGATCGAGAAAGAAAAGATAGGGCGAGGGGTTGATGTAACGCTGGGCCCGGTAGAGGCATAGGCTGTCCGGCGGGTTGTCACAGGTAAAGGGCTGGGAGATCACCGTCTGGATCACGTCCCCGGCCAGGATGTGGTCCTTGACCTTGGCCACCTGAGCGCGGAAGTCGTCATCGGGCACAGGCGTGCCCAGGGCTACGGGAAGGGCCTGATCCGCCGTCGACCCTGTTGCGGACACCCCCGGCCGCAGGGGGCCCGCCAGGAGCTCCAGCAAGTTGTTCAAGCGCCGGCAGGTCTCGTCGTAGAGGACTTCGGTCGCCACCTTGCCCTCGGTAAAGGCCAGGGCCAGGCAGAGGAGGGTATTTTTGATATTATCGAATATCAGGACCTCATCTGGGATGATGAAGTGGCCCAGGGGCTGATCCGCCGGCCAGTCGTGGGGAATCTTCTCAAAAAAGGAGACCATCTCGTAGGTAATGTATCCGATCATCCCCCCCCAGAAGCGGGGGAGTTCGGGGAGGGCGGCGGGCCGGTAATCGGCCATGAGGCCCCTCAGCACCTCAAGGGGCTTCTGATGGTGGGGGATA